>JACRPB010000118.1 GCA_016214175.1 Rhodocyclales bacterium
ATATTGCCGCGCGTCTTGCCATTCACCTGTAGTACCAGTTCGATCTCGTCCTGCACCAGCGCTGCCTCGAGCGGCTCGGGCCAGGGGGCGGCAAGGATGTCCTTGCCGTAGCCGAGTTCCTGCCACAGTGCATGGCAGACATGCGGCGTGATCGGCGACAACACGCGCAGCAGGATGGAGAAGCCCTCGCGCTCGTGCGCATCGCCGGCCGACTTCTCCAGTGCATTGAGCATCTTCATCGCCGCCGAGGCGACGGTGTTGAACTGCATCTTGCCCAGGTCGTAGTTGGCCTGCTTGAGCAGCAGGTGGATTTCCCGGCGCAGCGACGAGGCCTCCTTGTCGGAGGCGCGTGACTTGAGTGCGTGACCGAATGCCCAGACCCGCTTGAGGAAGCGGTAGGCGCCTTCGACGCCTGAGTCCGACCACTCGAGCGTCTGCTCGGGCGGCGAGGCGAACATCATGAAGAAGCGCGCGGTGTCGGCGCCGTATTCCTCGATCAGCGCCTGCGGGTCCACGCCGTTGCGCTTCGATTTCGACATGGTGCCGATGCCGCCGTAGTCGATGACGGAGCCGTCCGCCTTGAGCGTCGCGCCGGTGACGTGGCCGCTCATTGTGCCATCCTGGTCGCGCACCAACTCGACTTCTTCTGGCGCGAAATACTCGATGGCGCCCTTGTCGGTGCGACGGCTGAAGATGTGGTTGAGCACCATGCCCTGCGTCAGCAGGTTGGCGAAGGGCTCGTCGTAGTCGACGAGGCCCAGCGTGCGCATTACCTTGGTCCAGAAGCGCGAATAGAGCAGGTGCAGGATCGCGTGCTCGATGCCGCCGATGTACTGGTCGACCGGCATCCAGTAGGGTGCGCGGCTGTCGACCATGGTCGGCGCGCCGGCGCTGGCGAAGCGCGCGTAGTACCACGACGAATCGACGAAGGTGTCCATCGTGTCCGTCTCGCGCCGCGCCGGCTTGCCGCACTTGGGGCAGGCGCAGTTCAGGAAGTCCGGACGCTTGAGCAGCGGATTGCCGGAGCCGTCCGGCACGCAGTCTTCGGGCAGCACGACGGGCAGTTGATCGTCGGGCACGGGCACGGTGCCGCAGCTTTCACAGTGGATCAGCGGTATCGGGCAGCCCCAGTAGCGCTGGCGCGAAATGCCCCAGTCGCGCAGGCGCCACTGCACCTGAGTGTCACCGAGCTTCTTTGCCTTGAGATCGGCGGCAATGGCGTCGATGGCTTGCTGGTAGTCGAGCCCGTCGTAGCGGCCGGAATTGATGCAGACACCATTTTGCTTGTCGCCGTACCATTCCTGCCAGGCATCGAGCGAGTAACTCTTGCCTTGCACGTCGATGACCTGATTGATGGCGAGACCGTACTTCTTCGCAAAAGCGAAGTCACGCTCGTCGTGCGCCGGCACGGCCATCACGGCGCCTTCGCCATAGCTCATCAGCACGTAGTTGCCGACCCAGACTTCGACCTTGGCGCCGGTGAGCGGATGCTCGACGAAAATGCCCGTCGGCATGCCCTTCTTTTCCATGGTCGCCATGTCGGCTTCCATGACCGAGCCCTGCTTGCATTCCTCGATGAACGCGGCGAGCTTGGCGTTGTCCTGCGCGGCGCGCGTGGCGAGCGGATGCTCGGCGGCGACGGCGCAGAAGGTAACGCCCATGATGGTGTCGGCGCGGGTGGTGAACACCCAGAGCAGATCCTGCTTGCCGTCGCCATCGTTGAGTGTGTACGGGAAGGCGAAGCGCACGCCGGTGCTCTTGCCGATCCAGTTGGCCTGCATGGTCTTGACGCGCTCGGGCCAGCCGGGCAGCGTGTCGAGCGCCGACAGCAGTTCGTCAGCATATTGCGTGATGCCGAGGTAGTAGCCGGGAATCTCGCGCTTTTCGACCAGCGCACTGGTACGCCAGCCCCGACCGTCGATGACCTGCTCGTTGGCGAGCACGGTCTGGTCGACCGGGTCCCAGTTCACGACCTGCGTCTTCTTGTAGGCGATGCCCTTTTCCAGCATGCGCAGGAACAGCCACTGGTTCCAGCGGTAGTACTCGGGGCGGCAGGTCGCCAGCTCGCGCTGCCAGTCGATGGCGAAGCCGAGCGACTGGAGCTGCTGCTTCATGTAGGCGATGTTGTCGTAGGTCCATTTGGCCGGCGGCACCTTGTTCTGGATCGCCGCGTTCTCCGCCGGCAGGCCGAACGCGTCCCAGCCCATCGGCTGCAGGACGTTGTAGCCGCGCATCTTGTGCTGGCGGGTCAGCACGTCGCCGATGGTGTAATTGCGCACGTGCCCCATGTGCAGCTTGCCCGACGGGTAGGGGAACATCGACAGGCAGTAGTACTTCGGCTTCGCGGCATCCTCGACGGCGCGAAAGGCTTGCGTGGACTGCCAGTGGGCCTGGGCGGCCCGCTCGATTTCCTGGGGGATGTACTTTTCCTGCATGGCCAGCCGTGAGTTCGCAAAAAGGGCGAATTATACGCGCCGGGCAGTGGCCGCCGGGCGACCGGACGCTACTGGCCGGGGTCGATGACGACCTGGTTCCGTCCGGCGTTCTTGGCCACGTACAAGGCGGTATCGGCACGCGCGAACCAGTCCTGTACCGCTTCGCCCGGCCGCAGCAGGGCGCCGCCGAGCGAGGCCGTGACGCCGTGGCCGTGCCCGTCGTCGAGGTTGCGCGCAATGGCGGAACGCAGGTTTTCGGCCATGATGGCGAGTCCGTCCTTGTCTTTGGGCAGGGTCAGGACTATGAATTCCTCGCCGCCGTAGCGGAACAGGCGATCGCCCGTGCGCACGTTCTGCTCGAGCTGCTGCGCCAGCGTGACCAGCACCTGGTCGCCGGTGAGGTGCCCGTAGCTGTCGTTGATATGCTTGAAGTGGTCGAGGTCGACCACCAGCAGGCCGCGGGTTTCGCCGTCGCGCGCAAAGTCGCGATGTGTCGACTGGAGCGCTTCGAGCAGGGTGCGGCGGTTGAACAATCCCGTCAAGGGGTCTTTCGAGGCGAGGGCTTCGAGTTGGGTGCGCTGCATCGCCGTGCGGTAGGCGAAGGCGTAACCCAGCAGCGCGCAGACGGTGGCGGTGACGAGGTAGGAGGCAATTTCGGTCAGCGGCGAGCCGTTCAGTCCGCCGCCCAGAAAGATCACAGCGAGTCCTGCCAGGGCGATCAGCAGTGCGTGGCGACGTTCGACCAGGAAGAAGTTGGCGACGATCGCCGGATAAAACCAGTACTTGCCGGCCGGCCCGAGCACGTAGATGGCGACGATGGCCATGGCGCCGACGAAGTAGGCCAGTACCAGGCTGGGACGATGCGAGTCACCGGTTCGCCAGGCGTAGATCATGCAGGCGAGAGTACCGGCCTCGATGACCATGTCGACAGTGAAGGCGAGCCACTGCTCATTGACTGCCCGCAGGACGGCAAACGGCGCGATCCCGACCACTGCGATCGCGCATAGCAGCGTCATGACCGCCAACTGGAAGTCGAACTGCAGCCGGTACTGGATCGCCTTCAGGTTCATGCGCCGATTCTATGGGATTCCCCGGGCCCTATCGGGCCCGGTGGAAGCGGCGCTACGGCAACTTTGCGACGGGCGTCGCGGTCAGTGGATCAGCGGCTGACGGAGGTTCTGGCCGAGGATGCGCCAGGCACGGATCGGCGCCAGGGCGATTTCATCGAAAATGTCCATGCGCACGGTCCAGACGTCGGCGAGGCTGCGTGCCCAGGGCCGCCAGCCGAAGGACTCGACATCTGCGCGCTGCGATTCGGCGGCGATGAGTTCCAGCAGGCGATCCATGGCGGCCTGCCAGTAGTCGGAGGTTTCCGGGGCGTGCGCATGGGCGGCGTGCCTCAGGGCGGCGTGCCAGAGGGTGAGGGCGCGTCGATCGTCGATGCCGGCCTTGTGGGCCAGCCACGGCAGGATCTTGGGCGCCTTGGCGAGGGTGGTTTCGTTCATGGCGATCTCCTTTGCTGCAGTGCAGCAATACATATTGTATGGACAGCAATGCGGCTTTACAAGCTGCGGTTGACCACAATGCTGTCCTGCACAATTCTGGTGCGCCGGAGCGTGGCGGCCCACGTCCTATAATCCGTCGATGAATCTCCTCGAAGGTCTCAACCCGGAGCAACTGGCGGCGGTCACGCTGCCGCGGCAGCACGCCCTGATCCTTGCCGGCGCAGGCTCCGGGAAGACGCGGGTGCTCACTACGCGGATCGCCTGGCTGATTGCCACCAACCAGATGACGCCGCAGCAGGTGTTAGCGGTCACTTTCACCAACAAGGCCGCCAAGGAGATGATGGCACGGCTGACGGCGATGTTGCCGATCAATGTGCGCGGCATGTGGATCGGCACTTTCCACGGCCTGTGCAACCGCCTGCTGCGTACCCACTACCGTGACGCCGGCCTGCCGCAACTGTTCCAGATCCTCGATTCCTCGGACCAGTTGTCGGCCATCAAGCGGCTGCTGAAATCACTCAACGTCGATGACGAGAAGTACCCGCCGCGCGAATTGCAGCACTTCATCAACGGCCAGAAGGAGCAGGGGCTGCGGCCTTCCGCCGTCGAAGCCTGGGATAGCTACACGAAGAAGCGCGTCGAACTGTACGAGGCCTACGACGCCCAGTGCAACAAGGAGGGCGTGGTCGATTTCGCCGAACTGCTCTTGCGCTGCTACGAGTTGTTGTCGCGCAACGAGGCGCTGCGCCGGCATTACCAGGAGCGCTTCCGCTACGTGCTGGTGGACGAGTTCCAGGACACCAACGTCCTGCAATACCGGTGGCTGAAGCTGCTCACGGGTCCGGAAGCGGCGATGTTCGCGGTCGGCGACGACGACCAGTCGATCTACGCCTTCCGTGGCGCCGACGTCGGCAACATGCGCGACTTCGAGCGCGAGTACAAGGTGGCGACCGTCATCCGCCTCGCACAGAACTACCGCTCGCACGGCAATATCCTCGACGCCGCCAACGCCATCATCAGGAACAACGAAAACCGGCTGGGCAAGAACCTGTGGACCGAGGCCGGCGCCGGCGAGCCGATCCGGGTATTCGAAGCCTATTCCGACCTCGACGAGGCGCGCTGGGTCGTCGACGAGATCAGGGCGCTGGCGCGCGACGGCCATGCGCGCAGCGAGATCGCACTGCTTTACCGTTCCAATGCCCAGTCGCGGGTTCTGGAGCACGCGCTGTTTTCGGCCGGCCTGCCCTATCGCGTCTATGGCGGCCTGCGCTTCTTCGAGCGGCAGGAGATCAAGCACGCACTGGCCTACCTGCGCCTGATCGCCAACCCGGACGACGACACCTCGTTCGCCCGCGTGGTGAATTTCCCGACGCGCGGCATCGGGGCGCGCAGCATCGAGCAATTGCAGGATGCCGCGAAGGCCGCGGGCAGCAGCCTGTTCGCGGCCGCTGCGCAAACCAGCGGCAAGGCCGCGGCATTCGTGGCGCTGATCGCGAAGATGAAGGAATCGGCGCACCTGCCGCTGCCGGAACTGGTCGACCAGGTCGTCGAGCTGTCCGGCCTGCGCGAGCACTACCGGGCCGACAAGGAAGGCCAGGACCGCCTCGCCAACCTCGACGAACTCGTCAATGCCGCCGCCAGCTTCGTCGCCGAAGAAGGCGTGGTGGGTGCCGAGGGCGAACTCTCGGCCGACCTGATTGCCTTCCTGGCGCACGCGGCGCTGGAGGCCGGCGAGCATCAGGCTGGCGAGGGCGACGATGCGCTGCAATTGATGACCACGCATTCGGCCAAGGGGCTGGAGTTCAACATCGTCTTCCTCACGGGCCTGGAAGAAGGCCTCTTCCCGCACGAGAACTCGCTGGTCGAGCGCGACGGCCTGGAGGAAGAGCGCCGCCTGATGTACGTCGCCGTGACACGGGCGCGGCGGCGGCTCTACCTCTCGCATGCACAAACGCGCATGCTGCATGGCCAGACCCGCTACAACCTGCCGTCGCGCTTCATCGAGGAGATCCCGGCCGGGCTGGTCAAATGGCTGACGCCGCGCATGGCGAAGCAGGGTGGCGCGCATGGAGGCGTATCGTCACGGCTGACTCTTGACGAGCCGCGCGCGACTTATTCTTCACGCGCCAGCGGCAGCGGAACGGCTTATCGCATCGGCCAGGGCGTGCGCCACGCCAAATTCGGCGAGGGCATCATCGTCAATCTCGAAGGCGGCGGCGAGGATGCGCGCGCCCAGATCAATTTCGGCAATGCCGGCATGAAGTGGCTGGCGCTGTCGGTCGCCAAACTGGAGACGGTCTGATGGACACAGTGCACGCCAACGGCATGGCCATCCGCTACGACGTGCAGGGCGAAGGCCCCTGGCTGATCCTGTCGCACTCGCTGGCCACCGACCTGACGCTCTGGGACGAGCAGATGCCTGCACTGATGCCGTACTTCCGCGTGCTGCGTTTCGACACGCGCGGCCACGGCGGCAGCAGCGCGCCGGAAGGCCCGTACGACTTCGCGATGCTGACGGCGGACGTGCTCGGCCTGATGGATACCCTCGGCGTCGAGCGCGTCCACTTCTGCGGCATTTCCATGGGCGGCATGATCGCCCAGCATGTCGCGCTGGCCGCGCCGGACCGCATCGACAAACTGGTGCTGGTCAGCACGACCAGCGGCTATCCGCCGGACGCGCGCGCCATGTGGGCCGAACGCATCGCCGCCGTGCGCAGCAACGGCCTCGAACCGCTGGTCGCGCCGACCCTGGAACGCTGGTTTACGCCGCCGTATCGGGCCGCGCACCCGGACGTGATGGCGCGCATCGGCAATCTGATCCGCGCCACTCCCGCCGCAGGCTACATGGGCAGCGGCCAGGCGATCGCGGCGCTGGATGCCACCGACCGGCTGCGGACCCTGCGCTGCCCGACACTGGTGATCGCCGGCGCTGACGACGCCGGCACGCCGCCGGCCATGGGGCAGAGAATCGCCGCGCAGATCCCGGGAGCCCGTTTCGAGCTGATACCGTCTGCCTCGCATCTGTGCAACTTCGAGCAGGCAAAAACCTTCAACCGCCTGCTCCTCGACTTTCTCTAAGCCCGCTTCTTCGCCGCCGACTTCGACCTGGCCTTCTCGGCCTTCACGAGTTCGTCGTAGAGCGCCGTGAACTCCAGCGAGAGCTTGTGGCTGCGGTCGAGGTGGATCATCGGCCTGGCCTGCTGGTGCGACTCCTTGATCTTCACCGAGGCCGAGAGATGGCTGTCCAGCACGGGCAGCCGCTCGGCGCGCAGTTCGTCGACCACCCGCTGCGGCAGGGACGCGCGCGGCTGGAACTGATTGACCACGATGCCCTCGACGACGAGGTCGGCATTGTGGTCGGCGCGGATCTCGGCGACGTTGTCCATCAGCGTGTAGAGGGCGCGGCGGGCGAACTCGTCGCAATCGAAGGGAATCAGGCAGGCGTCGGCGGCGATCAGGGCCGAGCGGGTGTAGAAGTGCAGCGCCGGCGGCGTGTCGATCCAGATCTGGTCGAAGTCCTCCAGCGCGTCGAGCGCCTCGCGCAGCTTGTAGATCTTGTAGCGTGATTCCAGCTTGGCCTGCAGTTCCTCCAGCGCCGGGTCGGCCGGCAGCACGAACAGGTTGGCGAAGGGCGTCGCCTGCAGGAATTCCTCGGTGGCCTTCGGCCGCAGCTTGAAGTTGAGCATCTGGTCGAAGAACTCGGTGGCAGTGTTGTCCACCGCCTGGTCGCCGAGCAGGTAGCGAGTCGAATTGGCCTGGGGATCGAGGTCGACCACCAGGGTGCGCTGACCGCGCGAAGCCGCCACGGCGGCGAGATTGCAGGTGATCGTGCTCTTGCCGACCCCGCCCTTCTGATTGAAGACGACGCGCTTCATGGCTAGGCTTTCGCTGGTGAGGAGGCGCAGATTCTCCCACAGTGGCCCCAAAAATGCTGCGCCGCAATAACGCCAGAATAGACCCTCCTAATGGTTCTATCAGGCTGCAACGGGTAAACTTGCGCCTTGTTCCCCCACGCCCACCATCATGGATAACAACCAGAACACCGATCTGTCGACTGCCGCGCTCGAGTACCACGAATTCCCGACGCCCGGAAAAATCGCCGTCGTCCCGACCAAGGGGCTGACCAACCAGCGCGATCTCGCGCTCGCCTATTCGCCCGGCGTCGCCGCCGCCTGCGATGCCATCGTCGCCGATCCCGGCGCGGCGTCGCGGTTCACTTCGCGCGCCAACCTGGTGGCCGTGGTCACCAACGGCACCGCGGTGCTGGGACTGGGCAACATCGGCCCGCTGGCCGCCAAGCCGGTCATGGAAGGCAAGGG
>JACRPB010000183.1 GCA_016214175.1 Rhodocyclales bacterium
CCGAGCAGATGCAGGCCGGCGAAGGTGCCGATGAGGGATACCGGCACCGCCAGCGTCGGAATCAGCGTCGCACGCCAGTTCTGCAGGAAGACGACGACGACCAGGACCACCAGCAGCATCGCCTCGCTCAGCGTGATCAGGACTTCGCGGATCGAGACCTTGACGAAGTCCGTGGTGTCGTAGGGAATCTCGTAAGTGAGGCCGGCGGGAAAGCGCGCGGCGAGTTGCTGCATGGTGCGGCGCACCTCCGCGGCGACGCTGAGGGCGTTGGCGCCGGGCTTGAGGAAAATGCCGACCAGGGTCGCCGGGCGGCCGTTCTGGCGGCCGATGAAGCTGTAGTCGCGCGCGCCGAGCTCGATGCGCGCGACGTCCTTCAGGCGCAGCAGCGAGCCGTCGCCGTTGGCGCGCACGACGATGGCGCCGAACTCGCCGGGGTCGCTCAGGCGGCCGCGCGCGCTCACCGTGAGCGCCATTTCCTGGCCGCTCGCCGCCGGCGGTTCGCCGATGCGGCCCACCGCGTACTGGGCGTTCTGCTCGTTGATGGCGCGCGTCAAGTCGGCCGTGGTCAGGCGCAACTGCGCCAGGCGGTCGGGCCGCACCCAGATGCGCATGGCGTAGTCCTTGGCGCCGAAGATCTGCACGTTGGTGGTGCCCGGCACGCGCTTCAAGACGTCGAGCACGTTCAGCGTCACGTAGTTCGAGGTGTAGAGGTCGTCGTAGCGGCCGTCCGGCGACGAGAAGGCGAGCACTTGCAGGAAGGAGGCCGAGCCCTTGTCGACCTGGATGCCCTGGCGCCGCACTTCCAGCGGCAGGCGCGCCTCGGCCTGCTTGACGCGGTTGTTCACGTTGATCACCGCCTGGTCGACGTCGGTGCCGATGTCGAAGACGTTCTGGATTTCGACGCGGCCGGCCGAGGATGAGGTCGAACTCATGTGGATCATGCCCTCGACGCCGATGATCTGCGTTTCCAGCGGCGCGGCGACGGTCTTCTCCAGTACCTCGGCCGAGGCGCCCGGATAGGTGGCGGCGACGATCACCAGCGGCGGCGCGATCTCCGGATACTGCGCCACCGGCAGGTTGCGCATCGCCGCCAGCCCGGCGATGACGATGAAGAAGGAGAGCACCGCCGCCAGGATCGGGCGATCGATGAAGTAGCGCGAGAACACGTTCAGCTCCCCGGTTTCCGTTCGGGCGCCGCCGCCTGCGGCGGGGCGATCTGCACCGGTGCGCCGGGGCCGAGCTTCAGCACGCCGTCCACGATCACCTGCTCGCCTGCGGCCAGACCGGCGGTGACGACGATGTCCTGGCCGCTCCACTCGCCGACCTCGACCGGCCGCAGCTCGGCCTTGTTCTCCTTGCCGACGACATAGACGAACTTGCCCTGCGGCCCGTCCTGCACCGCGCGCTGCGGCAGCTTGAAGGCGGCTTCGCGCACCGCGCCGGACAGGCGCACGCGCACGAACTCGCCGGCCCGCAGAATGCCGTCGGGATTGGGGATCGCGGCCCGCGCCTCGCTCGTGCCCGTGTCGTGCGAGACGCGCACGTCGGCGAAGTCGGTGACGCCGGCGCGCGCATATTCGCTGCCGTCGCCGAGGCGCAGCGTGACCGTGAAGCGCCCGTCCCTGGGCCAGCGCAAGCGCTTCAGTTCGACCTCCCGGCGCAGTTGCAGGCGCTCGTTGTCGGGAACGCCGAAGATCACGTGCATCGGATCGGTCTGGGTGACGGTGGTCAGCAGGACGTCGGGGCCGGTGATCAGCGAGCCTTCCGATTTGAGCGCGCGGCTCGCGATGCCGGCGATCGGCGACTCGACGCGCGTCCAGGCGAGATGCAACTGCGCCTCGCGCAGCCGGGCGTTGGCCGCCTGGAGGTCGGCGGCGCCGATGGTTTCCGCCGCGACCGCGGCGTCGTAGTCCTGTTCGCTCACCGCCTTGGCGTCGTACAAGGGCCACAGCCGCGCCGCCTCGCGCCGGGCCTGGGCATGGCGCGCCGCGACGGCCGCGGCGTCGGCTTCGGCGCGCGCCAGCGCCGCCGCGAACGGAGCGGGATCGAGGGTGAACAGCGATTGTCCGGCCCTGACCCGGCCGCCTTCGACGTAATTGCGCTTGAGGAGGATGCCGGCGACCCGCGCGCGTACCTCCACCTCGCGCGAACCCTGGGTCTGCGCCGTGTAATCCAGGGTCATGGGCACTGCCTCCGGCCGCGCGGCGACCACCGCGACCGGTGCCGGACCGCCGAACATGCCGGCGGGGGCCTCGGCGCCGCCGCGGCCGCAAGCGGCGACGAGGGTGAGGCCAAGCAGGGCGACGATGCGCGGCGTTGCTGAAACCAGAACGGTTTGGGCGAGGGCAGGCATGGCGGACTCCTTCTTCGGCGGCGCTGCAGGACCGGTAGGCGCTCAGGTCGGCACCGGAAGCCCGCGCTGCGATTCACGGGTATTTCGCGAACCAGACCGCATAGTTCGACGCCGCGCAGCGGCCGGCGTTCGCTTCGGCGCAAGAAAATTCGGCGCACCGGCAGGCTGGCGCGCTACCCCGAAACCGGTATCCCTTATCAGGCGCTATTGGTATTCACAGCGCATGCCCGGCCCGCTACATTGGCCTTCCAGATGCCAGCCCACGCGATATGCCAGCCAGAATGCAATTGACGAGCGATGCCAAAGCGCTTCCCCGCCTCTGTGCGGCGACGCGCAACGCATCGGTTCGCCGCGCCGAACAACTCCTCTACGAACTGCAAGCGCATCAGGCCGAACTGCAAGCGCAGAACGAGGAACTGCGGCGCACCCAGGCCGCCCTGGCCGAATCCGGCGAGCGCTATGCCGACCTCTACGAACTGGCTCCGGTCGGCTACCTCACGCTCTGCGGCGGCGCGACCATCGCCGCCATCAACGCGGCCGGCGCGGCGCTGCTGGGGGAAGAGCGCGGCGCGGTCCTGCATCTGCCCTTCGACCGCTTCGTCGCCGCCCGCGACAGCGCGCGCTGGCAACGCTTCGTCCGCTCCGTGCTGCGGCGCCCCGACCGCCAGACCTGCGAACTGGCCTTGCAGCGCGGCGACGGCCGCCCGGTCTATGTCCGGCTCGACGGCATCCGTCCGGACCTCGAGCCCGGCGTGCTGCGCATCGCGCTGACCGACATCACCGAACGCAAGGCGGCGGAGGATGAGATCAAGTATCTCGCCTGCTACGATCCTCTGACGCGCCTGCCGAACCGGCGGCTGTGGCTCGAACGCCTGCAGCGCGCCGTCGCAAGCTGTACGCGCCGCCAGCGGCAGGGCGCTCTGCTGTTCATCGATCTCGACAACTTCAAGAATCTCAACGACACGCTCGGCCACGACAAGGGCGACCTGCTGTTGCAGCAGGCGGCGCAGCGCCTCGCCGCTTGCGTCGGCGACGGCGACACCGTGGCGCGCCCCGGCGGCGACGAGTTCATCGTCATGCTCGAAGACTTGGGGCAGGACGTCCGGGAAGGGGCGCTCCGGGTGGAGACGCTGGGGGCAAAAATCCAGGACGCGCTCGGCCGCAGCTACCTGCTCGGCGGCTACGAATTCCACTGCACGCCGAGCATCGGCGCCGCGCTCTTCGGCGCGCGGCAGGAGACGGTCGACGACGTCCTGAGGCAGGCCGAACTGGCCTTGTACCAGGCCAAGGGCGCGGGCCGCAACGCGGTGCGCTTCTTCGACCAGGAAATGCAGGCCGCGGTCAGCGCGCAGGTCGCGCGCGAAAACGATCTGCGCCACGCCATCGGCGGACCGCAGTTCGTTCTCCACTATCAGGCCCAGGTCGACGCCGGCGGCCGCTGCCGCGGCGTCGAAGCCCTGCTGCGCTGGGAGCACCCGCAAGGCGGCATGGTATCGCCGGCCGAATTCATTCCCCTGGCCGAGGCCAGCGGCCTGATCCTGCCGCTTGGGCGCTGGGTTCTCGAAGCCGCCTGCCGCCAGCTCGCGGTGTGGGCGACGCGGCCGGGCATGGCGCATCTTGCCGTCGCGGTGAATATCAGCCCGCTCCAGTTTCGTCACGCCGACTTCGTCGAACACGTGCTGGCGACGTTGCGAAACACCGGCGCCAATCCGCAGCGCTTGAAGCTGGAAATGACCGAGAGCCTGCTGGTCTCCAACGTCGAAGACACCATCGACAAGATGAACGTCCTGAAGAAAATGGGCGTCGGCTTTTCGCTGGACGACTTCGGCACCGGCTATTCGTCGCTCTCCTACTTGAGCCGGCTGCCGCTCGACCAACTGAAGATCGACCGCTCCTTCGTCAAGAACATCGAGTCGAACGACAACGACGCCGTCATCTGCGCCGCCACCATCAGCCTGGCCCACAGCCTCAAGCTCAAGGTCGTCGCCGAAGGCGTCGAGACCGACGCGCAGCGCTACTTCCTCAACACCGTGCATCACTGCGACCTGCTGCAAGGCTTCCTGTTCAGCCGCCCACTGCCGCCGGCCGAGTTCGAAGCCTTCTTGTGGCGGAACTGACGAGGCCGCTCGCCGCCGCGCAGCGAGCGCCCGTTTTTTTCGTCGCTAGAGATTCTTGGTGTCGTGACAGGCCGCACCGCAGGGCTGGGTATAGGGGATGGGCATGGCCTTGCCCGGCTCCACGCCCTTCACCGCCTTGTTGTCCTTGCGCGGAACGTCGTAAAGGTGCGAGGTGATGTCGTTCCGCCAGTAGTTCTTGCCGTCCTTGCCGGTCAGCCCTTTGCCCAGACCGGCGCCGGTCTGCATGGTCTTGGTATTGTGGCAATCGGAGCAGGTGATCTTGCTCGCGTCCACCGTGCATTTGGCTTTGTCGGCCAGGTGCGCCTTCAAGTCGGTGCTGTCCTTGTGGCAAGTGGTGCAGGCGTCGGCCTTGCTTGAATCGGCCTTCATCTGGTGCGGGAACTTGCCGTTGCCATGCGTATCGTGGCAGTCGGAGCAGGCCACCAGATGGTTGCCGTTGCGGTGCTTGGACGACTTGATGAAATCGGTGTACTGCTGGTGATGCGCCTTGGAATGAAGCTCGTCCGCCCAGTAGTCGCCCTTGGCCGCGTCCTCGCGCGTGGTGTACTCCTTGAGGAAGACATTGCGGGCGGTGCCCGGCAGCATCATTTTGTTGGCCGCGTTGACGGGCTGGTCGTTCTTCAGATGGCCCTGCGGACGGCTGTGGCATTGGCCGCAGATCATCGACGAGCGCTCGGCCGACAGCTTGTTGGGGCTGACGATGGTGGCCGGCATGTCGATCTGCTTCGCCTTGTCATGGACCGAGCCCGGACCGTGGCATGTTTCGCAACCCATGTTGATTTCGTTCGGCTTGCCGTCGCCGTCGATGTCCAGCTCGCCGTTGCGATCGTTGCTCGCGCCGGCCTTGTAGTCCCCCGCCGCGGTCTTGGTCAGGGTGTAGCCGTTGTAGTGGCAGGAGGCGCAGTCCTTGTCGAAGGACTTGGCCTGCGGCGGATCGGCCAGCTTGGCGCTTTGCTCGTTGTAGAACCAGTCGGCGTGGTAGTCGCGCCAGGGCTTGCGGCTGCGGTCGGCAAAGGCATCGTCGCCGTTCTGGTTGAACTGCACGAAGGGGAACAGGTTGGCGCCGACGCGGACCAGGTAGCGCTGCTTGTAGACGCCGCCGCCGTAGGTCATTTCCACCGCATAGACGCGCGCCGGATCCTTGGCATCCTTTGCGTTTTCGGCGCGGAACTTGAGCTTGCCGTCGGCGTCCTTGTAGAAGGTGGCGGTGAAGCTCACCGCGGACATGTCGGCAGGTGCGCGCGTGCTGATCTGGTACTTGTCGAAGCCGCGCGTCTTGTCATAGCCGTAGAACCAGAACTTGGTGCCGGCCATGAGCTTGTCCAGACCCTTGTTGAAGTCCGGGAAACGCGAGTAGTCCTGCAGCTTGCTCGGCTTGCCGACGAGCGCGATGCCGAGCCGATGCATGGTCTTGACGAAACTCTGCTGCTCCTCGTGGCATTCGATGCAGGCGGAACTGCCGATATAAGTGGCATTGGCCGGCACGTTGCCGGAAATCTTGATCAGCAAGGGCTCGGCGCCCAGTTCGTCGGTGCCGAGGGCCTTGCGCGACTTGTCGCCGCCCGGCAGGTATTTGCCGTCGGCGGGTTCGACATAGACGAAGTACTTGCCGCCGGGTACGTCGGCAAAGCCGAATTCGCCCTTGGCATTGGTCTTGGCATTCAGATAGCGCCCGCGGTTTGCCGCCAGATTGTCTTCCAGCGGCTCGTCATTGGTCGCATCCTTCTTGATGTCGATCGGCGTCTTGCCCATGGCGGCGACGTCGGCGGCGGGAATCAGCCAGACGGTGGCATCGGCCACTTTGCGGAAGGTCTCTTTGCCGCCATCCTCGACCACGCCCTTGACCGGCGTGTTCGGATAGGTCTTCACCCCGGTCTGCGTGCAGCCGAACATCAGGAGCACGGAAGCGAATGCCAAAAAGCCCTTCGTAATGTTTGTTCTCATCTTGATCACCTTGTTTCCTGCGTTCATGCCGTTGCCGAAACCGCCTGATGCTGCTTCGTCAAACCACTGTCGCCGCGGCGAGCGCGATCATGGAGCGAATTTCCGCGCATTACGTAGCGAGGTATTGATCCGAATCAACGTTTGCGCCGATGCCTGGACGGATTCTGCGCCGAACTGAGCTTCACGGGCGGCCGCGGCGTCGCTTTCTCGAAAATGAGAGCTTTACAGACCTCGCTGCGATCCGCAGAATTGTGACTCTCCGTCACGCCAATCCGTTCCATGAGCGACATCGCCACCCTGCGCCGCGTCTTGCGCGACAGCCGCACCCTCGCCGTCGTCGGCCTTTCCGCCGACTGGTTCCGCCCGTCCAACTTCGCCGCCAAGTACATGCAGGAGCATGGCTACAAGGTGATACCGGTGCATCCGAAGTATGCGGAAATCCTAGGCGAGAAATGCTATCCGGATCTGCGCTCGATTCCGGTGCCGGTCGATCTCGTCGACGTCTTCCGCAAGCCGGCCGATTGCGTGCCCATCGCGCAGGATGCGATCGCCATCGGCGCCAAGACGCTGTGGCTGCAAATCGGCGTCGTCAACGCGGAAGCGCAACGCATCGCGGAAGACGCCGGCCTCACGGTCGTCATGGACCGCTGCGTCAAGATCGAATATGCGCGCCTCTTCGGCGGCCTCAACTGGTTCGGCGTCAATACGCGCGTGATTTCCTCGCGACGCCCGAACTGGATTCCGCATTAAGGACTGCAAGATGCCCGACCACGACTACGGCTTCGACACGCTTTGCCTGCACGCCGGCCAGATTCCCGACGCCGCCACCGGCAGCCGCGCGGTGCCGATCTACCAGACCACGTCCTACGTTTTCGATTCGCCCGAGCACGCGGCGAGCCTGTTCAATCTGCAAACCTTCGGCAACGTCTATTCGCGCTTGTCGAACCCGACCGTGGCTGTGCTCGAAGAACGCGTCGCCGCGCTGGAAGACGGCCGCGCCGCGGTGGCGACGTCCACCGGCATGGCGGCGCAGATGATCGCGCTGCTCAACATCTGCGAGGCCGGCGACGAGATCGTCGCGGCGCGCACGCTCTACGGCGGCACCCACACCCAGCTCGACGTCAATTTCCGCAAGCTCGGCATCG
>JACRPB010000184.1 GCA_016214175.1 Rhodocyclales bacterium
AATTCAAGCTCTACGCCAACGTCCGCCCCGCCTACACCATCATCCCCGGCGGCCGTTACGAAAACATCGACCTCGTGCTGCTGCGCGAGAACAACGAGGGCCTCTACGTCGGCTTCGAGCATTACATCCCGATCGACGGCGACCCGCACGCGGTGGCGATGGCGACCGGCGTCAATACCCGCGCCGGCTGCCGGCGCATCGCCGAATATGCATTCGAATATGCGGTGAAGAACAACCGCAAGAAGGTCACCATCGTGCACAAGGCCAACATCATGAAGGCCTTGACCGGGCTGTTCCTGGAAACGACCTTGGAAGTGGCCAAGCGCTACGAGGGCCGCATCGCTTGCGACCAGCGCATCGTCGACGCCTGTGCCATGCAACTGGTGCTCAACCCGTGGCAGTTCGACGTCATCGTCACCACCAACCTTTTCGGCGACATTCTTTCCGACGAAATCTCCGGCCTGGTCGGTGGCCTCGGCATGACGCCGGGCGCCAACATCGGCGAGCACGCGGCGATCTTCGAGGCCGTGCATGGGTCGGCGCCCGACATCGCCGGCAAAGGCATCGCCAATCCGACGGCGCTGCTGCTGGCCGCCGCCATGATGCTCGATCACGTGGACCGGCGCGATCTCGCCCAACGCCTGCGTACGGCCATCGACCAGGTTCTGAACGCGGACAAGGTGAGAACCAAAGACCTGGGCGGCAGCGCCGGCACCAAGGAGTTCACGGCCGCGCTGGTGCGCCGGGTCAGCGCCTGACGCCGCTTCCGACACGTCCACCATCACGGCCGCTCTTCCGGCGACGCGTCGATGCCGCGCACGGCGTCGATCGTCATGACGGTGGACGACGCGGCGACCGATCGCCTGCCATTCGAGTCGCAGTTCAGGAAAGCGGGCGAAGCCGCTGAGTCGTTGGAGGCGCGACCCAGAATCGAACTGGGGTAGACGGATTTGCAATCCGTTGCGTACCTTTGTAATCAAGGAGTTATAGCTTTGCTTCTCGCATTGCTACTCCTTGTTTATCAAGATAGCTCCCTACCTGTGTCTTCCTCAGACCTACTGGGATGCCCTGTCATAGGTCTGATTCGCGCAGAAGTTCATGAGCTTTTTGCCCGAGCGCACGGCAAATCCTTATAACGTTCAAGAGAGAAACGTTTCGTTCTCCCCTTTCGATCTTTCCCATGTGGCTACGGTCGATTCCCGCCAAGTCGGCAAGCGCCTCTTGAGATAGCCCCGCCTTTTTTCTTCTGGCGCGCACGCTATCGCCAAAGGCGACAAGGCTGCCAGCTTGGTCACTTTCGGGCGATATCCTTTGCATGGTGGATATCGTGCAGATATGATGCGAAAACGACCACGGTATTTACGACCCAATGGTTCGGTTGTATCGATGGCTACGTTGTCCTATTCGAAAAGGTCCGCCATGAAACAGATCTTGACGGTTGAGAAAGTCGCGCAATTGCTTAAATGCGAAGTCGGAACCGTACAAGAAAAGACTAGGCGGGGTGACCTACCTGGATTGAAGTTCGGACGCCACTGGATTTATCCACGCGATGCCTTTCTTGAGGCCATAAACGCGATGGCTCGTGCCAAGAGAGAGCCGGAACAGCAACATCCTTCAAACCGGAACCGCGCAAACCGACCACTCCTGCCGCAATTGCCGACCATCCCTCCCAGAAACGGCCTCCCCAGGTAGCACACGTTCTGAACGTACTTCGGAGGTGTCAGCAACCGGCATGTTCGATCCACTGCGGCCAGAGCCCCGATAGACGACCGCCGAAAATTCCGGTGCGGTCAAGCTAAAGATCGGCGCCCTAAGAATCCCAGTAGGTCAGCACACAGGCCTTCCCATAGTTGAACCAGGGCAATCGCACACGCAGATGTCTTAAACCCTGAAAGAAAGTCGTTTACGGACAAGGCGTTATGACAGGAGCTTGTGCACCCTGATGAATTCAGGTTTACTCTCGATTTTTGTCGGGAGTGGCGATGACGCTGAACGAAGCATTTTCGGGGCTTGCCGACCCGCGCACGGGGCCGGCGCAACGGCACGACCTGCGCGAAATGATCCGCATGGCACGCCGTCTCACGACACCTTCGGGCGAGTCTTCCGAGTACTGGATGCTGCGGTCTTCGAACAGAGTTTCCGAAGCTGGATTTCCGGGCTGGTCGGTGTGATCGATGGCGTGATAGCGCTGGATGGCAAAACGGTATGCGGTTCCCGGGATGGCGAGAACACGGCGCTGCACATGGTCAGCGCGTTCGCCACGGCCAGCGGCCTGTGCTTGGGCCAGGAAGGCACGCGGGGCAAGGGCAACGAGATTGCCGCCATCAAGGCACTGCTGGATACGCTGACGCTCAAGGGTTGCATCGTCACCATTGATGCCATCGGCTGCCAGACCGAAATTGCGCAGCAGATCGTCGGCCGTGGCGGCGACTATCTGCTGGCGGTCAAGGACAACCAGGGAAAGCTGGCAGGTGCGCTGCGGGACTTCTTCGCCGAGGCGGATGCTGGCGGATTCGGCGCCTTGCCGGTGAGTCGCCACGAGACGGTCGAAAAGGATCACGGACGGATCGAAACCCGCAGTGCCTTGTGGGTGAGCGACTTGGCTTGGCTGGATCGTCCGATCCGGCAGCACTGGCCAAAATTGGCGGGGGTGGGCATGGTGGAACGTACGCGCGAGATGAACGGCAAGACCTCGACCGAGCGGGCGTTTTACATCGGATCGAAGGGCATCGCCAATGCCGAAACCTTTGCCAAGGCGGCGCGCAGTCACTGGGGAGTCGAGAACCGGTTGCATTGGGTACTTGATGTTACGTTCCGCGAGGACGACTGCCGGGTGCGCAAAGGCCACGCACCGCAGAACCTGTCGGCCCTACGTAAGTTCGCGCTATCCCTGCTGCGCCAGGATAAGCAGTACCCGAAGCGCAGTTTACGCGGTCGTCGCAAAACCGCCGACCGACTTCCCGACTATCGCGCCTCATTGCTCGGCCTCGCTCCGTTGCGGTAAATGCGATTGCCCTGAAAGACCGCTGCGTGTTGCCCTTGTACTGGCTAGCGCCCTCCCTCTGCTGCTGGCAGCCAAGGTCGTTGTTCCGCACGGAGGCAGCTTGCCCGCCCTATTCTGGAACGCGTTCTTCCTCGGCGTGCTGTACTGGATCAGCGATTTCGGCATCCGCCACGGCGATCGTCTGATGGTAAATCGCGCCTTCGTCGGCTTTTCGCTCTGGGTACTGGCCCGCTACTTCGACACTTTCTGGTCCCTCATGGACCGCGCTCACTTCTTCATGGCCGGTGGCTTGCTGCTCCTGGCAGGAGGCGGTTGGCTTGAGAGCAAACGCAGGACGCTGATGCGCAATATTTCAGACAGGGGGCAATCATGAATCTCTGGCTGAAGATCGTCATGCTCGTCGCAGTCCAGGTTACCGCGTTGGTGGCACTGATCGCCGACAAGCAATGGACGCTCAATACCGGCACTTCGGTCGTTCTCCAAACCGAACCGCTCGATCCACGCTCCCTCTTCAT
This sequence comes from Rhodocyclales bacterium, assembly GCA_016214175.1. Classification (GTDB taxonomy): domain Bacteria; phylum Pseudomonadota; class Gammaproteobacteria; order Burkholderiales; family Rhodocyclaceae; genus Nitricoxidireducens. Next base: position 3,520 of record JACRPB010000184.1, read on the forward strand.
GGGCGACTATGTCCGCTTGGCCTACACCATTAGCCGGCTGTCCCTCGACGGCGACAGCGCTATTGAGGGTGACAAGGATTTTCGGCGCCACGATACCGTATGGGTTGCGCTCGAACCCGATCCAAACGGCGCGAGAGCCGTCGCGGTCCATCATCGCCGCAACGCGATCGCGCCGGGCCTGCTGGCGGTCACGGGAGAAGTACAATCGGTCAGCGACACTGAATGGGATCGCGCGGCCAACAAGTCGGTCAAGAAGCGGACCCTGCGCGTGCGCTATGGCATCGAGCAATACTTCGTTCAGGAAGGCACCGGAGCACAAATCGAGCGGCCACGCGGTAACGAGAAGGTGGCAATCCTCGTCGCAATCGATGCACGCGGCCAGGCCGGCATCAAGGCACTGCTATTTGACGGCAAGGAACGCTACCGGGAAGCGCTGTTTTGAGGGCCGGTACCATCCAGCCCATGACACCGCTACCGATTGACATTATTGCCCCAGGAGCTGTCGGCGCGCGTCCACACTGTCAGTTGTTTCCGGAACAAGGGGAAAGGCGCGGTTTCAGGCATCGCGCCAACTGCAATCGCCCGGGTAAGGCAACGAGTGGAACGGTGTAGTGCTTGTGTAGCTCACACGAGGCCCCGTCGTGGAGGAAGGTCTGAAAGCTCAAAGGGCACTCGTCAAATCAACCACGAGAGCGCAGTTAGACGTTAGACGGGCGCAAATATTCCTATGGCATGCTATATCTCAAACTACACGTTTTCCGGCCGGTGACGAACGTGAAACGCATGTGAAACGACACGCAAACTTACTCAAGCCGATTCTTGAACTCGGGTAGACGGATTACCAGTCCGTTGCATTACCTCGCGACGTTCGCTATTTTTTTCAATTAATCAACGCACTAAAAGGGAACTAGCGAGCAACGAGGGGGGCGAAGCAGGAGAAGCATCGACGAAGCACCGACTGCGCTACTCTATGCTACCCATGCATATGGCATTATTGCATGTCATACATATAACAACAGTGCCTATAACACATTGATTTATAACTATAATCTTGGAGGCGCGACCCAGAATCGAACTGGGGTAGACGGATTTGCAATCCGTTGCACGGCCACTATGCGATCGCGCCGGAGGAAACCGGCTTTGAAGCTAAAAGGGGGAAAGCGTTGCGCTTTCCCCCAGGATTCTGGAGCGGGAGAAGAGTCTCGAACTCTCGACCTATACCTTGGCAAGGTATCGCTCTACCAACTGAGCTACTCCCGCAGAACGGAGGCGAATTATAGCGACTCAATGCATCGTGTCAACGCGTTTTGCGACATTAATGCCGCCCGCCTCGATTCCCGATTCGCGCGTCGCCGCGCGGAGTCCGCGCCGGGTAAAATATGCCCAGCCCCTTCAGAGTCGCGGCCGTGCCGCCCCAGTCAATGAGCATCTCCATCAAAACCGACGCCGACATCGAAAAGATGCGCATTGCCGGCCGTCTGGCCGCCGAGGTGCTCGATTACATCGAAGCTTTCGTCAAGCCCGGCTTCACGACGGCCGAGCTCGACCGCCTGTGCCACGACTACATGGTCAACGTGCAGGGCTGCATTCCGGCGCCCTTGAATTACGCGCCGCCCGGCTATCCGCCTTATCCCAAGTCGATCTGCACTTCGGTGAATCACCAGGTCTGCCACGGCGTGCCGAGCGAGCGCTGGCTGAAGAAGGGCGACATCGTCAATCTCGACATCACCACCATCAAGGACGGCTGGCACGGCGACACCAGCCGCATGTTCATCGTCGGCGGCGAGGCGTCGATCCTGGCCAAGCGCCTGTGCGCGGTGACGCTGGAATGCCTGTGGCTGGGCATCGCCCAAGTGCGGCCGGGTGCGCGTCTCGGCGACATCGGCGCCGCCATCCAGCACCACGCGGAGAGAAACGGCTTCTCGGTGGTGCGCGAGTTCTGCGGCCACGGCATCGGCCTCAAGTCCCACGAAGAGCCGCAGGTGCTCCACTACGGCAAGCCCGGCACCGGCATCGTGCTCGAACCGGGCATGACCTTCACCATCGAGCCGATGATCAACGCCGGCAAGGCGGCGATTTCGGAATTGGCGGATGGCTGGACCATCGTCACCAAGGACCGCAGCCTGTCGGCGCAATGGGAGCATACGATCGTTGTCACGCCGACCGGGCACGAAGTGCTGACCCTGTCCGCCGGCTGTCCGCCGCGACCGAAGTCGATTTCCTGAGTCGATGTCTTCCCTGCCCGCCCCGGCGGATATCGCCGCCTGCGTCGGCCGCTGCAAGGCGGCCCTGAGCGCCGGCCAAGCGGCGCTGAAGGCGGCCTACGAGGAAAGCGCCGACGCCCGGGCGCTGCTGCACGGCCGCGTCAAGCTCGTCGACGGCGTGTTGCAGGAACTCTGGCGCGAAATCGGCATGCCGACGGAGACCGCGCTGGCGGCGGTCGGCGGCTACGGCCGCGGCGAACTGTTCCCGGCGTCCGACGTCGATATCCTGATCCTGGTGCCGGTCGGCATGGAGGTCCGCAGCGAGCCGCGCATCGAACAACTGGTGGGCATGCTCTGGGACACCGGCCTCGACATCGGCCACAGCGTGCGCGACATTTCCGGCTGCCTTGAGGAAGCGGAACGCGACATCACGGTCAAGACCGCCTTGCTCGAAGCCCGTTACGTCTGCGGCAGCGGCGCACTGTTCGAGAGCTTCGTGCAGCGCTTCAACGCCGCGCTCGATGCCGAGGCCTTCTTCAAGGCCAAGCAACTCGAACTCCAGGAACGCTACGCGCGCTACAGCGAGACGCCCTTCAGCCTGGAGCCGAACTGCAAGGAGAGTCCGGGCGGCCTGCGCGACTTGCAGACCATCCTCTGGGTCGCCCGCGCCGCACACCTGGGCACCAATTGGCACGAACTCGCCGACACCGTCATCGTCACCGCCGACGAAGCGCGCCAACTCGCGCGCGCCGAGGAATTCCTCGATCATTTGCGCATCCGCCTGCACCACCTGGTCCGCCGCCGCGAGGAACGCCTGCTGTTCGAGCACCAGGAGGCGTTGGCCGAGGCCTTCGGCATCAAGGCCACGCACGCCAAGCGCGCCTCGGAAGTGCTGATGCAGCGCTACTATCGCAACGCCAAGCTGGTGACCCAGCTCAACACCCTGGTGCGGCTGAATCTGGCGGCGCGCATCGCCCACGACGGCAGAGCGCCGCCCATCGTCATCGACGGCCGCTTCCAGATGGTGCGCGAACTGCTCGACATCCGCAGCGACGATCTCTTCGAACGCGAACCGCGCGCCATACTCGAAGCCTTTCTCGCCCTGCAGCGGCGCTCGGAATTGAAGGGCATGACGGCGCGGACGCTGCGCGCGCTGTGGCACGCGCGCGGCCGCATCGATGCCGCCTTCCGCCGCGATCCCGGCAACCGCGCCCTCTTCCTGTCGCTGTTCCAGCAGAAGCGCGGCGTCGTGCATGAATTCCGGCGCATGAACCAGTACGACATCCTCGGCCATTACATTCCGGCCTTCGGCCGCATCGTCGGCCAGATGCAGCACGACCTGTTCCACGTCTATACGGTGGACCAGCACATCCTGCAGGTCCTGCGCAACCTGCGGCGCCTCACCATGCCCGAGTTCGCCCACGAATACCCGTTCTGCTCGCGCCTGATCGCCAGCTACGACAAGCACTGGCTGCTGTACGTCGCCGCGATTTTCCACGACATCGCCAAGGGCCGCGGCGGCGACCATTCCCAGCTCGGCATCGCCGACGCCGAGCGCTTCTGCCGCGATCACGGCATAGTCGGCGCGGATGCCGATCTGGTCTGCTTCCTGGTCGGCAACCACCTCACCATGTCGGCGGTGGCGCAGAAGCAGGACCTGGCCGATCCCGAAGTCCTGCAAGCCTTCGCCGCGGTCGTCAAGGACGAGCGCCGCCTCACCGGGCTTTACCTGCTGACGGTTTGCGACATCCGCGGCACCAGTCCCAAGGTCTGGAACGTCTGGAAGGGCAAGCTGCTCGAAGACCTCTACCGCATGACGCTGCGCATCCTGCGCGGCGACCAGCCGGGCCAGGCGGTGGGTTTGCAAGAGCGCCAGGACGAGGCGCGGCGCCTGCTGCGACTGCGCGGCCTGCGCCCGGAGGTGGAGAACCCGCTGTGGCAGCAGCTCGACACCGTCTATTTCATGCGCCACGACGCCGAGGAGATCGCCTGGCATACGCGCTATCTCTACTATCGGCCCGATACGCCGCAGCCCGTGGTCAAGGCGCGGCTCAACCAGTTCGGCGGCGGCTTGCAGGTGATGGTGTACGTACCCGACCAGAAACTCCTGTTCGCCCGCCTGTGCGGTTTTTTCGCCCGCCTCGGCTACAGCATCGTCGACGCCAAGATCCACACCACGCGCCACGGCATCGCGCTTGACAGCTTCATCCTGCTCGACCCGAGCGGCCAGTTGCCCTACCGCGACATGATCGGCCTCATCGAGCACGATCTGGTCGAGCAGCTCAAGGCGCAGCCGCCGCTCGCGGCGCCGCCGCCGAGCCGGCTGCCGCGGCAAGTGCGCCATTTCCCGTTCACGCCCGAGGGCGGCATCCGCGCCGACGAACGCGGCCAGCAATACGTGATGTCGGTCACGGCCGCCGACCGCACCGGCCTCCTGTTCGCCATCGCCATGGTCCTCGGCAGGCACGACGTCGTCCTGCACACTGCGAAGATCGCGACCCTCGGCGACCGAGTCGAGGACACGTTCCTGATCAGCGGCCAGGAACTGGCGAAGACGGCGACTCTGGTGCGCCTGGAACAGGAACTGCTGCAAGTGTTACAGTTGCCCTGAACGGGTTCGATGCGGCCAATCCCGGGCATTGCAAACAGCCGCCCCGCCAACGACTACTGGAGCCGCGCATGAGCTGGGTACGCGAACAATTCACCTTCCAGGACCTGCAACGCTTGCTGTTCAAGCTGGCCGAGCGCGTCAAGGCCTTCCAGGGACTCTCGCCGGCCGAGATCGGCGAAGTGCTTGCCCATGCCGAGAAATGCACCTTCGAAGCCGGCATGACCATCGTCAAGGAAGGCAGCATCGGCACGCACATGTACATCATCATCGACGGCGAAGCCGCGGTCGCCAAGAAGGGCCGCAGCGGCGCGGTCGAACTGGCGCGGCTCGGCGCCACCGACAGCTTCGGCGAGATGGCGCTCGCCGACAACGAAACGCGCAGCGCCACCGTCACCGCCGAAACGCCCTGCGTCCTGGTGCGCCTCAACGACAACATCATCAATTCGCGCCCGGAAATCGGCGTCAAGATCTACCGCAACATCTCGCGCGTGCTGTCGGCGCGGCTGCGCAGCGCCGACGAGGCGCTGGCCTGGCGGCTCTGAAAGGCGGCTGCTAGAACAACTCGACCGAAGCCTGGGCTTCCGGTTTCTGGGTCTTCCCGACCGGAGCCAGCGTGTCGTTCCGGGTGTGCGACTCCACCAGCAAGGCCAGCAGGCGGTCGATGCGCTTGCGGAAACGCAGCAGCCCGTCCGCCTCGCCCTTGTCCTGATGCAGGCGCAGGAAGGCATGCAGGTATTCGCCGACGTTCAAGGTCTTCTGGGTGATGCGCGACATCATCTGGCTGACGATGTCCTCGAACTGCATCGCCAGAACGCCGTCCCGCGTCAACTGCTGGATCTGCTCCGTCACCTCGGTGATGTGACGCGAATGCTCGCGCGCCTTGGCCGTCAGCTCCAGCAGTTCGTGGCCCAGGTTGGTGAGGTTTTCCTGCGAATGCTCGGCGACGCTCATGTCGGCCTGGGTCGCCTGCGTCACCTGCACACCGACCACCTGCAGCGAAGTCAGAATGTCGTTGAGGGCGTTGCGGATCTCGCTGTTGAAGCCGCCGGTACGCGCCGCCAGCTTGCGCACCTCGTCGGCGACGACGGCGAAGCCGCGCCCCGCCACGCCGGCCCGCGCCGCCTCGATGGCGGCATTCAGCGCCAGCATGTCGGTCTGCTTCGTGATGTCGGCGACGTCGTCGAGCGAGGTCGTGATGCGCCGCACCTGACCCTGCATCTGCTCGAAGCTGGCGCCGATGCTGGCGCTGCTTTCCCGCAACTCGGCCATCTTGCGCACGAACTCGCCGATCAGCGTGTGGGTCTCGTCGAAAAAGCGTTGCAGGCCGGCCTGCTGCTGTTCGCTCTCCGCCCCGCTGCCCGTCATTTCCAGCATCTCGCCGATCAGGGAATTCAACACCTGGCGCTGATCGGTGGACCGGTTTTCCAGTCCGGTCAGGCTGCCGGAAAGCTTCAGCACCGAATCGCGGATGATCTGCCGCGCTTCCTCCATGTCTTTTTCCAGGGCGGTGAACTGGGTTTCGGCATGGTTCATCGCTTCCTCGGAAAGGCGCTGGTATTCCGCCATCACCTGTTCGAGTTCGCCGGTGCGCGCCGATTGCTTCGCTTGCCAACGGCCGCGCTCGCTGCGCGAAAACAGGGTGCTGGCGCCGAGCAGGCCGGCGACGAGCAACAGCAAGTGCCAAGTGGGGGCGCCCACGAACTGGGCCCAAAGCCAGAGTCCGGCCGCAAGCACGAGCGCCAGCCAGACCAACAGGTCATCGATACGTTTCATAACGGAGTCCGGGTCAGAAACAGGTGGTCGAATTCAGCGCCGCATTCTAGCGCGGATCGACGCCGCCACTATTCTTCGGCCACCGCGCCCAATTGCAGCGCGTCGGTGAATCCGAAGCGGCGGAAATCGCGCATCCGCATCGGGTAGAGGATGCCGTCGAGGTGGTCGCATTCGTGCTGGACGACGCGGGAGTGAAAGCCTTCCACCTCGCGCGCGAAGGCTTGTCCGCGCTCGTCGTAGCCGGCGTAGCGCACGCGCTTGAGGCGCGGCACGACGCCGCGCAGGCCGGGCACGGAAAGGCAGCCTTCCCAGCCTTCCTCTTCCTCCGCGGTCAGCGGCGCGATGACGGGATTGATCAGCACGGTCAGCGGCACCGGCGCCGCTTCCGGATAGCGCGGATTCGACTCGAAACCGAAGATCACCACGCGCAGATCGACGCCGATCTGCGGCGCCGCCAGGCCGGCGCCGTCGAGATGCTCCATGGTCTCGCGCATGTCGCCGAGCAGCTCGCGCAGCGCCGGCGACGCAAAGTCCGTCACCGGCCGCGCCACCTGCAACAGGCGCGGATCGCCCATGCGCAGCACGGCGCGGATCATGCCGCCTCGCCGCAGAGCCCCTCGACGATGCGCCGCGCCTTGCCGAGCGATTCCTTCAGCACTTCCTCGATGCGGTCGAAGCTGATGGCATGTTCGCTGTCGCCGCGGCCGGCGGCCCAGTTGGCAACGACGCAGATCGCCGCGTAGGGCACGTCGAGTTCCCGCGCCAGGCAGGCCTCGGGCATGCCGGTCATGCCGACGACGTCGGCGCCGTCGCGTTCGAGGCGATTGACTTCGGCGGCCGTCTCCAGCCGCGGTCCCTGCGTCGTTGCATAGACCGCGCCGTCGACGGCGTCTACGCCGACCCCGGCCGCCGCCGCCAGCAGACGTTCGCGCAGCGCCCGGTCGTAGGGTTCGGTGAAATCAATATGCACCACCTGCGCGTCGTCGCCGTTGCTGTAGGTGACGTAGCGGCCCCAGGTGTAATCGATGATCTGGTTGGGGATGACGACGACGCCGGGACCGAGGTCGGCGCGAATGCCGCCGACCGAGGCCACCGAGACGATGTGGTCGGCCCCGGCGCCTTTCGCCAGCGCCCACATGTTGGCGCGGTAATTGACGAGATGCGGCGGAATCGTATGGCCGTAGCCGTGGCGCGCCAGGAACACCACCTCGCGGCCGCCGATGCGACCGTAAGTGACGGCGCCCGAAGGTTCGCCGTAGGGCGTGCGCACCACTTCGCGGTGGGAAATGTCGAGGCTGGAAAGCTGCGTCAGGCCGCTGCCGCCGATGATTGCGAGCATCTGGGGAACTCCTCCGAAAACCCGGTGAATTCTAGCATGGGCATGTCCCGGCCCCGTGCCGCGTGCTAGAATGCGCGCCCTCTACCTTTGGCGTAGCGCCCTCCCCCAGGCGGGTATAAGCCTACGCTGAGACTCCCCCAGTTTTCCGGTTCCACACCCCTATGTCCCGCGCTCTCCGAAACATCGCCATCATCGCCCACGTCGACCACGGCAAGACCACCCTCGTCGACCAGTTGCTCCGTCAATCGGGCACCTTCGCCGCCCACCAGCAGATGACCGAACGGGTCATGGACTCGAACGACCTCGAGCGCGAGCGCGGCATTACCATCCTCGCCAAGAACTGCGCCATCGACTGGCAAGGCACCCACATCAACATCGTCGACACCCCGGGCCACGCCGACTTCGGCGGCGAGGTCGAGCGCGTGCTGTCGATGGGCGACGGCGTGCTGCTGCTGGTCGATGCCGTCGAAGGCCCGATGCCGCAGACGCGCTTCCGACTTCCCGGTCGTCTTCGCCTCGGCGTTGAACGGCTACGCCATGCTCGACGCCGCCAAGCCCGGCAGCGACATGACGGCGCTGTACCAGGCGATCATCGACCACGTGCCGCCGCCCGACGTCGATTCCGACGCGCCGCTGCAATTGCAGATCTGCTCGCTCGACTACAACTCCTACGTCGGCCGCATCGGCATCGGCCGCATCAAGCATGGCCACATCAAGCCCGGCCAGCAGGTGGCGGTCATGTACGGCGACGAAGCGCGCGGCACGGCCAAGATCGGCCAGGTGCTGACTTTCCACGGCCTGGAGCGCCAGGCCGACGACGAGGCCGAAGCCGGCGACATCGTGCTGGTCACCGGCGTCGAGCAGGTCGGCATCGGCATCACGCTGTGCGATCCGCAAAGCCCGGTCGGCCTGCCGCCGATCGCCGTCGACGAGCCGACGCTGACCATGAACTTCCAGGTCAACACCTCGCCGCTGGCCGGCAAGGAAGGCAAGTTCGTCACCAGCCGCCAGATTCGCGAGCGCCTGAACAAGGAACTGCTCGCCAACGTCGCGCTGCGCGTCAACGACACCGCCGATGCCGACGTCTTCGAAGTCTCCGGCCGCGGCGAACTGCACCTGACCATCCTGCTGGAGAACATGCGCCGCGAAGGCTACGAACTGGCCGTGTCGCGCCCGCGCGTCGTGCTGCATGAAGTCGACGGCGAGAAACAGGAACCCTACGAAATGCTCACGGTGGACGTCGAGGAGACGCACCAGGGCGGCGTCATGGAAGAACTCGGCCGCCGCAAGGGCGAGTTGCAGGACATGCAGCCCGACGGCAAGGGCCGCGTGCGCCTCGAATACCGGATTCCGGCGCGCGGCCTGATCGGCTTCCAGGGCGAGTTCCTGACCCTGACGCGCGGCACCGGGCTCGCCAGCCACGTCTTCGACGACTATGGCCCCTGGTGCGGCACCATGGCCGAGCGCCGCAACGGCGTACTGATCTCGGCCGAAGACGGTCCCGCCGTCGCCTACGCGCTGTGGAAGCTGCAAGACCGCGGCCGCATGTTCGTCTCGCCCGGCGATCCGCTCTACGAGGGCATCATCATCGGCATCCACAGCCGCGACAACGACCTCGTCGTGAACCCGATCAAGGGCAAGCAGCTCACCAACGTGCGCGCCTCGGGCACCGACGAAGCCGTGCGCCTGGTGCCGCCGATCCAGATCACGCTCGAATCCGCCGTCGAATTCATCGCCGACGACGAACTGGTCGAAATCACGCCGAAGTCGATCCGCCTGCGCAAGCGTTACCTCAAGGCCCACGACCGCAAGCGCGCGGGACGTGAAGAAGCTGCCTGACGACCTGCTGCAATGGGCGTGGCGACTGGGCATCGCCGCCGCGCTCCTGTCGACGGTCGGCTATTTCTCGACCTCGGCGGTCACCCCGCTGATGTGCAAGATCTACGGCTGACTACAGCCCCTTCACGGCGTAGATCGCCGGCAGATTGCGCCAGGCGCCCCTGACGTCCATACCGCAGCCGAAGACGTAGCGGTTGGGCAGGCGCACGCCGACGAAGTCGGCGACGACGGGTTTTGCGCGTCCCAGGTCCTTTTCCGTCAACACGGCGATCAGGCATTCGCGCGCCCCCTGCTCCAGCAGCCGGCGCTTGACCGCCGCCAGGGTCAGGCCCTCGTCGAGTATGTCGTCTAGCACCAGCACGGTCCGGCCCTGCACCGGCGCGCGCGGCTCGACCACCCAGGCCAGCTCGCCGCCGGTGGTGACGTCGCCGTAGCGCGTCGCGTGCAGATAATCGCATTCGAGCGGGAAAGCCAGTTGCGGCAGCAACTGGCCGGCGAACACGACGGCGCCGCCCATCACCGTCAGCACCAGCGGGTGGCTCTCGTGCAGCCGGTGACCGATTTCGTCGGCCAGACGGGCGACTGCCGCCTCGATTTGCGCGGCCGGAACGATCAGATCGGCTTCGGCCAATATCCGCCTCGCTTCGTCCGGCGCCATGATCAGCGCGCCTTCAGGTAGGCCGCGAAGTCGGCGCCGACCTCGTGATGGCGCAAGCCGAATTCCACCATCGCCTGCAAGTAGCCGAGCTTGGAACCGCAGTCGTAGCGCACGCCGTCGTAGCGATAGGCCAGCACCTGCTCCTCGGCCAGCAGCGCGGCGATGCCGTCGGTGAGCTGGATCTCGCCGCCGGAACCGGCCTGGACGTTCTCCAGATGATGGAAGATGCGCGGCGTCAGCACGTAACGCCCCACCACCGCCAGCGTCGACGGCGCGTCCTCGGGCTTCGGCTTTTCGACGATCGCCGACACCTGCTCGACGCGCTCGGCCAGCGGCCGGGAGGCGACGATGCCGTAGCTGCGGGTGTCGGCGCGCGGCACGTCCTGCACGCCGAGCACCGAGCAGTGGTAATAATCGTAGGTGTCGACCATCTGCTTCATCACCGCCGGTTCGCCATGGAGCAGGTCGTCGGCCAGCAGCACCGCAAAGGGCTCGTCGTTGACCACGTGCCGCGCGCAGAGCACGGCGTGGCCGAGCCCCAAGGCCTCGGCCTGGCGGATGTAGATACAATTGATATCCTTGGGCAGCAGGCCGCGCACGATATCGAGCATCTCGGTCTTGCCCTTGCGCTCCAGTTCGTTCTCCAGTTCGTAGGCCTTGTCGAAATGATCCTCGATCGCGCGCTTGGAGCGGCCGGTGACGAAAATCATGTCGGTAATGCCGGCGGCCACCGCCTCCTCCACCGCATACTGGATCAGCGGCTTGTCGACGATGGGCATCATTTCCTTCGGGCTGGCCTTGGTAGCCGGCAGGAAGCGCGTGCCGAGGCCGGCGACGGGGAATACCGCTTTGGTTACTTTCTTCATTTGCCACTCCTGTTACCGGCGAGGTGGTCACAATTTGCGACCACCTCCGTTTCCATGATCTGCGGTTTCATCGCTCCAGCAACTCCTTGAATTGCGATTCGTCGAGGATGGTAACACCGAGGGCAAGCGCCTTATCCAGCTTGGATCCGGCTTCCGCGCCGGCGACCACATAATCAGTTTTCTTCGACACCGAGCCGGCAACCTTGCCGCCGCGCGCCTCGATCAGGTCTTTCGCTTCGTCGCGCGTCATGTTCGGCAGCGTGCCGGTGAGGACGAAGGTCTTGCCGGCGAGCGGCGAATCGACGGCCGGCGCCGGCTCGCCTTCGACCCAATGCACGCCGGCCGCGCGCAATTGCCTGATCACTTCGGCGTTGTGCGGTTCGGCGAAAAAGCGCCGGATCGACGCGGCGACGATCGGCCCGACGTCCGGCACCTGCTGCAATGCCGCCTCGTCGGCGGCCAGCAGCGCATCGAGGCTGCCGAAGTGCCGCGCCAGATCCTTTGCCGTCGCCTCGCCGACGTTGCGGATGCCGAGCGCGAAGACGAAGCGCGCCAGCGTCGTATCCTTGCTCTTCTCAATGGCGGCCAGCAGGTTCGCGGCCGACTTCTCGGCCATGCGTTCGAGCGTCGCCACGGCGCCCATACCCAATCCGTAGAGATCGGCCGGCGTCTTGACGAGGTCGTTGTCGACCAGTTGATCGACGATCTTCTCGCCGAGCCCCTCGATGTCCAGCGCGCGGCGGCCGGCGAAGTGCAGCAGCGCCTGCTTGCGCTGCGCCGGACAATAGAGGCCGCCGCTACAGCGCGCGATCGCCTCGTCCTCGGGTTTCTCGATCGCCGAGCCGCAGATGGGGCAGGCCGTCGGCAGCACGTAGGGCGGGTGCAGCGGTTCGCCGCCGAACAGATCGCGCATTGGCCGCTTTTCGGCGACTACCGCAACGACCTCGGGAATCACGTCGCCGGCGCGGCGCACGATCACCGTGTCGCCGACGCGCACGTCCTTGCGCCTTACCTCGTCCTCGTTGTGCAGCGTCGCGTTGGTCACCGTCACGCCGCCGACGAAGACCGGCGCCAGGCGCGCCACGGGCGTGATGGCGCCGGTGCGGCCGACCTGGACGTCGATGGCCTCCACCGTCGTCAGCGCCTCCTCGGCCGGATACTTGTGCGCCACGGCCCAGCGCGGCTCGCGCGTGACGAAGCCGAGCCGCTGCTGCAAAGCCAGCGCATTCACCTTGTACACGACGCCGTCGATGTCGAAGGGCAGGTCGTCGCGCGCGGCGCGGATGCGCTCGTGGAATTCGATCAGGCCGTCGGCGCCTTGCACCACGGCGCGGTGCGCGCAGACCGGCAGGCCGAACGCGGCCAGCGCGGCAAGCACTTCGCCGTGGGTCGCAGGCAAGTCCCAGCCCTGGGTTTCGCCGAGGCCGTACGCGAAAAAGGACAGCGGCCGTTGCGCCGCCATGGCCGGGTCGAGCTGGCGTATGCTGCCGGCCGCGCCGTTGCGCGGATTGACCAGGGTCGCCTTGCCGGCGGCGCGCTGGCCGGCGTTGTAGCGCTCGAAGTCGGGACGGCTCATGTACACCTCGCCGCGCACTTCCAGCACCGGCGGCGCCGCGCCCTGCAAGCGCAGCGGAATGCGGCGCACGGTGCGCACGTTCTGCGTCACGTCCTCGCCGCTCTCGCCGTCGCCGCGCGTCGCGGCCTGCACCAGCACGCCGTTTTCGTAGCGCAGATTGACGGCGAGGCCGTCGAACTTGAGCTCGGCCGCGTATTCGACCGGCGCGGCGGCCGCATCCAGGCCCAATTCCTTGCGCACGCGCGCATCGAAGGCGCGCGCGCCGCTGGCCTCGGTGTCGGTCTCGGTGCGGATCGACAGCATCGGCACGACGTGCGCTACCTGCGCGAACTGCGGCAGCGGCTTGCCGCCGACGCGCTGCGTCGGCGAGTCGGCGCTCAGCAGTTCCGGATACGCGGCCTCCAGGGCTTGCAGCTCGCGGAACAGCCGGTCGTATTCGGCATCGGGCACCAGCGGCGCGTCGAGAACGTAATAGGCGTACCCGTAGCGCTCGATCTCGCCCCGGAGAAACGCGGCCCGCTCGGCCGTTGCGGCCGGAACTGCCATCAACTGAACAGGCGCAGTGCCCGCGGGCTGCCCGCCGCAATCTGATTGGCGGCCATCTGCTGCTGGCTTTCGACGATCTTGGCGCGAATGGCGGCGATGGCCGTATCGGCCAGCGGATGGCGTTGGCCGTCGACCACCACGCCGTCCAGGCTCTGCGCCAGTTTGCGCGCCGTCGCGACCATGCGGTCGCACACGGCGGCGTCGAACACTTCGGATCCGAGATTGCCGAGGCTGAACCATTCGCGGCCGGTCTCGTCGCAGGCGTGAAAACGGCCGTCTTCGCGCAGCACCAGCCCCGCCGCTTCGGCCAGGCCGCGCAGCTTGGTGCCGGGAAACGCGCCGCTCGCGGCCTCGACGACATTCACCGCCAGTTGCACGTCGACGCTGGCGCAGAAGCCGTCGAGCTCCTGGGCGTGGGCGAGGACGGCCTGGCGCAGCGGCAGTTCGACGGCGCCGCCGAAGTGCTGGGCGAGGCGCTCCGTGCCGTCCAGAAAGGCGGCCAGTTCGGCGTCGGACACCGCGCCCTGGCGGTCGGCGAGTTGCAGCGCGACGGCGACGTGGAAATAGCTGCCGGCGTCGTGCGCATCGAGGCGGCGCCATTCCGCCGTCGGCTCGTCGAGGCCGAGCCAGATCAGCGGCTTCGCAATCTGTTCCGCCCACGACGACTGCACGGCCCACAGGGCCGGCGCGGCCACGGCGGCCTCGAAGCCGAGGCGCAGCGTGCAATCGGCGACGGCGTCGGCCCATTCCGCCGGCAGCGCCGGCGGCGGCGCGGGCTGCTCCGGGTCGAGCGGCGTCACGGCCGGTTCGACGCGTTCGTCGGCGGGCGCTGCTGCCATGGAAGGCTCGCTGCGCGCATCGCCGCCCTGGCCTTGCAGCAGAACGTCCGGCTGGCCGCCCTGGAATATCTTTTCCGCCAGCTTCTTGTGCTTGCGTTCCTGCGTCTGGTTGTAGCCCCAGACGGCGGCAACGACGAAGACGCCGGCACCGAGCAGCGCCAATTGCAATTCACTCATACGGTCGCCTCCTTCTCCGTCATTCTCAGGGCTTCCTCCATATCGACCTCGACGACTCTGGACACGCCGCGCTCCTGCATGGTGACGCCGATCAACTGCTGCGCCATTTCCATGGCGATCTTGTTGTGCGAAATGAAAATGAACTGGGTCTGCACCGACATGCGCTTGACGAGCTCGCAGAAGCGCTCGGTGTTGGAATCGTCGAGCGGCGCATCGACCTCGTCGAGCATGCAGAACGGCGCCGGGTTGAGCTGGAACATGGCGAAGACGAGGGCGATGGCGGTGAGCGCCTTCTCGCCGCCCGAGAGCAGATGGATGGTCGAATTCTTCTTGCCCGGCGGCTGCGCCATGATCTGGATGCCGGCGTCGAGGATTTCCTCGCCGGTCAGCAGCAGCTTGGCCTCGCCGCCGCCGAAAAGGATGGGGAACAATTCGCCGAAATGGCGATTGACCGTGTCGTAGGTCTCCTGCAACTGCTCGCGGGTTTCGCGGTCGATGCGGCGAATCGCGTCTTCGAGCGTATTGATGGCGGTGACGAGGTCGGTGGCCTGGTCGTCGAGGTAGCCCTTGCGCTCGCGCGCGACGCCGAGCTCTTCGAGCGCGGCGAGGTTCACCGGCCCCAGCGCCTCGATCTCGGCGGCCAGGCGTGCGATGTCGCCGGCGAGCACCGGCTCCTTGAGGCCGGGCACGAGTTCCGCCGCCAGCGCGGCTTCGTCCTCCTCGCTGGCGATGCCGCCCTCCAGCAGGCGTTCGCGGCACTGCTCCTCGTTGAGTTGCGCCGCCTGCTGCTTGAGCTTCCAGTCGTTGATCTTGTCGCGCGCCGGCTGCAAGCCTTGTTCGAGCTTCATGCGCTGCTCGTCGAGCGCGCGCAGTTCGGCGGCCGCGCCTTCCAGCGCATTGCGCCGCTCGGCGAGCAGGCCTTCGCGGCCCTGGCGCGAACCGAGGGCCGACTGCAACTGCTCTTGCAGGATGGTGTCGCTGATCGCCGCGATTTCGGTCGTGGCCGCCGCGGTGTCGGCGGCCACGCGCGCCAGTTGCGTGCGCGCCGTCTCGAAGGCGCGCGCATTGTCTTCGAGCTTGGAAATGCACTCGCGTTCGGAAAAGCCTGCCTCCTGGGCCTCGCGCGCCAACTGGTGTTCGAGGGCGCGCGTCTCGCGCAAGGCGGCGTCGCGGCTGCGCTGGAGTTCGAGCGCCGCCTCCTGGCGCTCGCGCACGGTATCGAGCTGCTCGCGGCAGCGCACGGCCTCGGTTTCGGCGCGTTCGAATTCGGCGCGTTCGGTTTCCTCGCCCTTGACGATCTCGTCGAGATCGCGCGCGATCTGGCCGGCGCGCTCGTCGTAGCGGGCCTGGGCCTGCGTCAGCTTGAGCGCTTCGACCTGGGCCGCGTGCAATCGCTGCTGGCCTTCCTCGGCGGCGCGGCGCACTTCGCCGAGCTGGCCCTGGGCCTCGGCCAGCAGATGTTCGGCCTGCTCCTGCGCTTCGCGCGCCGCCATTTCTTCCTGCTCGCGGCTGTCGAGCAGGGCTTCGCGTTCCTCGATCTCGCGCTGACGCTCGATCACGCCATGGGTGCGCACGTCGGGCACGTAGAGCGTGAGGCCGTGCTTGGACAGTACGTGCCCGGCGCGCGACACGGCGAGTCCGGCGCGCGTCTCCAGTTGCCCGGTAAGATCTTCGGCGACGACGACGCCGGCCAGCCATTCGTCGAGCACCGCCGCCCAGCGCGCATCGTCGCAGCGCACCTTGGCGCGCAGCGCATCGGCGGCGGCGGGCTGGGCCTGGGCATTGTCCGGCAGGGCCAGCGCGAAGGTCGCCGGCGGCGGCGACGCCAGCGCGGCGGCAGTGACATCGGCATCGGCCGCGAGCGCGGACAGGCCCTCGCGCAGCACCGCCTCGACCGCAGTTTCCCAGCCGGCTTCGACGTGAATCGACTGCCACAAGGGCTTGGCGTCGGCCAGACCGTGGGCGTGCAGCCAGTCGCCGATCTCGCCGCTTTGCTGGACGCGCTTTTGCAACTGCTGCAAGGCGTCGTAGCGGGCGCGCGATTCGGTGACGCGGCGATGCGCGCCCTGCAGCGCTTCGCGCGCATTGCGCAAGGCAGCGTCGAGTTCGGGCAGCTTCGCCTGCAAGGCGGCCAGGCGCGACTGGCGCGCTTCGAGTTCGTCTTCGGCGCGCGCCGCGGCTTCCTCGGCCTGGGCCAGCAGCAGCGCGTCGGGCTGGGCCAGCGCGGCACGCTCGGCTTCGAGACGCTGGCGGCGCTGGCCGAGGTTTTCGAGGGCGCGCAGCGCATGGCCGCGGTCGGCCTCGGCCAGACGCGTGCCCTGCTCGGCCTCGTTCAACTGGCGGCGCACCTCGGCCACGGCGGCCTCGGCTTCGCGCACGGCGGCCTCTGCCTCGGGCAGGCGCGCCGCGGCGTCCTCGTGGCGCGCCGCAGCCGTGCCGGCGCGCTCGCGCGAATTTTCCAGCAGGGATTTCCAGCGGAAGTCCTCGTCCTCGACGCGCTTGGCCTCGCCGCGCCAGTGGTTCTCCTCGACCGCCAACTGCGCGAGCCGGGTCTCCAGCCGCTGGCGCGCATCGCGCATGTGGTTGATTTCGGATTCGAGGCGCTTGACCTCGGCGTTGGCCGAATACATCTCCGCCTGGGCCGCGTGCAGCGCATCCGAAGCGGCGAAATGCGCCTCGCGCGACTGCTCGACCTTGGCCTCGATCTCGCGCAAAGAGGCGGTTTCGGCCTCGACGCGGTTCACCGCCTTCTCGACCTCGCGCTCCATGCGCTGGGCGTCGTTGCGCGCATCGTTGCGCTTCTTCAGCCACAACAGGTTCTGGCGCCGGGAGAGCTGCGCGTGCAAGTCCTTGTACTGCTGCGCCACCACGGCCTGGGCGTCGAGGCGCACGATCTGGCCTTCGAGCTCGTTGCGGATGTCGTCGACGCGGGCGATGTTCTCGCGCGCATCCTCAAGCCGATGCTCGGTCTCCTTGCGCCGCTCCTTGTACTTGGTGACGCCGGCCGCCTCTTCGAGGAAGAAGCGCAGTTCCTCGGGCTTGGCCTCGACGATGCGCGAAATCATGCCCTGGCCGATGATGGCGTAGGCGCGCGGCCCCAGCCCGGTGCCGAGGAAAAGGTCGATGACGTCGCGCCGGCGCACGTGCAGGTTGTTGATGTAGTAGCTCGAATTGCCCTCGCGGTCGAGCACGCGCTTGACCGTGATCTCGGCGTACTGGCTCCACTGCCCCGCGGCGCGGCCCTGGTCGTTGTCGAAATAGAGCTCGACGCTGGCGCGCGAAACTTCCTTGCGCGTGCCCGAGCCCTTGAAGATCACGTCCTGGATCGATTCGCCGCGCAGTTCCGAGGCCTTCGATTCGCCCAGCACCCAGCGCACGGCGTCGATCACGTTCGACTTGCCGCAGCCGTTCGGCCCGACCACGCCCGCGAGCTGGCCGGGAAAAACGACAGTGGTGGTATCGACGAAGGATTTGAAGCCGGAAAGTTTGAGCTTGGTGAGACGCACGGGGGATTCTGGCCGACGACGGAAAAGGCGGCATTATAATCGCTCGCCCCCAATTTCCAGACCGTCATCATGCCCGCGCGCCCCAGCAAGTCGCTAGAAACTTTCGCCAACCCGGCGCCGCACCGGGATTACCAGATTCACATGGAAATCCCTGAATTCACGTGCCTTTGCCCCAAGACCGGACAGCCCGACTTCGCCGTGCTGACGCTCGACTACGTGCCCGACAAGCTCTGCGTCGAACTGAAAAGTCTCAAGCTCTACGTCTGGGCCTTCCGCGACGAAGGCCATTTCCACGAAGACGTCACCAACCGCATTCTCGACGACCTGGTACGCGCCACCAAACCCCGCTACATGCGGCTGACGGCGAAGTTTTACGTGCGCGGCGGGATATTCACCAACGTCGTCGCCGAACACCGCATGAAAGGGTGGAAACCGGTGGCAAAGGTGGAGTTGGCGGAGTTTTCGTCGCAGTCGAATACGCGCGGGTAGCCTCCACAGCGGCCTTCGCCATAGTTGTTGGCGCGGCAAAGCGGTGTTTCAATGATTGCGGCGGTAATACCGAAGGAGGACAGTCATGACGACGACGCTTACGAGCAGGGGCCAGGTCACCATCC
>JACRPB010000185.1 GCA_016214175.1 Rhodocyclales bacterium
ACCAGTCCACGGTCTTGTTCGGCATCGCCAGCACGTCGTCGAGACCGACCACGGAGGGTTCGGTTTTCATCAGCCAGTAGCGCATATCAACTCCACTTCAATCCCGTAACGCTTCATCGTCTTTGATTATATTGCATTATACGATTCATTGTCGTCTTGTAACTTCCACCCAGAGCCGCTACAATCCCACCCAGATTCCCACCCAAAACCCCACCCAAGGAGTGCGTCATGGGAAAGCTGGCTGCCGTTACCTGCGAATCCGCCAAGCCGGACAAGAGTCGTGACCGGCTGCTGGGGGATGGCGATGGGTTGTTCCTTCGCGTGCGCCCGCATGGCACGAAAACCTGGCTGGTCGAATACGAGTTCAACGGCAGCCGCACAAAATACACCATCGGCGTCTATGAGCGCGAAGGCGCGCCGGGCGACAGCATTCCCGACTGGCTGCGGCACGGCCGGCTTTCATTGACGCAGGCCCGCGCCATCGCCGGCAACTGGAAGGACGCGCGGCGTGCCGGCCATGATCCCGTCGCCGAATGGGAAGCCCTGCTGGCGCGCGAAGAGGAAGCCGAAACCACGCGCCCCACCGTCAGCCAGACCATCGACACTTTCATGGCCCGCCACATGGCCGGCAAGAAGAGCGCCCCGGCCATCCGCTACCGGCTCGACCGCCTCGCCGCCGATCTGGGCGAGCGGAAAATCCACGACGTGACGCGCAAGGATGTCATCGCCGCGCTCGACAAGATCGCCGACGGCCAGCGCGAAGGCCAGACTGCCAAACAGTTGGCCGGCGAAGTGCTGGTGCAGGCCAAGCGCCTGTGGCGTTTCGCCGAGGCGCGCGAATGGGTCGAAACCTCCTGCATCGAAAAGCTCACCCGCAAGGACTTCGACGCCCGGCCGGTCAAGCGCGATGTCACCCTGCGGCTCGACGAACTCGCCGAAATCTGGCGCGCGCTGCAAGACTCGGAACGCTGCAAGTCCGATCCCGTCACCGTCGCCGCCATGAAGCTGCTGATCCTCACCGGCCAGCGCGAGCGCGAAGTCACCGATGCCGAATGGCCCGAATTCGACCTCGACGCCGGGCTCTGGAAAATCCCCGCCGCGCGGACGAAGAAGGAACGCGCCCACCTCGTGCATCTGGCGCCACAGGCCATCGCCATCCTCACCGAACTGAAGAAGATCACCGGCAAGGCGCGCCACGTCTTCGAATCGCCGCTGCGTCCCGGCCAGGCGCTTTACGGCCGCGCCGTCAACAACGCCCTCGCCACACTGTTCGTGCGCGGCGCGCTGCCCAATATCACCCGCTGCGTCGTGCATGACTTCCGCCGCACGCTGATTACCCGCCTGCCCGACCTCGGCTTCGAGCCCTTCCTCGGCCACAAGATCGCCAATCACGTCCTGCCCGGCGTGCTGGCGCACTACAACCACAACAGCTACGAAGCGCAGCGCGAGGCCGCGCTAAAGGCGTGGGCTGACCGGATCGAGGCACTGGCGAAGGGAAAGAACGTGGTGCAGTTGCAGCGGTTGGCGTGAGGCGCTGCGGGTGCCGTCCCGCCGCAAGCCCTCTGCCCGCTCCGTCACGGCGCTTGCAACAAACCCGCAAGCCCCGCGCCGTCGCTACCGCATCACGTACTGAACCACGCCGTCACGCGATAAAGCCGCGTCACGGCTTTGTGCCTTCGGTAATCGCCGTACCGCCAGCGCCGACTTTTGCCCTTGGCTGGCTTGGTTGCGTACTGCCCGCCGCCTGCGCCGTCAGCATAAAGCCGCTCACGGCTACAGCGGCTACGCCGGGGCGGTGCTCGCCGTCCTGCACTTCGTGGCCCGCCGCCGCTTACCTGCGGTGAAGCGGACGGCTACTATGCCGGGGCGTGTCAGCCAGAGAAAGACCAGTCAGTTCGCTGTGCTCAACTGCACCCAGCCGAGCCGGGGTAAATCGCAAGCGATTCAACATAACCGCGCATTACCCAAAGTAGGCCAGTCGCTGCGCAGGGCTTCGCTTGGTGGCCTACCGCTCTCGCGCCCTGCGGGTTCGGGTAATGGTCGGTTATGTCTTGCGCCCCGGCCCGGACAACGGCTATGTCAGTTCGCGTTGCTCAGGCTGTCTATTCAGGCGCTCCGCGCAAGGTGGCGCTGTTCCCCCGCCCGCCCGGCGGGTTTGCCTGCGGCGGCTCGCACTGCGTTGCTCGTCCCCGCCTCGGCAGCCTCGCTCCCGTCCGCCCCCGCAGGGGCTCCCCAGCCCAAGCGCCGTGTCACCACGGCTGACTTTTGACGACGGGCAGCACCGAAACCGGCGAAACCTACGAAACCGATTCCACCACCTCGATGCGCCAGCGTTCCGCCGAGCCGTTCCCGGTCGCGCGCACGATGCGCATGCCATTGACAATCCGTCCTGCATGCCGCCGAATCCACCAGCCCAGCTTGCGGCGGTTGATCTCGCCGCGTTCGTCGGCAATGTCGCGCAGCACTTCGCGCAGTTCCGCGTGTTCGTCATACAGCGCGTGCGCCTGCTTGACGGCATCGCGCACCATCGCCGGCGTCTTGCCGAATCCGGCGAACCAGGCATTCAGCAGCCGTGCCAGCGTTTCCCGGTCGGGGTCTTCCGCCATTGCCTGGAAGACCGAGGCGGTCGGATCGGCACAGCCCAGCCACATCAGCGGCTGCCGGCAGAGATCGGACCAGTCGCCGTAACTCGCCAAGGACTTGCACTCCGTCTTGGGTCGGCCGGCGACGATCCAGGCGCGAATGATGGTCAGGGCCGCCGACACGTAACGCCCGCGTTCGCGCAACACGTCGCGCACGAGATCGGGGCGGGTGAAGCTGCGCGCCGCCGGCACTTCGCAGTCGGGCGACAGATGGATGGTGATGCAGCGCCGCGTCATGTCCTGCACCGGCCCGACGTTGTTGCCGCTGGAGAGGAACAGGGCGCGCGTGTTGACCGTCGCGGTCTTGGAAACGCCAAGGATGCGCCCGCTCATGTGTTCCGATGTCAGCGCCGTGCACAGGCTCTTGTGCGCCACCAGATCGCCGGTGAGATTGTCGAACTCGACCACGGCCGGGCCGCGCAACAATTCGGCCAGCAGCAGCTTGCGGCATTCCTCGTCGTCGGCCGGGAAGCTGGTCGGCGTGCCGCGCTGTGGCGTGGCAAAGGCCGTGACCAGTTCGCACAGATAGGACTTGCCCGACCCCACCATGTGCGCCCGCACATGAAACATCGGCGCCACCGGCAAGCTGGCGCGGATGGCAGCGGTAAGGATGGCGGTCAGCGCCGCCGCGCGATCGGTCTCGCCGTCGAAACTGAACTCGTCCAACAGGCTCGCAAGCAGCGCCAGCGCCGCTTCGGCCATCGCACGGCTGGGTGTGTCCGCGAAGGCAAACGCGCGCGCGTCGAACACGCCGAACATGCCCGTGGCGGCGTCGTAGCCGGCCGCCGTCATCAGGCTGCCGTCGGGGCGCAGATAGGGCTGGCGTGCCAGGCCGCTGAGCACCGGCAGATGCTGGTAACTCGTCGAATCGAACAACACCGCCGCGTGTCGGGCCGGTGGATCGGTGCGCACCCAATCCTGTGCGCGGGCGTCGTAGCGTTCCCACAACGCGGCCCCCGCGAGCGAGCGCACCAGCGCCGGCTGCGAGACATCCTGAATCCGCGTTTCGCGCGTGCCGGGATCGGTCACCACCGTGACGATCAATCCGCCGCGCTGGTAGTGCCGCCGCGATTGCGCCAGCTCCCGCTCGGCCACGTCGACCACGCGATGGATTTCTCCGGCGACGACGCGAATCGTCGATTTCATCCGCGCCGCGTTGATCTCGACATTCAGGACGGCGAGCAGATCGCGGATATGCCGCTCGGCACAATGGCCGTGCAAACACTTGAAGCCGCCGATGGGCCAGTTGTCGTCGGGCTCGAAATAGGCCGTGCCGCCATCGACCGCGCCGGTATGCTCCGCAACCCACGGGCAGGTGATGTCGTGCTTGCCGTCGCCCAGCGGCACCTTGTAGAGGCCGCGTTCGCGCAGTGTGGCGAGCACGGCGTTTTCGTCGGGGCGGGGAATCAATACCGGGTCACCGTCATCGGGTCGGGTTGAATGTGTGCGCGTGGCAGTGCGCTTCGCGCGTTCCGCTTGCCCCATCTCCAGTTGCAGTCCGGCGACCAGATCGGCCACCGAGTAGCGCAGACCGGGTGCCCAGGTCACCATGCGGCAGACGAAGGGCGGCGCGTGCTTGCCATTCACCGCCACCGGCAGCCGCGCCAGTCGAGCACGCGGGCCGTTCGCGCCGGGGTCGCACAAGCCGACGGCGACGATGGCATTCATCAAGCGGTCGGCGAGCAGGCCATCGGTCAGCGGTTCCGTCAGCAGATAACCGGCCTGCTGGTTGCCGAGCGAAGTTTCCAGCAGCCAGGTCGGCGGCAGTGTGAGCCGCTCCATCGGCACCTTGCCGCCGATGTCGTCGAGCATCACCACATGCAGGGCGACGAACTGCGCCTTGCGGCGGCGATACTCGCCGGCCTCATCGGGGCGGAAGGTGGCCAGCGAGAAATAGTTGTTGGCCTCGGCCGGCAGTGCGGTAACGCCGTCTCGCCAGCGCCGACTTTTCCATGCGCCTTGCGAAACCGTTGCCGGGTTGCCCTTGAAGCTGGTCACCACCGGGGCGATGTCATCGGTCAGGTCGGCAAACAACGTGCGCAGAAATTCGTCGTTGCCGACGGTTTCGCCGGATTTATCGGTTTCCGGTGGATCGGGTGGAAAATCTGTCGTCATGATCGCCCCTTATGCTGCGGACTTGCGGGCGACTTCGAGCTTGGCGACCAGCTCGCGAATCTCGGCTTCGGTCTTGCCGGCGATGCGGGCCGCGTTGAGTGCGGCAACTTCCGAGGCCGGCCAGCCCACGGCGCGCTGGCCGATCTGCACCGGGTGCGTGAACAGCCCCTGCTGGATGTCGAGATAGTGGGCGCTGCGCGAGCGGGCACGTTCGCGGAGCACGGCGGGAAGGCGGAGGATGGTAGTCGTCATGTTGGCACCTCGTTGGGCGTTGTTGAACATGACGTGCTTTTTCTGCGGGGTAGGGTGCTACCCCGCAAGCTACCCAGCACGGGCGGCGCAAAGCCGCATCAGCGCTGGGGCTTCGGTTTCTTCTGGGTAGCCCCCTTGGGTGAAAGATCAAACCAGTTGGCGGGCTGGTCGGTCGTTTCCTCCTTCAACAACTGCTTGATGCGCTCGACGGTGATGCCTTCCTCTCCTGCCAGCACCTGGTTGTAGTTGCGCACCCCGGTTGCTTTCAGTTCGTTTCGACGCTGCCGCAGACGCTCGCGCCGCTGCTCGGCGGATTCCTGCCCGCCAGCCGCCGCCACCGGGTTATCGACGCAGCGCTGCAGCGCCCGCCGCTCGATGCTCAAGCCCTTGTCGTCGAGTTCCAGCACATCCGCCACCGGCAGGCCGTGGCCGGCGATGGCCAGCCGCAATTCATTCTCGATGCCGAGCACAACATGCGCCGAACCCTTCGCCCCCTTGATTGTCGCAAACCACGAACGCGCGCATGGTGCCGCTCGCCGTCGTGGCAATCTCAACCGACATGGTGCAATCCTCTTCGCAGCCGGGGCAGGTCAGGGTATCGGCGGGCGGCCCCTTGACCAGCATGCCCTCGGCCTTGAGTCGCGCCAATACCGCCGCCGGCCATTCGGCCAGCTCACGCTCGGAGAACAGCGCCACCTCGCCGGCCGCCGCTGCAAGGCGGTCGAGCACGGCAGGCAGCACATCGGCCGGATTCATAAAGTCGGCGCTGGCGAGACGGCGTTATCCTCGGTCGCCGCGCTCTCGGTCGGCTCTTTCGGCTCGATGCGCGAGGCTGCGAGCATCGCGCGCAGCTTCAGGCCGATCTCGTCGTGCTTGAGCGAGCAGGAATTTGGCCACGAGATCGTGAATGGCACCGTCTTGGCCGGTGCCGTGGCATCCACCTTCACCGAGGCCGTGAGGCCGACCTGGCTGATCTGATATTCATGGCGCGGCAGCGAGGGCGTGAGCTTCTCCAGCAGGGCATAGACCGCCTTGGGGTCGTGCTTCGGGTTGGCCTCCAGAGTGATCTTCTTGTCCTTGCCCAGCGTCAGCCGCAACTTGTTCACC
The DNA here is from genome assembly GCA_016214175.1 of Rhodocyclales bacterium. GTDB lineage: Bacteria > Pseudomonadota > Gammaproteobacteria > Burkholderiales > Rhodocyclaceae > Nitricoxidireducens. The sequence goes on from JACRPB010000185.1 coordinate 6,117, forward strand.
GCCACGCGCTCGATGCCGCTGGCGGCATCCCAGGTGAAGCTGAATTCCTTGCGCCGCAAGGGAAACAGGTCATAGACGCGGCTGTCGGCCGGGTCTTCCGGCAGTTCCTCGCATTTCAAAATCGTCTCGGCAAAGATCGCCTGCATGGCCTCTGCCGTCTTCCGGTCGCCGGGCAGGTGCAGTTCGAGCCGGCCGTCCTTGGCATCCCAGACAAAGACGACTTCGAAGGGTGGGTGGCGCGCTTGCAGCGCCAGCTCGTCGCCATCCCATTCCGGCGCGTTTTGCGCATAGTCCTCGGGAAAGGCGAAGAAGTATTCCCGTTCGCCGCGCCGGTAGGGTTCCACCCGGCAACGCTTTGCCCGCCCCTCGGTGAGCTGGAAATAGGCTTTGACGGCATCCGATAGCGCTTCGATGTCGGCCGGCTCGGTGGCCGCCTTCACCTTCGGCAGGTTCTTGCGCTTGCGCCAGT
>JACRPB010000119.1 GCA_016214175.1 Rhodocyclales bacterium
AGGGGCCCGGCCTCGTGCGCGACGTGTTCCGCACGCGCAACATGCGCGACCTCGTCGGCAACTGGGGCATCGGCCACTGCCGCTACCCGACCGCCGGCTCGGCCTACAGCGCCGCCGAAGCGCAACCGTTCTACGTCAATTCGCCTTTCGGCCTGATGCTGGCCCACAACGGCAACCTGACCAACGCCGAGCCGCTCAAGCACGACATGTTCTTGCAGGACCTGCGGCACATGAACACCAATTCCGACTCGGAAGTGCTGCTCAACGTGCTCGCCCACGAGCTGCAAGCGGCGTCGCAGAACCGCTACCAGGTCGATCCCGAGACCATTTTCAAGGCCGTCGCCGGCGTCCATCGCCGCGTGCGCGGCGCCTATGCCGTGGTCGCCATGATCGCCGGCTACGGCCTGCTCGCCTTCCGCGATCCCTACGGCATCCGGCCGCTGGTGGTCGGCCGCAACGAAACGCCGAACGGCATGGAATACATGGTGTGTTCGGAGTCCGTCGCCATCGACACGCTGGGCTTCAAGATGCTGCGCGACGTCGAGCCCGGCGAAGCCATCCTCATCGACGTGCACGGCCGTTTCCAGAGCCGCCAGTGCGCCGATCGCACCGTGCATGCGCCCTGCATGTTCGAGTACGTCTATCTCGCCCGACCCGACTCGCTGATGGACGGCATTTCGGTCTACGAGGCGCGCGTGAAAATGGGCGAATACCTGGCCGAGAAGATTCACCACACCATGCCGCACCTGGAGATCGACGCCGTCATCCCGATCCCGGATTCGAGCCGCCATGCGGCGATGGAACTCGCCAACCGCCTCGACCGGCCCTACCGCGAAGGCTTCGTCAAGAACCGCTACATCGGCCGCACCTTCATCATGCCGGGGCGGGGCACGCGCCGCAAATCGGTGCGCCAGAAGCTCAACGCCATCGCCCAGGAGTTCCGCGGCAAGAACGTGCTGCTGGTCGACGACTCCATCGTGCGCGGCACCACCAGCCGCGAGATCATCATGATGGCGCGCGAGGCCGGCGCCAAGAAAGTGTATTTCGCATCGGCCAGCCCGCCGGTGCGCTTCGCCAACGTCTATGGCATCGACATGCCGACGCGCGGCGAGCTCATCGCCGCCTTCCGCAACGACGAGGAAATCCGCCGCGAGATCGGCGCCGACGCCCTGGTGTACCAGGATCTCGACGCACTGAAGAACGCGTTGCGCGCCGTCAATCCCGCCGTCACGCAGTTCGAGACCTCCTGCTTCGACGGCCATTACGTCACCGGCGACGTCACGCCGGCCTATCTCGAAGGCGTCGAGAGCGACCGCCGCCGCGCGTCGCGCGTCGTCCAGGACGACGGCGAAGGCGGCCAGCTCGACCTCAACCTGGTCGCCTAAGCATGAGCGCCCCGCAGGGCCGCCCCAAGGGGCGCCAGTCATCTACCGGAGCCGCGCAGCGGCGAACACCCGTCACCCCCTCCGGGGAGGGGGCTGGGGGGAGGGCACGCCAATGAGCGACAAGCCGCTCGACTTCGACACGCTCGCCGTCCGTGCCGGCCAGGAGCGCAGCCAGTTCGGCGAACATGCCGAGGCGCTCTACCTGACGTCGAGCTTCGTCTTCAAGGATGCGGCGCAGGCTGCCGCGCGCTTTTCCGGCGCGGAAGAGGGTAACGTCTACGCCCGCTTCACCAATCCGACCGTGTCCACGCTCAACCGGCGCCTGGCCGCGCTCGAAGGTGCCGAAGACTGCGTCAGCACGGCGTCCGGCATGTCGGCCATCCTGTCGACGGTGATGGCGCTGCTCAAGGCCGGCGACCACGTCGTCGCCTCGCGCAGCATTTTCGGCGCGACCCAGCAACTGTTCGGCAACATCTTCGCGCGCTTCGGCATCGCGACGAGCTTCGTCGAGGCGACCAACATCGACGCCTATCGCGCGGCGCTGCAGCCGGCGACGAAGCTCGTCTTCATCGAGACGCCGTCGAACCCGCTCACCGAAGTCATCGACATCGCCGCCGTCGCTGCCGTCGCCCATGCAGGCGGCGCGCTGCTCGCCGTCGACAACTGCTTTTGCACGCCCGCCCTGCAGCGGCCGCTGGAACTCGGTGCCGATCTCGTCATCCACTCGGCGACCAAGTATCTCGACGGCCAGGGTCGCGTCCTCGGCGGCGCCGTCTGCGGCGCCAAGGCGCTCACCGAGGAAGTGTTCAAATTCCTGCGCACCGCCGGGCCGACGCTGTCGCCGTTCAACGCCTGGGTCATTCTCAAGGGCCTGGAGACGCTGAAGATCCGCATGCAGGCGCAGTCGGCCGGTGCGCTCGAACTCGCGCGCCGGCTCGAAGCCCATCCCCAGGTCGCCCGCGTCTTCTATCCCGGCCTGCCTTCGCATCCGCAGCACGCGCTTGCCATGCGCCAGCAGCAGAGCGGCGGCGCCATCGTTTCCTTCGAGGTCAAAGGCGGCCGTGCCGCGGCCTGGCGCGTCGTCGACCACTGCCGCTTGTTGTCGATCACCGCCAACCTCGGCGACACCAAGACCACCATCACCCATCCGGCCAGCACCACGCACGGCCGCATCAGCGCCGAAGCGCGCGCCGCGGCCGGCATCACCGAAGGCCTGCTGCGCATCGCCGTCGGTCTCGAAGCGGTCGCCGACATCGAGGCCGATTTGTCGCGCGGTCTCGATGGCGGCTGAGGCGCCGCCGGCCGGCACCCTCGTCTGCCGCTTGGCGGACATTGCCGACGGCGGCGGCCGCATGTTCCGTTTCGGCGCCCCGGAGGCGGAGTTTCGCTTGCTGGTGCTGCGCAGCGGCGACACCTGCTACGGCTACGTCAACCGTTGCCCGCATTTCGGCGTGCCGCTGGCGGCGCGCGACGAGCAACTGATCCTCGATGCGCACCGCTCGTTCCGCTGTAACACCCACTACGCGCGCTTCGGCTGGCAGACCGGCCACTGCGACTTCGGCGACTGCGCCGGCGAAACCCTGCCGCGCGTCGCGCTCAAAGTGGAGTCCGGCGCGGTTATGATCGACTGACCGCGCTGCAGCTTCTGTACGGGACGGGCATGGACGACGTGGCGACTGAATCGATCTTCTCCCGCATGGTGCGGAACCCGCGGACGGCGCAGGCGGTTCTCGTCCTGTCGCTGCTCGCCACGATCGTCGCGACTTGGTTCGCCTATCGCGCGGTGACGGAACGCGCCGTCGAGCGTTTCAGTTTTCATGCGCGCAACATCGAAGCGGAAATCGGCAGGCGCATGAACCACTACGAACTTGCGCTGCGCGGCGGCGTCGGTCTCTTCGCCGCGTCGGAGTCGGTGGAACGCAGCCAATGGCAGCGCTACGTCGCCGCGCTCGACCTCCAGCGGCAATTTCCCGGCATCCTCGGCATCGGCTATGCCCAAGCCGTTGCCGGGACCGGCCTGGCCGGCCACCTGCGAGCGACGCGCGCCAAGGGGCTTCCCGACTACCGGCTCTACCCGCCGGGCGAGCGGCCGCTCCATGCGGCCATCGTCTATCTTGAGCCGCTTGACTGGCGCAATCGGCGCGCCATCGGCTATGACATGTATGCCGAACCGGTGCGCCGGGAGGCTCTGGACCGCGCACGCGACACCGGCATGAGCGCCGTGTCCGGCATCGTCACCCTGGTTCAGGAAACAGGGCGCGAGGTGCAGAAGGGCTTTCTGCTGTACCTGCCCGTCTATCGCAATGGCGCGCCGACGGCCACGGTCGAGCAGCGGCGCGCCGCCCTGGCCGGTTTCGTCTACGCCCCCTTCCGTATCGACGATCTGATGGCGGCCATCTTCCCGGAAACGGAAGCCGCAGTCGATTTCGAACTCTTCGACGGCGCGCGCACCGGCGCAGCGTCGCTGCTCTTCAGTCGCGAAGACGCCGCTGCGCATCCTCCCGGCGCCGTCGGCGGCGCCTTTGCCCTGGAGCGGACGATGGGGCTCGTCGTCGGCGGCCGCGACTGGACGATCTACAGCCATGCCCGGCCCGACTTCATTCCTCTCGCCGACCGAATGCAGCCGTGGATCGTGCTTGGCGGCTGCGTCGTTGCCGACCTGCTCCTGTTCCTGCTGATCGTGGCACTGTCGCAGCGGCGCCGCAAAGCCATGGTCTTGGCCAATGAAATGACGACGGCGTTGCGGTTGAGCCGCAGCCAGTTGCAGTCGGTGCTCGACAACTTTCCCTTCCGCATCTGGCTCAAGGACCTCGACGGGCGCTTCGTGGCCGCCAACCGGGCGTTTGCCGAAGATTGCGGCCTCGCCTCCAGCGTCGAACTGATCGGCAAGCAGGACCGCGACATCTGGCCGCAGGAGGTGGCCGCCGCCCAGGTTGCGCGCGATCGGCAGGTCATCCAGACCCTCGGCAAGTTGACGAGCGAGGAGGCGATTCCGGCCGCGGACGGCGAGAAATGGCTGGAAATATTCAACGCGCCGGTTGTCGGCCCGGACGCCCGGCCTCTGGGCGTCGCCGGCTACGCCCGCGACATCACCGAGCGCAAGCGTGCCGATCTTGCGCTGGAAAAGCTGGTGGCGGTGCGCACGGCCGAACTGCAGCGGGCGGCGGCGGCCATGGCGCGGGACGTTGCCGAAAGGCGGCAGCGCGAGGAAGAGCTGGCGCGCCTCAATCGCACGCTGACGGCGCTCAGTCACAGCAACGAGGCCTTCTTGCGGCTCGGTACCGAGCGGGAATACCTGGCGGCCATATGCCGCATCGTCGTCGAGGACTGCGGCTACGCCATGGTCTGGATCGGCTATGCCGAGGACGACGCCGTGCGCAGTGTGCGGGCCGTGGTGTCGTCCGGCTTCGAGACCGACTACATCGACAGCTTGAACGTGAGTTGGGGCGACAACGAACTCGGTCAAGGACCGACCGGCAAGGCCATCCGCACCGGCCAGCCCTGTCTGTGCCACAACATCCATACCGACCCGAACTTCGCTCCCTGGCGCGAGCAGGCCGTCAAGCGCGGCTATGCCTCGTCGCTGGCCTTGCCGCTATGCACCGAAGGGCGCAGCCTGGGCGCCATCTCCGTCTATTCAAGCGCAGCCGAGGCCTTTTCCGACAACGAAGTGCAACTGCTCCAGCAGCTTGCCGACGATCTCGCCTACGGCATTGCCACATTGCGCTTGCGCGACGCCCACCGGCAGTCCGAGCAGGCATTGCGCGAAAGCGAGGAACGCATGCAACTCGCGCTGTCGACCAGCCACTCTTTCGTCTTCGAGTGGGAGGTCGCGACCGACCGCGTCCAGCGCACCGACGGCGCCGGACCGATACTGGGCCTGGCGGGCGAGCTCGCCACGCGCGACACCGGCGCACGTTTTCTCGGCTGCGTGCTGACCGAAGATCTGGGGCGCTTCCAGCGCGTGTTGCAGGACCTGAGCCCGACGGCCGATACCTATCGCTGCGAATACCGGCTACAGCGGAGCGACGACACCCTGGTCAATCTGGAAGAGTCGGCGCGCGGCTTCTTCGACGGCGACGGCAAGCTGCTGCGCCTGGTGGGGGCAACGACGGACATTACCGAACGCAAGCGGGCGGAGCAGCGTCTGCGCCGCCTGGCCGAGGTGGTGGAGCGCATCGCCGCGGTGCGCGACGCCTCCGAACTCACGCGCATCGTCGTCGGCGCGGCCCGCGAACTGACCGATGCCGACGGCGCCACTTTCGTCCTCATGGAAGCGGGGCGCTGCCACTACGTGGACGAGGATGCGATCGGACCGTTGTGGAAAGGCCAGAGCTTCCCGCTCGACGACTGCGTCTCCGGCTGGGCGATGCTGCATGCGCAAGGCGTGGCGATCGCCGACGTAGCAAGCGATCCGCGCATTCCGCAAGAAGCCTACCGCCGCACCTTCGTTCAAAGCCTGAGCATGATCCCGATCGGGATCTACCAACCGGTGGGCGCGCTCGGCTGCTATTGGGCGAACCGGCACACGGCGAGCGAAGAGGAAATCGCCTTGCAGCGCGCGCTGGCCGACGCCGCCGCCGTC
>JACRPB010000202.1 GCA_016214175.1 Rhodocyclales bacterium
CGCGAACCGCGCGCGACGTTGCACGAGTCGTGGAAGGTGATGATGCGGTGGTCGTTGGCCGACTTGTCGAACTTGAGGCGACCTTGCTGGATCAGGTCCCAGGTCACCTCGCAGATGTGCGAGGGCTGCTTGTAGCGCGGATCGAGTTGCTTCTGCAATTCGACGGCGAACGGATCCTTGGCGCCGGCACCGATGCCGGTGAGCGTGTTCCAGAAGGCGTAGGCGACGCGCCAGGCGTGGCCGCACTCGCCGACCACGATGCGCTTGACGCCGAGTTCGAGCGCGGCTTCGCGCACGCGCAGGGCGATCTTGTGCAGTTGCTCGTAATTGCCGATGAACATGCCGAAATTGCCGGCCTCGGACGCCTTCGACGAGAAGGTCCGGGAAATGCCGGCAGCGTGGAAGACCTTGCCGTAGCCGATGGTCGACTCGATGTGCGGCTCGGCGAAGAAGTCGGCCGAGGGCGTCACCAGCAGGACTTCGGCGCCGGCTTCATCCACCGGGTAGCGCACGTCGCAGCCTGTATCTTCCTTGACGTCTTCTTCCAGGCCGGAGAGCGTGTCGATCAGCGCCGGGCCGGGCAGGCCGAGGTTGTTGCCGACGCGATGCACCTTGCCGATGATCTCGTTCGAATACTTCTGGCCGTAGCCGGCGGCATTGAGCAGCTCGCGCGCGGCCATCGTGATCTCGGCGGTGTCGATGCCGTAGGGACAGAACACCGAGCAGCGACGGCACTCCGAGCACTGCCAGTAATAGTTGTACCACTCGTCGAGTACTTCGGGCGTCAGGTCGCGCGCGCCGACGAGATGCGGGAAAGCCTTGCCGGCCGGCGTGAAGTAGCGGCGATAGACCGAGCGCAGCAGTTCCTGGCGCGCCACCGGCATGTTCTTCGGGTCGCCGGTGCCGATGAAGTAATGGCACTTGTCGGTGCAGGAGCCGCAATGCACGCAGGAATCCATGAACACCTTGAGCGACCGGTACTTGTCCAATAGTTCGCCCATGCGGCCGATGACGCGGTCGTGCGTCTCTTGCCAGTTTTCGGAAAGCTTGCCGGGGAAGCCCAGCGGCTCTTGAATCTTTTCGTTGGCGACCCAGCACTTGAGGTCGGCCGTGGCATCCCGCTGAATGATGGGGATGACCGGATACTCGCGCAGCTTGGGCGCCTTGATTTCTGGGCCGGCCATGATCAGTTCTTCTCCAGCTTGGCCGCCCAGGGCGCCAGGTGGCGCGCCTCGCGCGGATTGTCGGTCTGGTTGCGGGTCGGGCTGAAGAAAATGCCCGGCGCGTGCAGCAGCTTGCTGAAGGGGGCGGCTGGACATCGAAGACCATCAGACCGAGAAAGAAGGCCTTCACCCCAATGATGTCGGTGTGGGCGAGGAACTTCATGCCCAGCCCGGTGGCGGCGATGATCAGCAGCAGCGCGAGCATCAGGTGATCCGAGTAGGTCGAGATGTAGCGGATGCGCTCGACCAGGAAACGGCGGCCCCACAAACCGGCGAGGCCGGCCGCCATGGCGAAGCCGGCATAGATGCCGAAGGGCTGCGCAAAGGCGATCAGCGTGGGCACCGGTTCCGTGAAGTAGCGCAGATGACGTACCAGCACCAGCGCCATGCCGAAGTGGAAGGCCGCGCCCAGCGCCCAGATCCAGAGGTTGCCCTTGAACAGGCTCTCGAAGAAGACGACCTCGCGGAACATGCGCAAGGCGACGCCAGGCACGCCGGTCGGCGCCGGCGTAGTCGGTATCTTCAGCGGCGCCGGGGTGCGCGCGAAATCGTAGATCTTGTACGCCAGGCCGCAAACAAAAACGGCGGTGGCGACGTAGAACAGGATCGCCAAGAAAAGGGTCATGGCTTCAGATGCCGAGGTCGATGGGGCGCGGTGATCAGGCGGCGGAAGTCCGCCGCCTGAAGCATTGCTTGACGCTTAGATGCAACCCGTGGGCTTGGGCAGACCCGCGATCTTGCAAGCTTGCTTGGCCGGGCCGTAGGGGAACAGCTCGTACAGGTATTGGCTGTTGCCTTTTTCCGGGCCGAGCTTCTTGCCGATGGCCTTGGTCAGCACGCGCACGGCGGGGGCGATCTGGAATTCGTTGTAATACTCGCGCAGGAAGTTGACGACTTCCCAGTGCTGCTCGGTCATGGCGACGTTTTCGCTCTTCGCCAGTTCGCCGCCGATGGCTTCGTCCCAGTCGTTGAGGTTGACCAGATAGCCTTCTTCGTCGGTTTCGACGGACTTGCCGTTGATGTCGATGGTGCCCATGGTAGTTCTCCTAGCGGATGTTTCGTTGAATGATGGGGTTCAGCCGTTGCCTTACAGCCACGACTGGCAGGTCTTGTATTCGGTGACGAGATCGACGAAGCCTGCGTAGTCGACCACTGTGACGCCGTCGCTGACGCGATCGCCGACGCCGCGTGCATCGAGGTCGGGACCGAGAGCGAACAGCTTGTAGTTGCCTTGGACTGCCTTCAACTTGGACTCGAAAGCGTTGCCGCGCGTGGCGGCATAGACGCCGTCTTCGATCAGCAGGATGGCGCCGCCGGTGCCGGCGTCGAGGCAGGTTTGCAGCGTGTTGCGATCCAGCGGGGACTTGTTGACGATGTTGAGCATGGTTCTGTTCCTCAGAAGGAGAGCAGGACGTCCTGCTCTTCCATCAGCTTGCCGATGGCGGCGCGGCTCATGACTTCGACGGGCACGCAGAGGTCGTCGGCGGTGAGGCCGCGCGCCGCCAGCGATTCTTCATCGACGTAGAGCTTGTTGACGTCGTAGTCGTCCAGCGCCCCGTAGGTCTTCTCGAAGCCCTTCATTTCGATGCCCTTGGTCTGGTGGCCTTTCTTGAGCTGGTAGACGCCGTCGTCCAAGAAGGCGAGCGATACGTCCTGCTCGAACGCGGCGCCGATCAGCACCACTTCCAGCGATTCCAGCGCATAGACGGTGCCGTAGGGCGCCTTGCGGTTGACGAACATGAATTTCTTGGTGGTCATAGTCGTTTCCCTCAGTCGCCGAATACGACCGTGCGGTCGGCCTGGATGCCGGCTTCGATCAACTGGCCGAGACCGGAGATGCGGAAGCCCGGCGCCAGATTGGTGGCGTCCTTGCCGTTGCGCTTGGCCTCGCCTTCGTCGACGATGCCGCGGCGCTGTGCGGCGGCGACGCAGACCACCATGTCCAGCTTGTGCTCCTCGGCCAGCTTCGACCAGCGGTTGATGATGTTGCGGTCGTCCTGCGGCGGCGTCGTCAGGCGCGTGGCGTTGTTGACGCCGTCGTGATAGAAGAACACGCGGAAGATCTCGTGGCCGCGGGCCAAAGCCGCCTTGGTGAACTGGTAGGCGCTGTCCGAGGCCTGGTGCGTGTAGGGCCCTTCGTTGACAAGTATCGCGAGTTTCATGGTCCGGCTCTTCAGAAGCGCACGTGGGCGGAGGCGTTGAGGTTGACGCGGCCGCCGCGCCAGTCGTCGATCATGTACTTGGTGAAAGGCAGGTCGGTCTTTTCGAAGAACGCGGGCCAGCCGATGCGGTCGATCCAGTCGGCCATGCGCTCCCAGGGGCGGCCGTCTTCCTTGTAGGCCATCAGGATCTTCTTGACGACGGCATTCACCTCAGGCCAGCGCGGCGCATTGTTCGGCAGGCCGGCGGCGACGAGCTTGTGGAAGGTCGGCTTGGAGCGGGCGCTGGAGTTCTTGCCGCCGACCCAGATCGCGATCTTGTTGGAGTCGGGATCGTTGATCTGCATCGGCGGGCAGGGCGGGAAGCAGGCGCCGCAG
>JACRPB010000203.1 GCA_016214175.1 Rhodocyclales bacterium
CAACGACCCGCGCCTCGACGGCAGCTTCAAGATCAACGAAGGCCTGCGCCTTGCCCGCAAGCTCCTCTGGGAGATCAACGAACTCGGCCTGCCCTGCGCCACCGAGTTCCTCGACACCATCACGCCGCAATACACGGCCGACCTGATTTCCTGGGGCGCCATCGGCGCGCGCACCACCGAGTCGCAGGTGCACCGCGAACTGGCCTCGGGCCTGTCGTGCCCGGTCGGCTTCAAGAACGGCACCGACGGCAACATCCGCATCGCCGTCGACGCCATCCGCGCCGCGGCCAGTCCGCACCATTTCCTCTCGGTGACCAAGGCCGGCCACTCGGCCATCGTGTCCACCAACGGCAACGAGGATTGTCACGTCATCCTGCGCGGCGGCAAGGAAGCCAACTACGACGCCGCCAGCGTCGACGCCGCCTGCCGGGAACTGGCGAAATCCGGTCTCGCCGCGCGCGTCATGATCGACTTCTCCCACGCCAACAGCCGCAAGGACTACAAGCGCCAGATCGAGGTGGCGCAGGACACGGCCGCGCAACTGCAAGGCGGCGAGGACCGCATTTTCGGCGTCATGGTCGAATCGAACCTCAAGGAAGGGCGCCAGGACCTGCTGCCCGGCAAGCCGCTCCAGTACGGCGTCTCCATCACCGACGCCTGCATCGGCTGGGAAGACACCTTGCAGGTGCTCGACACTCTCGCCGACGCCGTCAAGCAACGCCGCCTCGCCCTGGCCGACCGCTGATGACCCCAGCCGGCATGCATCCGGGCCGGCTGTTCCAGATCCTGCTTTGGTTGACGCTTGCCTTCCGCTTCTGGTTGGCGGCGACGATGCCGATCACCGGCGACGAAGCCTATTTCATCGAATGGGGCCGCCACCCTGACTGGGGCTTCTACGACCACCCGCCGATGATCGGCTGGTGGCTGGCGGTGCTGCTCGTCGTCGCCGACGCCGAATGGTGGCTGCGCCTGCCCGTCGTGCTGCAGCCGGCCTTGCTGGCGCTGGCGGTGGCCTCGACCATGGCGCGCTTGTGGCCCGAGATCGAGGAGGATCGCCGCTGGTGGGCGGCGCTGATGGTGCTGCTGGCGCCGGTGAACGTCTGGAACGTCTTCGTCACCACCGACACGCCGCTGATCTACTTTTCGGTGCTCTCGGGCCTGGCCTGGGTTAGGGCCGCCGAGGACGACGAGGCGCGCTGGTACTGGGTCGCCGGCCTGCTGCTCGCGGGCGCGGTGCTCTCCAAGTATTTCGCCGCGCTGCTCGGATTCGCCTATCTCGTCGACGTCCTGATGCGGCGCCGGCCGCGCGCCTGGGCCGGGCTGGCCGTCGTCTATGCCTGCACCCTGCCGGCCCTGCTGCTGATGGCCTGGTGGAACGCCGGCCACTGCTGGCCGAACTACATGTTCAATTTCGTCAATCGCCACGGCGACGCCGGCTTCTCCTGGAAGACGCCGCTGCTCTACGTCGTGACCTTGGCGTACGTGCTGTCGCCGCCGGTATTCTTCCTGCTGGTGGCGCGCGGCGGCGGCGCCATGACGGCCGGCTGCCGCACGCTGGCGGCGTTGACGCTGGTGCCCTTTGGCCTGTTCGCGGCGCTCTCGCTGGTGAAATTGATCGGCCTGCACTGGCTGCTCGCCTTCGTGCCCTTCGCCTATCTGCCGCTGGCGCGGCGCCTGCCGCTGCCCGGCCTGCGCAAGCTGGTTAATTTCTTCGTCGGCTTCGCCGTCCTGCACGTCGCCGCCATTCTCGTCATCTCCCGCCTGCCGCTGGAAACCTGGCAGCCGGCGCGCCAATACGACGGCATCGTGCTGACCTTCGAGACGCAGGCCTTGCTCGACCAGCTCAAGCCTTACGAAGCGGATTACGTCTTTGCCAGCGACGGCTACTCGAACGCGGTGACCTTCGGCTACAACGCGCGGCGCCGTTTCCTGGTCTTCGGCGAAGCGTCGAGCCATGCGCGCCACGACGACATTCTCACGGACTTCCGCGCGCTGGCGGAGCGCAACGTTCTCGTGCTGAGAAAGAGCGAACCCGATGCCGCCGACTACCGGCGCTTCTTCCGTGAGGTCGAGGTCAGGAACGTAAGCGTGCGCGGGGTGCGCTTCTGGCTCGTGCTCGGTCGCGGTTTCGATTATCCGGCCTATCGCGACGCCGTGCTGGCGAAGGTGAAGGACAAGTATTACGCGCTGCCGGCCTGGCTGCCGCAGACCGGCTGCTATTTCTGCGAGCGCTATTTCCCGGGGGTGCCGTGCCGGCGCTGATCCGCCTGCTCCGTCCGCACCAGTGGCTGAAGAACGGCTTCGTCTTCGTCGGTCTGCTGTTCGGCCATGCCTGGCGCGATCCCGGCATGATCGCCGCCGCGCTGCTGGCCTTTGCCGCGTTCTGCCTGATTTCGTCGGCCGTCTATGTCTTCAACGACTACGTCGACCGCGAACAGGATCGCCGCCATCCCGACAAGAAGCAGCGGCCGCTCGCCAGCGGCGCGGTGTCGGTGCCCGCGGCCCTGGCGCTCGGCGCCGCCTGCCTGGCCGGCGGCCTGGCCCTGGCGCTGCTCGCCAGCCGTGCGCCCTGGATCTTCCTGGCCTACCTTGCGCTACAGGTCGCATACAACGCCGGCGCCAAGCACGTCGTCGTGCTCGACGTCTTCATCATCGCCGCCGGCTTCATGCTGCGCATCCTTGCCGGCACGCTCGGCATCGGCATTCCGCCCACCCACTGGCTGCTGCTGTGCGGCCTGATGCTGACGCTGTTTCTCGGCTTCGCCAAGCGCCGCGCCGAACTCGGCAGGCTGCAAGACGATTCCGTGGTCCATCGCCGCGTGCTCGAACACTATTCCAAGCCGCTGCTCGACCACTTCATCGCCATCGCCGCCTCCGGCACCGTCGTCTCCTATGCGCTGTACACGGTGAGTTCCGAGACCATCGCCCTGCACGGCACCGCCTGGCTCATCGCCAGCGTTCCTCCGGTCCTCTACGGCTTGATGCGCTATCTGTTCCTGCTGCACCGCCAGGGCGGCGGCGGCGACCCGGCGCGGGAACTGCTGGGCGATTTCCACCTGCTCGCGGCGGTCGCCGTCTGGGCGCTGGTGGTGGCGATGCTGCTGGTCGGGGGCCGGTAGCTGCCGGCAGCGCGAAGCGCAAAATGAGTTCTATAATCCATTCGCCATGAACCTCACCGCCGACCGCTTTCGCGCCTTCGAGAACCTGGGCGATGCAGCACCCTTCGTCGATCGCATCCTCGCGCTCATCGAGCGCATCGCGGTGCTCGCCGCCTTCGATCGCAGCGAGGTCGAGGCCCTGGCCGCGTACTTGCGCTGCTACCGGGCGCCGGCCGGCGCCGAGGTCATCGTCGAGGACGAACCCGGCGACTTCATGCTGCTGCTGATCGAGGGCGACATGGAAATCGTCAAGAAGGATTACCGCGGCCTGCCGGTGCGCGTCGGCGAGGCCGGGCCCGGCAAGACCCTCGGCGAAATGTCGGTCATCGATGGCGAACCGCGCTTCGCCAGTTGCGTCACCCTCAGCGAAACCGTGTTTGCCGTGCTCGATCGCACCCACCTGCGGCGGGTCATCGACGAGCAGCCGCGCCTCGGCGTCAAGCTGCTGATGCAGCTCTTGGTACTGCTCAATCAGCGCCTGCGCGGCGTCAGCGTCCAGCTCATGAAGTGCCGGGACGACCTGCGTCTGCCGCAGTCGTAGCGGCCCCGCGCAAGCAGACGCTGACTTCCAGTCCGCACTGGTTCGGCCCGGGCGCCAGGGTCACGCGCGCGCCGTGCAAATCGGCGATGCGGCGGACGATGGAAAGGCCGAGGCCGCTGCCTTCCGTCTCCTGTCCGGCCAGGCGGCTGAAGCGCTCGAACACCCGTTCGTATTCGGCGGGCGGAATGCCGGGGCCGGTGTCGGCGACCGCCAGCCGCACCTGGTCTTCTTTTGCGGCCACGGTGACCAGAACCTTGCCGCCGTTCGGCGTGTAGCGGATCGCGTTGTCCACCAGATTGCGCAGCAGGATGCGCAGCAGGTCGGCGTCGCCGAGCGCCGTCAGCGGCGCGGCGTCGAGTTCCAGGGCGATGTTGCGGGCCAGCGCCAAGGTACCGTGATCGGCGCAGACGTCTTCGGCGAGGCGGTCGACTCGAACCGTGCCGTCCGGTTGCTGCTGCGGGTCGAGGCGGGCCAGGGTCAACAATTGCCCGACGAGGCGGCCGGCGCGCGCCATGCCGACGCTCAGTTGCTCCAGGGCGTGCGTGCGCTCGGCCTCGTCGCGCGCACGCAAGGCCACCTGGGCTTGGGCCGAGAGAGCGGCCAGCGGCGTGCGCAGCTCGTGGGCGGCGTCGGCGGTGAAGCGGCGCTCGTTCTCCATGGTGCGTGCGACGCGCCCGAACAGATTGTTCAGGGACTTGAGCAGGGGACGGATTTCCGTCGGCGCGGATTGCGGCGCCAGGGCGTCCAGTTGATCCGGGGCGCGGGCGCCGATCTGCTCGGCAATGGCGTCGAGCGGTTCCAGCCCGCTGCGCATGGCGAGCCAGGCCCAGGCGCCGAGCAGGGGCAGACCGAGCAGGGCCGGCAGCAACAGCCGCCAAGTGATGTGGCCGATCAGTTCCTCGCGCACGTAGTCGTTCTCGCCGATCTGCACGCGCAGGCCGCGTTCCTCGCTCCACTCGCTGTAGTAGCGCCATTCCCGGTGCTTCTCTTCGGCATCCGCCGCGTCCGAAAAACCGTCGGTCGCCGTCAGCGGCGTCGTCGGCGCATTCGGCGAGCGCAGTACCAGGCGGCCGTCGTCGTTCCAGATCTGGAACTTGATGCGCTTCTGATATTCGGCGCCGATGCGGCTGGCCTCCAGATCGTGTTCGTCGTCGTCGGCGGCGAGGGCGAGCAGCGTCTGCGCCGCCTGCACCATTTGCGCGTCGAGCAGTTCGTCGATCTCGTGGTGGGCATCGAAATAGATCAGGACCATGGTCGCCAGCCAGCAAGCGGTGGCGCCGCCGAAAATCAGCAACAGCAGCCGGCGACGCAGCGAGAACCAGCGCGTTGTGGTCATGCCTTGGGAATGGTGTAGCCGACCCCGCGCAGGGTCTTGATCAAGTCGGCGCCGAACTTGCGGCGCAGGTGGTGGATATGCACTTCGAGCGCATTGCTGTCGGGCTCCTCGTTCCAGCCGTAGATCGACTGTTCGAGCTGGCTGCGGCTCATGACGCGGCCGGGATTGGCGAGCAGGGCGTGCAGTACCGCGTATTCCCGCGCCGAAAGCTCGACCGGGCGGCCATCGACTTCGACGCGGCGGCCGGCGGGATCGAGGGCGATGGCGCCGTGGCGCAGCATCGGTTCGGCGCGTCCGGCCGCGCGCCGCAGCAGGGCGCGGATGCGGGCCGCCAGTTCTTCGAGGTCCACCGGCTTGACCAGGTAGTCGTCGGCGCCGCAGTCGAGGCCGGCGATCTTGTCGCGGATCGCGTCGCGGGCCGTGAGCACCAGCACCGGCATGGCGTCGCCGCGCGCGCGCAGGCGTTTCAGCACCTCCATGCCCGACAGGCGCGGCAGGCCGAGGTCGAGCACGGTCAGATCGAACTTCTCGCTTTGCATGGCGGCGACGGCGCTTTCGCCGTCCTTGAGCCAATCGACGGCGAAGCCCGACTGGCGCAGGCCGGTGGCCAGGCCGTCGCCGAGCACGGGGTCGTCTTCGATCAGCAGAATGCGCATGGTCGGATTGTAGCCGCAGCGTGCGTCAATCGGCGCCGTTCCGGCGCCGCTCGTAGCCCGGCGGCATCGTCAGGTCGCGTCCGCTGAACAGGCCGCGCTCGGCGCCCGGATGGCAGGCACCGCAATTGGCGGCGCTGCCGACGCGCTTGTCGCTCCAGACCGCCTCGGCAAGCTTGCCGTGCTCGTGGTTGAACCAGACGGTGGCGGTCAGCCGCGGCGGATCGCCGGAACCGAAGAGCATGCGCCAGCGCGCGCCGGCGTTGCGCACCAGGAAGTCCTCGATTTCCTGGCGCGTCCTGTCGTCGAGGCCGGCGTTGTCGCCGTAATGCTTGTCGAGCTGGGCCATGACGTCGCGCCAGTCCGAATCGCAGAGCAGCGCCGGCAGGAAGGCGAGGTGGCAACTTCCGCACTCGGCCTTGTAGGAGGCCGGCGCGTCCTGGGGGATGTCGGGCTGATGGGCCGGTGCGGATGACGGCAGGAACATGGCGACCGCCAGCGCGTGCAGCAGAGTCTTCTTCATGGCAGATTCCTTTGCGGACTATGGCATCAATCGTCGTCGTGGCCATGGCGGCGGCGCTCGTGGCCGTGCTCGCCACGGTGTCCGGCGTAACCGGGGACCGTGAGGTCGCGTTCGCTGTAGCGTCCCTGCTCGGCGCCCGGATGGCAGGCGACGCAATTCGCGGCGGTGCCGACGCGCTGATCGCGCCAGACGGCGGCGGAAAGCTTGTCGTGCTTGCGCCGGAACCTGTCGGTGCCGGTCAGCCGCGGCGGGTCGCCGGCGCCGGCATAGCGCGAGCGCGTGCCGGCGTTGCGGACCAGGAAGTCCTCGATCTCCCGCCGCGTCTTTTCGTCCAGGGCGGCATTGTCGCCGTAGTGCTTGTCCAGTTGCGCCATGACCAGGCGCCAGTCGCCGGCCAGGAGCAGGCCCGGCTGGAAGGCCATGTGGCAACTGCCGCATTCGGCCTTGTAGGAAGGCGGCGCGTCGTAGGGCATGGGCAGACTGTCGGCATGCGCGCTGGGCGACAGCAGCAGGGCAGCGGCGAGGATGGGAAACAGGGACTTCGTCATTACGGGTTCCTTTGGTGCGGGAGCGCCCGCAGTCTGCTTTCCGTGTCTTAAGGATTCGTTAAGTGGTCGCCGCTAGGATGCTCAAATCTGGCGGCCGGGTTGCGCCAGTCGTCGATTCATCAGCACGGAGATACCTTCATGAGACGCGTTTTTCCCCTTCTTGCCTCCCTGATCGTCGCCCTGCCGGCCGCGGCCGAGGCGCCGGCGCAAATGCTGAGCGCCTATGCGGCCGAAGCCGGGCGGGCGCAACCGGGCTTTGCCGCCTCGGCCGAACGCGGCCGCCAGTTCTATTCCGAGAAGCGCAGCGCCGCGGAGAAGATGCCCAGTTGCGCGACCTGCCATACCGACAATCCCGGTGCCGGCGGCAAGCACGTCATCACCAGCAAGCCCATCGAGGCGCTCGCGCCTGTGGCCGGTTCCACGCGCTTCACCGATACCGCCAAGACCGAAAAGTGGTTCCGCCGCAATTGCAAGGAAGTCGTCGGCCGCGAATGCACTGCCGCGGAAAAGGCCGATGTGTTGCGCTTCCTGCTGACCAAGGTCGGCGCTTAGTTTGTTGCGGGAGATGGGCGGCATGAAAAAGATACTGGTTTGGGACGTTCCCACCCGCTTGGGCCACTGGCTGCTGGTCGCTTCGTTCATCGTCGCCTGGCTCACCTCGGAAGGCGAAAGCTGGAAAGACGTGCATGTCGCCGCCGGCACACTGATGTTCGCCGTCGTCATTTTCCGCGTTTTCTGGGGCGCCTTCGGCAGCCGTTATGCCCGCTTCG
>JACRPB010000173.1 GCA_016214175.1 Rhodocyclales bacterium
GAGCGCAATGGCGCGGGCCAGTGCGACGCGGAGCGCCATGCCGCCCGAAAGCTCCGACGGCATCAGGCGATGGGCGCCGCGCAGGCCGACCGCATGCAGCTTCATCATCACCAGATCGTGGATCAACTCCTCCGGCAGGTCGGTATGCTCGCGCATCTGGAAGGCCACATTGTCATAGACCGACATGTCGGTGAACAGCGCGCCGAACTGGAACAGCATGCCCATGCGCCGGCGCAAGGCATACAGCTCGTCGTTGTCGAGGTCGTTCATGACCTTGCCGGCCACCCGCACTTCGCCGGAGGTCGCCTTGAGCTGGCCGCCGATCAGGCGCAGCGTCGTCGTCTTGCCGCAACCGGACAGGCCCATGATCGCCACCACCTTGCCGCGCGGAATCTCCAGATTGATGCCTTGGAGTATCGGGCGCCGGTCATAGGAAAAACTGACGTCGGACATTTTGACGAGGGGCTCGGGCGACACAATGCGGTTTCTGGGCAAAAAATGGATTGCGGATTTTATCAGATGATTGGCCGTTTCCCGTGACGGAATTGGGCTTGGATCGGCCGGGAAGCAAGTAGCCTTCTCGAAATCGCCGTTCGCCATCGGCATAGAATATGATGATCGCAACCGGAAGCGAGGACAACCCGGAAAACCATCCATGTACCTAGAGCATTTCGGCCTCAGCGTACCGCCGTTCCGCATCACGCCGGACAACCGCTTCTTCTTCCCCGGCGCCAACCGCGGAACCACGCTGGAAGCCCTGGTTTACGCCATCACGCACGACGAAGGCTTCGTCACCGTAAGCGGCGCCGCCGGCAGCGGCAAAACGGCGCTGTGCCGGATGCTGATCGAACGTCTGTCTGCCCAGGTCGTGGTCGTACACCTGGCCTACCCGATGCTCTCGCCGGAGGACGTCCGGCGCGCCGTGATCGGCGGTCTCGGGCTGGCGGTCCCGGACAACGCGGCATCCGACGCGGTGCAGGCCGCTCTGCTCGGGCAGCTCGAAGCCCTTCAAGGCGCGGGACGGCGCGCCGTGGTCCTGATCGACGAGGCCCATACGGTACCTGCGGAAACCCTGGACGAGGTCAAACGCCTGTCCGACCTCGCATCGAATCGGCGCAAGCTTCTGCCGCTGGTGCTGTTCGGCCAGCCGGAACTCAACGACATTTTGGCGCGTCCGGACATGCGCCAGTTGCGCGAACGCATTACGCACAATTTCGCGCTGGCGCCCCTGATGCCCGAAGAGATTTCCCAATTCCTCGATTTCCGCCTGCGCGCCGCCGGCTATCGCGGAGCGGAAGTGTTCTGCGCGGCCGCCGTTGCACTCATGGCCGCCACCTCCTTGGGACTGCCGCGCCGCGTCAATGTCCTTGCCGACAAAGCCTTGCTCGCCGCCGCCGACGCCGGCAGGCGCCAAGTGACGAAGAAAGACGTCCGAACCGCCATCGGCAACTCCGAGTTCGCCGCCACCGCCCGCAAATTCCAGCAGCGCAAGGAACTGCGGGTCGCCGCCGGCGCCGCACTCGGCGTGCTGGCCCTCGCACTGGGTTGGCGCGCCGCGCACGAAGCCGCCGCTCCCGCGGCCACGACCGCAACGCTCCGGCAAATATCCGTCGCTGCGTCGCCGGAAGCAGACGGCGTCCCCTCAGGCGCACCGCCGCCGGCCGCCGCGCCGTCGCCGCACGCAACAGCCGCCGCCCCGGCAAACTGGCCGGAGCTCGCGCCGGCCACCTCGCGCCTGATCGCCGCCAGTCGGGACTGGCTGCTCACGGCGCCCGGCGATCACTGGTTCGTACAATTGGCGCGGCAGGAAGTCGCTGCCGCCGCGACCGTGGAAGCGGTCGCCCTCGACGCGTCCCGCCTCCTCGATCCGGCCCAGTTGCGGGCATATGCCATCGAACGGGAAGGCGTCCGCCGCGTCGGCCTCATTTATGGCGAGTTCGCCAGTTACGCCGACGCCGCCGTCGCGATCGACGCCATGCCTGCCGCCATCAAGGCGCTTCTGCCCTATCCCAGGCAGATTCACCGCCTGCGCTGACGGCTGCCGCCGCGGCGCGCCCCGGCGCCATCGCCGCGCCGCAAAACATGACGGAGGAATCGGCGCAACCGTAGTATGATCCGTGAATATCACCCACGAAACGAGGAGACCGAAATGTTCCGCAGACCATCCGGCTTCACGCTAGTCGAAATCGCCATCGTGCTCGTCATCGTCGGTCTTCTGCTCGGCGGCGTCATGAAAGGCCAGGAACTGATCAATAGCGCCAAGGTCAAGAACTTCGCCAACGACTTCCGCAACATTCCGCTGTTCGTCTATGGCTACCAGGACAAGTACAAGGCCGTCCCCGGCGACGACGCCGGCGTCGACGCCCATCTCGGCGCCGCGCTGTGCCCGGCCAACGCCAGTTGCAAGGCATCGGCGGCGGGCCAGGTGCAGGGCAACGGCAGCATCGAAGGCGCCTGGAACAGCAACAACGGCAGCGACGAGTCCTATCGCTTCTGGCAGCACGTGCGCCTCGCCGGGCTCGCGACCGGGCCCACGGCGGTCGGCGACCCGGAATACCTGCCGAAGAATGCCGCCGGCAGCGTCATCGGCATCACCGGCGGCGCCAGTTCTCCGATCGCCACGCTGCGGGGCACCTACATCGCCTGCTCGCAAGGCATCCTCGGCAAGTTCGCCAAGCAACTCGACATCACCCTCGACGACGGCAATACCGGAACCGGCGCCATGCAGACCATGCCGAACCCGACCGCGGTGCCGCAGACGGCGGCGGTGGCCGCCGTTCCCCTGACGGGACAGGGCGCCATCGAAGACGACGCCAGCTATACCGTCTGCTTGAGTTTCTGAGGCGGCCCTAGCCGCCGCCGAGCAGGCGCTCTTCGCTGCGCGTCAGCACGTCAGGCTTGCCGAGCAGGACGACGACGTCGTCGACTTCGATGCGCAGATCCGGGCCGACGACGAGTCCGCGCTGACTGCGGCGGCGTACCGCCGAGACGCGTACGCCGAGCTCGGCGAGACGCAGTTCGCCAAGCGTGCGGCCCTGCGCGTGGGCGCCCGGACCGATCGAAATCGCCTTCAGGCGCGGCATCTGGCCTTCGCAATTCGTAGTGCTGCTCGCGCAATTCGCGCAGCCGCTTGACGACCCGATGCATGGGCACGCCGAGCAGGGCCAGCGCATGCGTCGCCAGCATGACGCTCGATTCGAGCGCTTCCGGCACCACTTCGGCGGCGCCGGCGGCGAACAGGCGCTCGGCGTCGTCCGGCTCGCGCGCGCGCACCACGACCGGCACGTCGGTGCGCACGGCGCGGATGCGGTGCAGGGCACGCAACGCGGCATCGATGTCGGCAAAAGTGATGACGACGACGCTGGCGCGCGCCAGTCCCGCGGCCATGAGGATTTCGCTTTTCGTGCAATCGCCATAGACGACCGACTCGCCGGCATGGGCGGCCGCGCGCACGCGCTCGGGGTCGTGGTCGAGCGCGACGTAGGAAATGCCTTCGTTGTCGAGAAAGCGCGCCAGGTGCTGGCCGGTGCGGCCGTAGCCGCAGAGGATGGCGTGCTTGTCGACCGCCACCGTGCGCGCCGCGATCTGCGTCAACTGCATCGAGCGCAGCAGCCATTCGGAAGCGACGAAACGCATGACGAGGCGGTCTGAGAAATGCACGATCAGCGGTGCCAGCACCAGCGACAACACCATCGCCGCCAGCACCGGCTGCACGAGCGCGGCGCCCAGGACGTGCGTGCGCGCCGCTTCGGCCAGCAGGACGAAGCCGAATTCGCCGCCGGCGCACAGCCACAATCCGGTGCGCAACGCCGTGCCCGGCGCAGCGCCGAACAGGCGCGAGAGCGCAGCGGCCACCGCCAGCTTGCCGACCAGCAGCAGGGCCAGCAGGCCCAGCACGCGCGGCCAGTCGCGCGCGATGGCACCGAAGTCGAGCAGCATGCCGATGGAAATGAAGAACAGGCCGAGCAGCACATCGCGAAACGGCTTGATGTCGTCCTCGACTTGATAGCGGTACTCGGTCTCCGAAATCAGCATGCCGGCGATGAAGGCGCCCAGCGCCAGCGACAGGCCGGCCAGCTCGGTCAGCCAGGCGAGACCAAGGGTGACCAGCAGCACGTTGAGCATGAACAGCTCGCCCGACTTGCGCCGCGCGACGAGGTAGAACCAGCCGCTCATCAGGCGCTGACCGAGGAACAGCACCAGCGTCAGCACGACGGCGGCCTTGACGCCGGCGACGGCGAGTTCCCGCGCCAGTTCCTGCACCGAATCCGACAGCGCCGGAATCACGATCAAGAGCGGCACCACCGCAAGGTCCTGGAACAACAGCACCCCCATGACTTCGCGCCCGTGCGGCGAGTCGAGTTCGAGGCGCTCGGCCAGGAGCTTGGAGAGGATCGCCGTCGACGACATCGCCAGGATGCCGCCCAGGGCGATGCCGGCGAACCACGACAGGCCGCAGGCGACGGCCAGCAGCGCGGTCACGCCCATCGTCGCCGCGATCTGCGCCAAGCCGACGCCGAAGACGATACGCTTCATGGCGAACAGGCGCGGCAGCGAGAATTCGAGGCCGATGGTGAACATCAGGAACACCACGCCGAACTCCGCCAGATGGCGCGCACCCTCGCTATTGGGCAACAGGTTGAAGGCGTGCGGTCCGATGGCGGCGCCGACCAGCAGGTAGCCGAGGATGGGCGGTAAGCCGAGCGCACGAAACACCGCAACCACCAGGACCGAGGCGCCGAGCAGCAGCAACACGAGTTGCAGGGTATTCATGTGGGTAGGGGCGGGGAGGCGCGAGGCGGCTATAATTTGATCCAATCATAATCGAAACTCATCATGACCCAAGACTCGTCCCGCGCCATCGCCATGGCGCAACGCGTGCTGGCCATCGAGGCGGAAGCGGTCAGCGCGCTGGCCGCGCGCCTGGGTGCCGAATTCCGGCGCGCCGTCGACCTGGTCCTCGCCAGCCACGGCCGCGTCATCGTCAGCGGCATCGGCAAGTCCGGCCACGTCGCGCGCAAGATCGCCGCCACCATGTCGAGCACCGGCACTGCCGCCTACTTCGTCCATGCCGCCGAAGCCGTGCATGGCGACCTCGGCATGCTCGCCAGCGACGACGTCGTCATCGCCATTTCCAACTCGGGCGAGAACGACGAATTGCTGACCATCGTGCCGCTGATCAAGCGCCAGGGCGGCAAATTGATCGCCATCACCGGCAATGCCGAATCGCGGCTCGCCGTCGAGGCCGACGTGCATCTGGATGCCCGCGTCCGCGAAGAGGCCTGCCCGCTCAATCTCGCCCCCACGGCCAGCACCACCGCCGCCATGGCCTTGGGCGACGCCCTGGCCGTCGCCCTGCTCGATGCGCGCGGCTTCGGCGCCGAGGATTTCGCGCGCTCGCACCCGGGCGGCGCCCTCGGCCGCAAACTGCTCACCCATGTCGGCGACGTCATGCGCCCCGGCGCCGAGGTCCCCAGCGTCGACGCGCGCACGCCGGTGCTCGACGCGCTGCTGGCGGTCAGCCGCGGCGGTCTCGGCATGACGGCCGTGTGCGACGACGACGGCCGTCTGGTCGGCATTTTCACCGACGGCGACCTGCGCCGCGCCATGGAAAAGCACGGCGAGCTGCGCGGCATTACCGTGGCGCAAGCCATGACGCCGCGTCCGCGCACCATCGAGCCGCAGCGCCTGGCCGTCGAAGCCGTCGAAATGATGGAGCGCCACCGCATCAACTCGCTGCTCGTCGTCGACGCCGCCGGCAGCCTGGTCGGCGCACTCAACATGCACGATCTCTTCCGCGCCAAGGTGGTCTGATGGACGCCCTCGCCAAAGCCGCCGCGGTTCGTCTGATGGGCTTCGACATCGACGGCGTCATGACCGACGGCCGCCTTTACTTCAGCCCGCGCGGCGACGAGATGAAGGCCTTCTTCACCCGCGACGGCCTCGGCCTGAAAATGCTCCAGGCCGCCGGCATCCGGCTCGCCATCATCACCGGCCGCAATTCCGAAATCGTCACCCAGCGCGCGGCCAATCTCGGCATCGACCTCGTCGTGCAGAGCGTCGCCAACAAGCGCACCGCCATGGCCGACCTGCTGGCGGCCGAAGGCCTGTCGTTCGCGCAGGCCGGCTACATGGGCGACGACATCGTCGACGTCGGCGTCATGGCGGCTTGCGCGTTCTCGGCTACGGTCCCCGACGGCCACGCCCTGGCGCGGGTTTCCCGTCGTCCTGCTGGCGCTGCTGGCCGCCCTCACCTTCTGGCTCGACCAGGCCACGTATGGCGACAACGGCAGCCGCGACGGCAAGCATCGTCACGATCCCGACTATGTCGTCGAGCGCTTCCAGGTGCGCCGCTTCGACAGCGCCGGCCTGCTCCAGCACTCGCTGGAAGCGGAAAAAATGCTACATTACCCCGACGACGACAGCACGCTGGTCATCGCGCCGCGCCTGACCTACCAGCATGATCCGCTTACCCGCGTTGCGTCGGATACCGCCCGGCTCGACCGCGACGGCAAGAGTGTACGGATGGAAGGCAACGTGCGCGTCGTCAGGGAAAGCGGCGACGGCCGCCCGGCTACCGAAATCTCCACCAGCGTCCTGTATGCCGACACCGACGAAGGCGTGGCGCACACCGACGCCGCAGTGAAGATCGTGCAGGGCAAGACCGAAATCAACGGCATGGGCATGAAAACGAATAGCAAGACCCATCTCTCAATCCTGTATGGGCCCGTGCGCGGCACGATCTACCCAAGGCAGGCCGACAAGGCGAACCGATGAACGCGATCCCTTACCGACTCAAACCCTGGCTGCTTTTCCTGCTGACCTGGCTCGCGGCCCTGCCGTCCGCCAACGCCGAAAAGGCCGACCGGGAGAAACCCGTCCATCTCGAAGCCGACCGCATTTCGGTCGACGACGCGAAGAAGCTGTACATCCTCGAAGGCAACGTCCAACTCGTGCGCGGCACCCTGGTGATTCACACCGCGAAGCTGGTCGTCTCCCAGGATGCCGACGGCTTCCAGAAAGGCATCGCCTACGGCGGCACCAACGGCCTCGCCCATTTCCGCCAGAAGCGCGAAGGCCGCAACGAGTACGTCGAGGGCGAAGCCGAGCGCATCGAACACGACGGCCGGCAGGAGAAGACGGACTTTTTCAACCGCGCCTACATCAAGAGCGGCCTCGACGAAGTCAGTGGTCAATACATTTCCTACGACGGCCGCAGCGAAAACTACGTCGTCACCGGCAGCGGCAGCACGTCCGCCGGCAAAAGCGAACGCGTTCGCGCCGTGATCCAGCCGAAGAGCGGCGACGCCAAGCAGACTTCCCCGGTCATCCAGCGTGCGCCGCCCCTCAAGCCGACGCTGGAGATCCCCAGTCCACGCCAGGAGTAAATGTCATGTACGAACACATCCTCGTCGAGACCCGCGGCAAGGTCGGTCTCGTCACCCTCAACCGCCCCAAGGCCCTCAACGCCCTCAACGACGCCCTGATCGACGAAGTCGGCGCTGCGCTCGCCACGTTCGACGCCGAGCCCGAGATTGGCTGCATCGTCATCACCGGCTCCGAGCGCGCCTTCGCCGCCGGCGCCGACATCGGCGCCATGATGGACTACAGCCATATGGACGCCTATCTGGGCAACTTCATCACCCGCAACTGGGAGAACGTCGCCCGCTGCCGCAAGCCGGTGATCGCCGCGGTCGCCGGCTTCGCCCTCGGCGGCGGCTGCGAGTTGGCCATGATGTGCGACATGATCTACGCCGCCGACACCGCCAAGTTCGGCCAACCTGAAATCAAGCTCGGCACCCTGACCGGCGCCGGCGGCACCCAGCGCCTGCCGCGCGCCGTCGGCAAGGCCAAGGCGATGGACATGTGCCTCACCGCCCGCTTCATGGACGCCCAGGAGGCCGAGCGCTGCGGCCTGGTCGCCCGCGTCATTCCCGCCGACAAGCTGCTGGAGGAAACCCTGGCCGCCGCCGAAACCATCGCCGGCTTCTCCTTGCCGACGGTCATGATGATCAAGGAATCGGTCAATCGCGCCTTCGAGTCCTCGCTGGCCGAAGGCCTGCTGTTCGAGCGCCGCGCCTTCCATTCGTCCTTCGGCCTCGCCGACCAGAAAGAAGGCATGGCTGCCTTCATCGAGAAGCGCAAGGCGGCTTTCCAGAACCGCTAAGCGGCTTCTGCATCGCACCATAGGGCCAGCCCACGGGCTGGCCCTATTACTTTCGTCTGACCACAAAACAATTGATTATTATCAATTTTCCGGCACTGACGCAATTTATGGTGCGATGCACCATTTTTTTGTTGACATCGGAAATTCGATCCCTATAATGAGCTCCATGATGCACTGCAACATCGCGCATAAGGGCTTAATCAGATCGGCCTGAAAGCGCATTAATTTTGAAATTATTCGCTTTCAAACCTTAGGAGATACACCATGACTTCTTTCTCGCCCGAGCAATTCGCCGCCACCAACAAGGCCAACGTCGAAACCGCCCTGACGGTCGCCAACACCGCCTTCGCCAGCGCCGAGCGCATCGCCGCTCTGAACCTGAACACCGCCCGCACCCTGCTCGAAGACTCGGTCGCCAACGCCAAGGCCCTGCTCGCCGCCAAGGATGCCCAGGAACTCATGAGCCTGCAAACCTCCCTGGCCCAGCCGGCCCTCGACAAGGTCGTCGCCTACTCGCGCAGCATCTACGAGATCGCCACCCAGACGCAGGAAGAGTTCGGCAAGATTTTTGAAGCCCAGTTCGCCGAAGTGAACAAGAACGTCGCCAGCGCACTCGACAAGGCCGCCAAGAACGCCCCGGCCGGTTCCGACGTCGCCGTCGCCGCCGTCAAGTCCGCCATCGCCGCCGCGAACTCCGCCTACGACACCATCACCAAGGCCGCCAAGCAGGTCGCCGAGATCACCGAAGCCAACGTTGCCGCTGCCACCAGCGCCACCGTCAAGGCCGTCGGCGCCTCCGCCACCGCCCCGAAGGCCAAGAAGGCCGCCTAAGCGCGCCTGACCGTCTCCTCCTCCAGCCCCAACAGGCTGGTTTCAACCCCGACCTTCGTGTCGGGGTTTTTTTTGCCTGCTATTCCCCGCGCATCGGGCAGTCGCGGTGGCATTCCTTGCCGAAGGTCTGCATGAAGACCTTGGTCGAGCGGCGCAGGCGCATGGAAAAGATGCGCGCCAGTTCCTTGTAGACCAGGGCGCCCAGCTCCGGCGCCTTTTGCAGGTGGCCGGCATTGAGGCGCACCAGCTTGACGTCGTCGATGGCGATCACGTTCGCCGTGCGGCCGAAGTCTTCGCTGACGAGCGCGGTCTCGCCGAAATAGTTGCCGCGCGTCAGCAGCGCGACGCGCGTAGGTTCGCCTTCGATGACCTTGCTCACTTCGAGCTCGCCTTCGAGCACGATGTACATGTTCTGGCCCATCGAGTTTTCCTTGACCACGAATTCCTTGGCGGCCACGGTATAGGGCTGGCCCAGTTGCGACAGCGCCGTCAGCCCGCGGCTGCCGATAATCCCTGCCGGCGGCGGCATGTCCTTGAGGATTTCGTTGAAGCACTGCACTTCGCATACCGGCAGCGCCAGCATCCTGATTTCCTTCTCGATGTCGAGATGGCGCTGGGCGATGATGCGCGCCAGATTCTCATAGAGCCGGAAGGAGATGTTCGGGAAAGTGGCGACGAAATCGCCGGTGAAGGCCAGCAGCAGGCCCTCGCTCTTGGCCGCCACGCTGGCCGAACGCGGCTGGTTGTCCACCAGCGCCATTTCGCCGAAGCACTGGCCCATGCCGAGGGTGTCGACGACATCGACCGACCCGTCCGAGAGTTGCTTCCTGACGTCGAAGCTGCCGCGCATGATCAGGTAGATCGTCTGCCCACCCACGTCGCCTTCGCTGAATACGACCTGGCCCGCCGCATAGGTGGTCTGCTTGGCCTTCGACAGGAAGGCGAACAGATCGGCCGGCTTGAGTCCCTTGAAGAAGGGAACGGTCTCGATCAGGCGCGCCACCACCTTTTGCAGTTGGTCGAACGTATTGTCTGCCATGGGGTACCCTTTCTTGTGCGGCTGCAGATTCCAGCCCGCTAATTTTCCTTCCGCGCATTATCTACCGGATCAAAGGCAAAGCCCAAGCGCGCGACGCCGGCCTCGATTTCCGGCATTGCCGCCGCCACCTGGTCCGGCGCGCCGCGCACGCCGAGTTCGATGTGCGGTCGCAGCGTCGCGCTGCCGAAGGTCGGCAGGCTGAACACCACCAGGCCCGGATGGGCGGCCTCGACGGCGCGCATCAGATCGAGCAGCGTCCCCTCCATGCCCTCCCACACCAGGATCGCGCGCTCCTCTTCGGCCACGGCATGGAAGCGTTCTCGGTAATAGGTGTCGAGCACCCACTCAACCATCGGCCAGGCCATCTGCGGAAAGCCCGGCACGAAGTGATGATCGCCGAACGAGAAGCCGGGAATGCGGTTGTAGGGATTCGGGATGATGCGGCTACCGGCCGGGAA
>JACRPB010000188.1 GCA_016214175.1 Rhodocyclales bacterium
CCGCGGCAGCCGTGCTCGACGATGCACGCAAGCGCCATCCTCGCGACGCCGAAGTCTGGCTGGCCGTCGGCGAACTGGCGCTGTTCCGGGGCGAGACCGTTGCGGCGCGCGCGGCACTGGCGACCGTCCTCGACATCGATAGCGGCCACGCCGACGCCTGGTTCGCCCGCGGCAGCATGGAGACCGAACGCGAGAACGTCCGCGCCGGACGCGCGGCGCTGGCCGCCGCCCTCGCCGCCCGCCCGGCATTTCCACGCGCGCTCGCGGAACGCGGCACGCTGGAGACGCTCGCCGGCGATTTTCCCGCAGCGCGCAATTTCTACGAGCAGGCCCTGGCCGCCGCACCCGACGATTACGTGGCGCTCACCGGCCGCGGCATCCTCAGGCTGAAAACCGGCGACAGCCGCGGCGCGCTGGCGGACTTCCTACGCGCCGGCGTCATCGAGCCGCGCTTCGGCCGCGCCTGGCTCTATTCCGCCGCCGCCTTCCACCAACTCGGCGAAACCCGGCGCGCCCGGCAGGCGCTGGACCAGGCGGCGCAACTAGACCCGCGCGACCCGCTGCCCCATGTCCTGCTGGCGCTGATGGCGGCCGACGCGCTGGATCTCGGCGCCGCCGCCGACGCGGCGCGCGCCGCGCAGGAGCGCATGCCCTTCCTGAAGTCGCTCAATCAGGTGCTCAACAACCAGAAGGGCAGCGCCAACGTCGGCAGCGCGCTGGCGGCGTTCGGCATGGAAGACTGGGCGCGCCATTACGCCACCGCCGCCTATTCGCCGTGGTGGGCCGGCAGCCACCTCTTCCTCGCCGATCGCCAGGCCGGGGGCTACAACAAGAACTCGGAACTCTTCAAGGGCTTCATCACCGATCCCACGGTCTTCGGCGCTTCGCCGCGCCGGTCCTCGCTGGTGCCGGCCCCCGGGCATCACGGCCGCATCGATCTGTTCGTCGAACAGGCCGACTGGAAGCAGGATGCGCTGATCGGCACGGCCAACGGCATGGCGACGACGCCGTTGCCGCTGGCCTACTTCGTCAGCGGCGACTTGTCGGCCGGCCATTCGCGGCTGACGGCCGACGCTTCCGACGGTGCCAATCTCACGCTCGGCCTCGGCCTGCGCCCGGACCACGCGCTGGGCATATTCGCCTTCGGCACCGACACGCGCATTCGCGGCCGGCTGCGCGGAACGACGCTGCCGGACGACCCGCTCGCCATCGACGACTCGCGCCTCGATCTCGGCGCCAACATCAAGCTCGACGCCGACAACCAGCTCTGGTTCAAGGGCGGCATGGGCCGCCAGTCGGCCCTGGTCGGCGGCACGATCGTCGCGGCGCCGTTCGGGCTGATCCCGCTCGATCGTTTTCTCTCGCGCGCCGAGCAAAGCGACGTGCAGTTCCGTCACGCCTTCGCGCTCGCGAACGGCATTGGCGTGTCCTGGGGCTACGAAGATTCGAAACAGGAGAAGCCGGCCTACCTGGACGTCCAGGCGACGCCGGCGATCAAGCTTGCCATCGCCGAAGTCACCGACTTGCGCAGCCGCGATGCCTATCTGGTGGCGCGGGCACCGCTGGCGGAGCGGCTACAGGGCGAGTTGGGCGTCTTCGCGCAGCGCGCCAGCGCCGGCCAGGTCGCCGTCACGCGCGTCAATGGCGTCGGTGCACCGACCAGCCAGCCGCGCAGCTTCGACGAAACCCACTGGCGCGGCGGCCTGCGCTGGCAGTTCGCGCCGCAATCGGCGCTCGCCGCCGTCGGCCAGAAATGGCGCCGCCCCGCCGCCGTCGGCAGCCTGGCGCCGATCGATACGCTGGGCATCGCCGTCAACGACCGCCTGACCACGAACGGCGGCCTCTATAGCCGCGGCCGCATTCAAGTCGATCACGAGGCGACGGCAACGACCTTCGTGCACGGATTCGTCGACCGCGAATCCATCGTCAACCTGACTTCGCCGGCCACCGCCGTGGTGCCCGACCTCCAGCTCACCCAACTCGAAAACCTGCGCAACCGGCGCGACGCCTTCAGCGCGCAACCCGAACTGGAGGAAGCACCGCAGTTTCTCGAAGGGCGGGTACGTTCCTTCGGCGCCGCCGTCAATCATCGCCTGACGCGCGACCACACCGTCGCGCTCCGCTACCGGCGCGCGCAGGCCCGGCAAACGGGCGCGCGCGACGGCCTGGCGATTCCCTATCTCTCGCGCGACTACCTGCGCCTGGTCAGCCACTGGTCGCTGCCGCAGCGCTGGCTCGTCGGCACGACCGCCACCTGGCGCGGCGAACGCTTTCGCGACGAGGCCAACGCGGACCGCCTGAAAGCCGGCTGGGCGCTCGGCGTCACCGCCTATTGGGAAAGCGCCGACAAGCGCTGGATTGCGCAGGCCCTGCTCGACAATCTGCGCGCCAATCGCAACGCCAGCGACGATCGCGCGACGAAACTGATCCTGCGCGCGAGCTACCTGTTCTGACTCAGCCCTTTTCCAGCGCCACCGCACCGTCCCAGGCTTCCGGCGGGTTGCGCTCGAACTCGTCGATGCGGCCGAGGAATACCGCCGCCAGCGTATCGCCGGGGTAGCTCAGGGCCAGCCGCTGCCAGGCTTCGCGCGCGGCCGACCAGCGGCCGTCGCGGTAGTGCGGCAGGGCCTGCGCGGTATGGTCGATGAGGACGGCGTCGTCGCAGGGCGTGAAAATATCCACCGGCTGCGCCTTGCCCTTGACGCGCACGCGGTCCACGGCGCGCAGCGAAACGCCGCCGCCGAGCCGGTCGGCGGTCGCGCCGGAAATCAGGATCTTCGTGCCGTACATCTTGTTCACGCCTTCAAGGCGGGCGGCGAGATTGACGGTGTCGCCGAGCGCCGTGTAGTCGAAGCGCTCTTCCGAGCCCATGTTGCCGACGATGGCCGGCCCGCTATGGACGCCGATGCGCAGACCGACTGTGCCCGCGCCGAGGGCGATGAACTGCGGCTGTAGCCGGGCCATTGCCTCCTGCATGGCAATGGCCGCGGCGACGCCGTGGCGGGCATGGTCCGCATCGGCGAGCGGCGCGCCCCAGAACGCCATCACGGCGTCGCCGATGAACTTGTCGACCGTGCCGCCGCTGGCGATGATGATGCGCGTCATTTCCGTGAGATAGAGATTGATGACGCGCGCCACGGTTTCCGGCGGCAGCTTTTCCGACATCGAAGTGAAGCCGGCGAGATCGGAAAACAGCAGCGTCAGTTCGCGCCGCTCGCCGCCGAGGCGTACCAGGTCGGGATTGGCGACCATCTGCTCGACCACCTGCGGCGCCACATACTTCGAAAACGTGTCCTTGATCTGGGCGGCGCGGCGGCGTTCGGCCAGGTAGGAAACCATGCCCATGCCGACGTAGGTCAGCGCCAGCGTCAGCACCGTCGCCAGCGCCGGCAACCATTGCGAGCGTTCACCGAACAGCCAGTAGGAGACACCGAGCGCGGCGCCGGCGAGCCCAGCGATCCAGATGCCGCTCCACCAGGGATGCCAGCGCCGCAGCGCCGGCGCGGCGCACAGCGTGCAGGCCAGCAGCAAGGCCGCCGCCCACGACGTGCCGAGCGCGCCGAGGGCGCGTCCGGTGAGAGCGTTTTCGATCAGCGTGGCGTGGATCTCGACGCCGGGGGTCAGCAACTGGCTTTGTTCGAGAAAGGGCGTGGCGAACAGGTCGGACTGCGCCGCACCGACTTCGGGGCTGGCGCGCACGTCGCGGCCGACGAGGACGATCTGGTCCTGGAAGAAGCCCGGCGGCAACGCCGCGCTACCGTTCAGCACCTGATGGTAGGAGACGTAGGGAAAGGTGTGCGCCGGGCCGAGATGGCGCACCAGCGCGGCGTCGGGAATCCGTCCGGCCAGCCCGAATTCGGGCCGCTCGCGCTGGAGCACGGCAATGACCTGCCGCCAAAGGATGTCCTGCGCATCCGGAAAGCGGCGTATCGCTGCATCGCCGTCGATGGACGCGCTCGCCAGGCCGGCGACGGCGCCGGCGGCGAGAAACTCCGGCAGCGGGTCCACGCGCATCCACTGCCGCAGCGTCGCCGTTTCGCGGTAGGCCTGGTCCGCCGCCAGGACGACGTTATGCGCGCGGCCGATGGCCTTGGCCAGCGCCGCGTCCTCGGCCGGCGCCGCGCGCTCCGAAAAAATCATGTCGAAGGCGATCACCGCTGCGCCGTCGGCCGCGAGACGCTCGATCAACTGCGCATGCATGTCCCGCGGCCACGGCCAGCGCTGCCCGATGGCGGCGAACGAGGCCTCGTCGACGCCGACGATGGTGATCGGCAGCACCGACTTGCCCGGCGCCGTCAGCACCGACCACCGGTCGTAGAGGCGCAGCTCGATCGACTGCCAGGGCCGCGCGAAGGTCAGCGCAAGGCCGACCGCCGCGGACACTATCGTCACCACCCGCCAGGGCCGCAGCCAGCCCTTCATGCTGCCGTCTCCGGGGAAGCTTGCGCCGGTGCGCGCCGGGCCACGCGCTCGGCCAGATCCACCAACTGCGGCAGGCAGACGCGGCGCAGATCGTGGCGCGCCACCGCGTCGGCGCGTGCAGCGGCGCCGAGCGCTGCGGCCGCTGCCGGTGCATCGAGCAGCGCGCAGACCTGCTCGACGAGAGCGACGCCGTCGAAGAAAGGAAACAGCCGCGCCGTGCATTCGTGTGCGAGGAATTCCCGCACCGGCACCGTATCCGAGGCGACGATGGCGCAGCCGGCGCTCATCGCCTCGACCAGCGACCACGACAGTACGAAGGGATAGGTCAGATAAACGTGGACGCGCGACAACTGCAAGACCTTCAGGTATTGCGCATAGGGCACGCGGCCGAGGAAGTGCAGGCGTGCCGGGTCCAACGCTGCGCCCACCTCGCGCAGCAAGACCTCGCGCCAACTGCCGCCGTCCGCCGGCGGCGTACCGTAGCTGACGCCGTCGCCGCCGATCGCCAGCACGTGCGCACGCGGCCGCCGGCGCAGCAGCTCGGGCAAGGCGCGCATGAAGACGTGGAAGCCGCGGTAGGGTTCGAGATTGCGGCTGACGAAGGTGATCACCTCGTCGTCCCGCGTCAGCCGCGGCCCGCTCGCCAGTTGCAGCGCGGCGGCGGCATCGGGCCGCACGACATCGGTGTCGATGCCGTCGAAAATCACCGAGACGCGGTCGCGCCACTGCGGCGGCAGCAGCGACGCCTGCCACTGCGTCGGCGCGACGCCCCAGTCCATGGTCTCCAGCGCTTCGCGCAGGACCATGTTCTTGAAGCGCAGACGGCCGGCGGTCCAGGGCGCCGGCGCCGGAAACTCGGGATCGAAGCCGACGTCGGCGCCGGCGGCGCGGTAATAGAACTCAAGGAAGTTGAGCTGCGGCGTGTCGGGAAAGATGTCCTTCAGCAGCAGGCATTCGCCCCAGCCGGGATGGCCGTAGATGAGGTCGGGCACATAGCCCGCCTCGCGCAGGCGCAGGGCCTCGCGCGCCACGACCTCGGCGCGGATTGCCTTGACGTGCAGGTCGCGCGCCCAGGGATGAACGGCGTGGCTCTTGTCGGCGAGCGGCGGATAGCGCACCAGACGCACCCCCGCCATCCCCGGCGCCGTCGCGGCGCAAATGGCCGTCATGTCCCAGCCACGCTCGCCGCCGGCATGCGCCAGATGGACGAACTGGCCGGGAAAGTTCTGGTGCACGAACAACAGCTTCAAGGCGTTTCCCCGCAGTATTGGCGATGGCCGGTGCGTATCGGATGTTCCGACTGCCGCGGCGGCAGCACCTCCCCAAGACGAGCGCAAGGTTAACACAGCCGGCGACGGGGGAAACCGTGCCCCCATGATCGCAACGGCTGGGGCAAGCGTTACGGAATCGGCTTCAGTAGATGCCCCACTGCCCGAGGTTCAGTTCGGCATGGCTCGCCACCAGCTCTTGGAAATGCGCGACGTCCAGGTCTGGCCGCAATGGCCGATCCGCTTCGTCCTCGACCCGAAAGCCTGTCAGCTTTGGCTCAACGGCAGGATGCGGACGCGGTCGCGCGCATCGTCTACGACGATCAATGCGCCCGCAGACAGTTCCGGCGTGAAACGCTGAAGGATCGAAACGGCGCGAACACCAAGCGCGTCCGTACTGACGTCTTCCGTGCGGATCTGGAACACGCTGGGCGCTTCTGCGCCCGTAATAGCGAGCATGGCGCCGAAATCGAGATCGTGGGCAAATACAACATATCCGTTATCTCGCGCCCACTCGAACAGGGTTCGATCCGACGCATTGGGCAAGCCGACCGAACTCCAATGCGTAGCGACGAATCCCGACGACTCCAGCCAAGACACCCAGGCTGGCGACAGATTCATATCGACCAGCAGGCGTATCGTCACGCGGCCGCCACAGGTAGTTCTATCTCCTCGGATCGCCACGCCGCATACCGCAGCGCCTCGGTAACGTCTGCCGTCTCCAGATAGGGATACAGCATCACGATCTGTTCCGGGCTCTTGCCGCTGGCGACCAGCCCCACCAGGGTACCCACAGTCACACGCAGCCCCCGGATGCACGGCTTGCCTCCCATTACGGCGGGATCGAAAGTGATGCGGTCGAGATTTCTCATCGTGGCGCCCTCGGAAAGTTCGTTGAACAAGAGTATAGCCGCATGTCTCTCGACATGCCCCAGGCGCCGACGCGCCCGGTTCAGTAGATGCCCCACTGCCCGAGGTTCAGCTCGGCATGGCTCGCCACAAGCTCATGGAAATGCGCGACGTCCAGGCTCGGGCTGCCCGCCGGTCCGGTCCAACTGCCGTCGACGTCGCCGCGCAGGATGCCGACCAGACCGACGCTGGTGGCACTGCCGACGTTGGTGCTCAAGGTCGGCTCCACCGCACCGGGGCTGAGGTTCGCCCGCGTCGCCATCGTCGCGTCGGCTTCGTCGACGAACAGCCAGGCCGGTGCCGGCGCCGTAAGGCCGACGACGTGCTTGAGCACGCCGATGGCGTCGGTCAGATCGACGCCGCCGCTGGCGTCGAAGTCGGCGGCGATGGCCTGGTAGGGCGACAGCGGTCTGCCCGCGCCATTGACGTCGAGGCCGACGATCAGTTTGAGGATGGCGATGGCATCCTGGAGATTCACGGCGGCATCGGTGATGAGTGCCTCGTCAACCGGCACTTCCCGCGCCGGCACCAGAACAGGGATATCGACGCTCGATGAAAAGTTCAAGGCATCCAGCAGCGCATGGCTCTTCCACGCATAGGCAACGACTTGGAGCAAGGGAGCTACTACAGTCGATGTTGGTATCAGCGACACGTCCGGAGCGCTGATGGCAGTCGCGTTGGCGGTGAGTGCGAGCGGCGGCGCGGCTGAGACGGCGAGGTCGCCGCCCATGGTAGCGGCCTCAGAGTCACCGGCAGTCGCTC
>JACRPB010000189.1 GCA_016214175.1 Rhodocyclales bacterium
AGGGCATGAAGATGTCGAAGTCCAAGGGCAACGTCGTCGCGCCGCAGCAGGTGTCCGACACGCTGGGTGCCGAAATCCTGCGCTTGTGGACGGCCGCCACCGACTATTCGGGCGAGCTGTCGATCTCGAAGGAAATTCTCGACCGCGTCGTCGAGGTCTATCGCCGCCTGCGCAACACGCTGAAGTTCCTGCTCGCCAATACGGCCGACTTCGACGCCGCCAAGGACATGCTGCCGGTTTCCGAATGGCTGGAGATAGACCGCTACGCGCTGGCATTGACGCAGGCCCTGCAAGACCAGTGCACGGCCGACTACGAGCGCTTCGAATTCCACAAGGTGGTGCAGGGCCTGCAGAATTTCTGCGCCGAAGATCTCGGCGCCTTCTATCTCGACATTCTCAAGGACCGCCTCTACACGACGGCCCAGGCCGGCCGCCCGCGCCGCGCCGCGCAGAGCGCGCTGTGGCACATCGTGCAGTCGGTGACGCGCCTGATGGCGCCGATCCTTTCCTTCACCGCCGAGGAAATCTGGCAGCTCGCCGGCAAGGGCGAAAGCGTGATGCTCGCCACTTGGCACGCACTGCCGCCGCAGGCGGACGCCGCCGCGCTGATCGAACGCTGGACGCGCATCCGCGAGGTCAAGGCCGAGGCGTCGAAGGTGCTCGAAGAACTGCGCGCCGCCGGCAAGCTCGGCTCATCGCTCCAGGCCGAGGTCGAAATACGCGCCAGCGGCGCCAAGCACGAGCTGCTGGCGTCGCTCGGCGACGACCTGCGCTTCGTGCTGATCTGCTCGAAGACGACGCTGGTGAAGGCGGCCGATGCGACGGGCGAGGGCGTGAGCGCGGCGCCCAGCGGCCACGCCAAATGCAGCCGCTGCTGGCATTGGCGCGAGGACGTGGGGCGGCACGCCCATGGCGTCGACCATCCGGAACTTTGCGGCCGTTGCGCTGCCAACCTGTTCGAGGCGGGCGAAATCCGCGCCTGTGCCTAGGATGAAATTCCTCTTCCCCCTCTGGCTTGGCCTCGCGGCGACGGTGGTCGCCATCGACCAGATCACCAAGACCATCATCATCGCCTTGTTCAAGCTTGGCGAAAGCAAGGCGGTGACGCCGTTCTTCGATCTGGTGTACGTCACCAACACCGGCGCGGCCTTCAGTTTTCTGCGCGACGCCGGCGGCTGGCAGCAGTGGCTCTTCGTCTCGCTGGCGTTCGGAATTTCCGGCTGGATCATCGCCATGCTGCGACGGCATGCGCAGGAAATACTGCTGTCGTCGGCATTGACGCTGATACTCGGCGGCGCGCTCGGCAACGCCCTCGACCGCCTGCTGTTCGGCGCGGTCGTCGATTTTCTCGATTTCCACTGGGGCGCAATGCATTTCCCGGCCTTCAACGTCGCCGACTCGGCGATCACTCTCGCCGTGGCGCTGATGCTGTGGCAGCAATTCACGCACAAGGACCAGCGGTGACGGGACGCGTAAAGGCAGACAGCTTCCTGACGCTGCACTACCGGCTGGCGACGGCCGACGACGTCGAATTCGTCAGCACCTTCGATGCCTCGCCGGCGACGCTGCAACTCGGCAGCGGCGAACTGGCGCCGACCCTGGAAGCCTGTCTCGAAGGCCTCACGGCCGGCGACCGCCATGTATTCCTGCTCGAACCGGAACAGGCCTTCGGTGCGCACAACCCGCAACTCGTGCAGCGCATGGCGCGTACGGAACTGCCTGCGGACGGCAAGATCGAACTCCTGGCGCTGATCGAGTTCACGGCCCCCGGCGGAGCACGTTTCGCCGGTTTGGTGCGCGAACTGGATGCCGACTCGGCGCTGATCGACTTCAATCATCCGCTGGCCGGCCAGGCGATACGATTCGAGGTAGAAGTGGTGGGCATACTCTGATGGACGTGGTACTGGCAACTCCGCGCGGATTCTGCGCCGGCGTCGAACGCGCCATCGCCATCGTCGAGCGCGCGCTGGAGAAGTTCGGCGCGCCGATCTACGTTCGCCACGAGGTCGTGCATAACCGCTACGTCGTCGACAACCTGCGCGCCAAGGGTGCGGTCTTCGTCGAGGATCTCGACGAGGTGCCCGATGGTGCCGTCGTGATCTTCAGCGCCCACGGCGTGGCGAAGGCCGTGCGCGCCGAGGCCGAGCGCCGAGGCCTGCGCGTGCTCGACGCCACCTGCCCGCTCGTGACCAAGGTGCATCTCGAAGTGGCGCGCCTATGCACCCAGGGCCGCGAGGTGGTCATGATCGGCCACAAGGGCCACCCCGAGGTGGTCGGCACCATGGGCCAGGCCGAATGCGGCATGTATCTGGTCGAAAGTGCCGCGGACGTCGCGACGCTGCAAGTCCGGAATCCGGCAGCCCTGGCTTTCGTCACCCAGACCACGCTGTCCATGGACGACGCCGCCGGCATTATCGCGGCGTTGCAGGCGCGCTTTCCGGACATCCTCGGCCCGCGCAAGGACGACATCTGCTATGCCACGCAGAACCGCCAGGATGCGGTCAAGGAATTGGCCCAGCAATGCGACGTGGTGATCGTCGTCGGTTCGCCCAACAGTTCCAATTCGAATCGGCTGCGCGAAGTCGCGGGCAATCGCAACGTCTTTGCGCATCTGGTCGACTCGGCCGCCGACATCGATCCGGCCTGGCTGGTGGGAGCGCAGCACGTCGGCGTCACGGCCGGCGCTTCGGCGCCGGAGGTGCTGGTGCAAGGCGTGGTCGAACGCCTGCGCGCGCTTGGGGCGAGCCAAGTGCGCAATCTTTCCGGCATCGCCGAAAACGTGGTGTTCCCCCTGCCCAAGGAACTGACCCGCTAGTCATTGCGCCGGGCTGCGGCCGTCGTCGTAGCTGACCTCGATGCGCATGATGCTGCCGACGCGCCGGCCATTGAGTTCGCCCGGCAAGAAGCGCGATTGGCGGAAGGCGGCGACGGCGGCATTGGTGAAGACGTCCGGCAGGTCGCTTTTCTCCACGAGTACATTGACCGCGCTGCCCTGGTCGTTGATCCACAGTTGCAGAACAATTTTTCCGGAGGCGATGACCGACTGGGTTTCCAGCGTATCCAGTTCGGCTACGTATTGCGCCTGCGGTCGTTTTGTCAATCG
The DNA here is from genome assembly GCA_016214175.1 of Rhodocyclales bacterium. GTDB lineage: Bacteria > Pseudomonadota > Gammaproteobacteria > Burkholderiales > Rhodocyclaceae > Nitricoxidireducens. The sequence goes on from JACRPB010000189.1 coordinate 3,104, forward strand.
ATCCGAGGTGTAGTACGCGGGCGCTGGTAGCGGGATCAGGTTCGCACCTTCGCTGTGCTGTGACGGGGGGCTTTCCGGGTCACGTTCGATCGCCAAAGGGTGCAGTGTCGATGCCGCTGACGCATTGCGGGCGGGCACGTCCTGCGCGCCATCGGGCCGTGCCGTTGCCAGGGTTGCGGCGAAGGTGCGAGGAGTCGCCTTCGGCGTGTGTATGAATGAATTGCCGATGGGGTGGCGTGCTCCCGCATAAGGCAGAAGTA
>JACRPB010000190.1 GCA_016214175.1 Rhodocyclales bacterium
GCGCCATGGCGCGTGCCGCGGCGAGCGCCATGCCGGGCACCACGCCCGCAGCCGCGGCAAGGTCGTCGCAGGCGACGATGCGGACCGCCGCCGTTGCGGCGCTAGGCCCAGGCAGGCCGGAATGCGCTTCGAGCGGCAACTGGGGCAGGTCGAGCGCCAGCCAGAGCGGGGTCATGATGATGCGCCGGGCGCGGCAGTTCGAGGCGGAGGGGCGCGGCGAGCGGCGGCCCGCGCCGCTTGAGAATGGATACGGCCAACTGGCCGGCGGGGCCGGCGGCAAGCGCGAGGCGCAGCGGTGCGACCGAGGCCTCGGCCGCCGCCGCAGCGGGACGGAACAGGAAGGCCGTGGCGCCGCCGGCCGCCGCCGCAACCTGCAAGCGCCGCACGGCGCGGGCGTCGGCGCGCGCCGTCCAGCACAGCACGGCATCGGGCGCGCCGCTCGCCAGCGCCTGCTCGGCGGCCCAGAGGGCGTCGCGCTCGGCCGCCGGCGACACCACCACCAGCCGCGCCAGATCCACGCCCGCCGCCGCCCAGGCCGGCGCGTGCAGCGCATAGGGCGCGCCGATCAGCAGCGACCAGCCGCCTTCGGCGCGGATATTGCGCAGCGCCGGCATCAACAGGCTCATCTCGCCGCGGCCGGCGCCATCGACCAGAAGTTCGGACAACGCGCCGCGCGGCCAGCCGCCGCCGGGCAGTTCGGCGTCGAGCGCGGCGTGTCCCGTCGCCAGCGCCGGCAGCGGCGCGCGCGCCAGGCGGTCGCCGCGCCAGACGTCGGGCCGCGCCAGGACGGCGTCGAGCGCCCCCATTACAGCGCGCTCCCGTTGCGAATCAGGCCGACGGCCAGGCCTTCGATGGCGAGCGGGCCGTCGACGACGATGGGCGCGTAGTCGGGATTCTCGGCCACCAGTTCGATGCGGGAGCCGCGGCGGCGCAGGCGCTTGACGGTGACCTCGTCGCCCAGGCGCGCGACGACGATCTGGCCGTTTCTCGCCTCAGCGGTTTTATGCACGGCCAGCAGGTCGCCGTCGAGGATGCCGGCACCGGTCATGCTGTTGCCGCGCACTTGCAGCAGGTAGTCGGCGCGCGGCGAAAAGAGCTGGGGCGCGAGCTGGATGCGGCCGAGCTGGTTTTCGACGGCCAGGAGCGGACTGCCCGCCGCCACCGAGCCGATCAGCGGCAGGCCGAGCTGTTCGACCAGGCGGATGCCGCGCGCCGAGCGCGGATCGAGCACGATGACGCCCTTCTTCGCCAGCGCTTTCAGGTGCTGCTCGGCGGCATTGGGCGAGGCGAAGTCGAAGGCGCCGGCGATCTCGGCCCGCGTCGGCGGCGCACCGAGGATTTCCAGCGTGTTGCGGATGAAATCGAGAATTTCCCGCTGGCGCGGGGTGAGGTCGTCGGCCATGGCTTGCTCCTTTGCGATACTGTATGTTTATACAGTATCGGCAAAAAAGCAAGTCCTAAAGCGGCGGCAGGCCGTGGCGGCGGCGCGCGTCCTGGCAGGCCTCGTCGGCGCTGCCGAAGGCGGCGAGCGGGGCGAAATCGCGGCAGGCGCTGGGACGGAATTCGTAGATGACGCAGGACACCCGGCTGCCGACTTCGCCGCTCAGGGCCGCACAGCGCGGCGGCTGGCGCTCGGTGCCGCGCATGCAGGCCATGACGGCGGTGATGCGCTCGACGAGGCTGGCCGGCACCCGGCCGCCGGGCACGTCGTCGATTTCATCGCAAGGGAAGGAAACGCGGTAAGTCGCACAGCAGGCGCCGCAGGACAGGCAGGCGCTATCCACGGCAACGCTCAGAGAATCATGCGGCCGATGCCCCAGGCGATGGCGGCCATGAGGGCGCTCGCCGGGATGGTCAGCACCCAGGCCCAGACGATGCCGCCGGCAACGTTCCAGCGCACGTTGCGCGGTCCGTTGGTGGAGCCGACACCGACGATGGCGCCGGTGATGGTATGCGTCGTCGATACCGGAATGCCGAGGCCGGTCGCCAGGAAGAGCGTGATCGCGCCGCCGGTTTCGGCACAGAAGCCGCCGACCGGCTTGAGCTTGGTGATGCGCTGGCCCATGGTCTTGACGATGCGCCAGCCGCCGAACATCGTGCCCAGGCCCATCGCCGCGTAGCAGGCGACGATGACCCAGGTCGGCACGGACTCCCCCGCCTTGGCGGTGCCTGCCGCCAGCAGCAGCATCCAGATGATGCCGATGGTCTTCTGGGCGTCGTTGCCGCCGTGGCCCAGACTGTAGAGCGAAGCCGACACCAGTTGCAGGCGGCGGAAATGCTTGTCGACGCGGCGCGGCGTCGTGCGGTTGCACAACCAGGACACCGCCACCATCATCAGTGCGCCGAGCACCAGTCCCAGCAGCGGGGCAACGAAAATGAACAATACGGTCTTGCCGATGCCGGCCCAGATCAGCGAGCTCGGTCCGGACTTGGCCAGCGCCGCGCCGACGAGGCCGCCGATCAGCGCATGCGAGGAACTCGACGGGATGCCGTAATACCAGGTGACGATGTTCCAGATGATGGCGCCGATCAGCGCGCCGAAGACGACGTAGTGGTCGACGATGGACGGATCGATGGTGCCCTTGCCGATGGTCGTCGCCACCTTGAGCTGAAAGACGAAGACGGCGACGACGTTGAAGAACGCCGCCCAGACAACCGCCTGCTGCGGCTTGAGAACGCCGGTGGAAACGATGGTGGCGATGGAATTCGCCGCATCGTGGAAACCGTTCATGAAGTCGAAGGCCAGCGCCAAGGCGACCAGCACCACAATCACGGTCAGACTGATTTCTACTCCCTGCATTTTTGCGGTCTCCGCCGCTCAGGAATTCTCGAGAATTATGCCTTCAATGATGTTCGCCACATCCTCGCAGCGGTCGGTGACGGTTTCCAGCAGCTCGTAGATGCCCTTCTGCTTGATGAGTTCGCGCACGTCGGTTTCCTCGCGGAACAGCTTGATGATGCCGGTGCGCATGACGCGGTCGGCGTCGGATTCGAGCTGGTCGATCTCCTGGCACATTTTGAGGATGGCCGGGGCATTGTCCATGTTCGACAGCAGCGACACCGCCGAGCGCACGCGCTCGCAGCAGGAAACGCTGATGTCGGCAAGCTGGCGCGACTCCTGCGTCAGCTTGCGCACGTCGTAGAGGTGCATCGATTCGGCGACGTCCTGGATCAGGTCGAGGATGTCGTCGAGCTTGGAAATCAGTTGGTGGATCTCGTCGCGGTCGAGCGGCGTATTGAACGTGGTATGCAGCAGGGCGACGGTGTCGTGGGTGATCTTGTCGGCCTTCTTTTCTATTTCGTCGATGACCTGGGCATGGCCGGCGAGGCCGTCGGCGCCATCGCCCAGATCGGCGACCAGGATTGCCAACCGATTCGCGCCCTGGACGACCAATTCCGCATGCGCATTGAAAAGATCGAAAAACTTGACCTCCTGGGGCATCAGCTTTGAGAACATTTGAATAGCGTCGGGTAACGGGGCTGCGCGAGTCTACCAGTTTCTGAACTTTCCGCCCCTATTGCGAAGCTGGTAATATCGTCCCCCCGCAATTCTGTTGCGGTTCTGCCATATCCGGGATGCCCCACCATGAAACGCCCGCGCTTCACCCGCCGCTCCAAGCAAAGCCCCGACACTGAACACCTGATCCGGCTGGCCATGAACCTGTCCCAGTCCTCCAGCCGCATCGAGGACAATTTCTGGGAAATGCAGTTGGCCGCGCTGATCGACCGCGTGCTGGCGGCCGGCGACGAGGCGACGCTGAACGGCGCCCTCGACCACCTGTACGGCGTCGGCGGCCGCGCCTACGACGAACTCGCCGACCTGATCGAATCCTGCTGCGAAAGCCGCGCCACGGACAACGCGGAAGGCGTCGCCAAACAGCACGACGTTCTGCTCATCGCCGCGCCGGTCCTCGCCTGGTCGCGCTTCACGATTCCCTCGGGACCGATCGGCGCCACCGAACTTGGCAACGCCCGCGTCCATTTGCAGGCGCACGTCCTGGCCAAGAATGCGCGCCTGGCGCTCGCCAACTACTTTTTCAGCCCCGACCAGTTGCCGCAGAGCTACGCCGAAACCGCGGCCCTGACCGAGAAACTGGCCAAGGCGGCGCTGCACGACCGCGATGTCAAGATCGATCCGGCGCAGATGGCCGAGACCGTCAATTTCCTCTCCGATACGCGCTACCTGATCGGCGCCGTCGCCACGGTCCGCGGCGCGCCGCTGTTCCGCTGGCAGGAGGAAGACGGCTCGCGCGCCGAGGCGACCAAGCAATGGCGCCTCCAGGGCGGCGATGCGCTGCGGCCGCTGCTGCCGGCCTGCGCCACCGAACTGTTGCTGCCGCAGCCCTATCATGCGGCGGCGCGCGAAGCCGATCGCGCCTCGCGGCCCTATTCGCTGCGCGCCGCCGTCGCTTTCCTGCAAACCACGCTCAACGTCGCCGCTACCGATCTGCGCGCCGTCGTCGCCCCGTTCTACGACCGCCAGATCGAGGAGTACCGGATCGGCTTCACCCTCGAACAGGCCAGCGACGTCATCCACGGCGTGGTCTGGCCCCTGCTCGAAAACGAAGACGAAGCCGCGGAGACGCCGGCGCAGATCGAACTGGTGCTGCGCGAGGCCGGCATGAAGACGGTGGTCGCGCTCGACGAGCGCTTTCCGCTCGAATACTGCGACGATTGCGGCGCGCCGCTCTATCCGAATCCCGAAGGCGAACCCGTGCATGCCGAACTGCCCGAAGAGCAGGCCGAATCGGCACCGCGGCATTTGCACTGAACGCCGCGCAAGCTCCGCGCAACCGCGGCTAGCTGCCGTCGGCGATCAACTGGAACACGGCGCCGCCCGGCGTGCGGCATTCGCCCAGCGCGCGCCGCGACTCGAACAGGAACTCGCAGCCCAGGCGCCGTCCGTCGCCCGCCTTCAATTGCGCGCGCGCCGAGTTCGATGAGAAGGTCGTCACCGTATCGCGCGGGAAGGGGCGCCGTCCCGCCGGAGTCTGCGAGACGGCAGCCCCGCTGGCGACGATGTAGAAGCCCGAGAACACCTGGCCGTCGATGATCACCTCGACGCGCTGGCCGTCGGGAAACAGGGTGCCGCGATAGACCTTGGACGCGGCATCGACAAGCTGGAAGGGCACCGGCTGCGGCGCCGCGCATCCGCCCGCCAGGAGCAAGAGGCTCAGGCCCAACCGTGCGAGAGATTTTTCCATTCGGTCAACGCCGCGATGCGATTCCGGAAGTCCCAGTATAGGCCCGCCGGCATCGCCACCGGATCACGGCAGGTACGGCGCCGGATCGACGTCCGCCTTGCGGCCGGCGACGAGGTCGGCCAGCAACTTGCCCGAACCGCAGGCCATGGTCCAGCCGAGGGTACCGTGGCCGGTATTGACGAACAGCCTGGCCAGCCGGGTGCGGCCGATGAGGGGCACGTTACCGGGCGTGGCCGGGCGCAGGCCCGCCCAGTATTCGACCTCGCCGCTGCGCGCCGCTTGCGGGAATATCGCGGCGACGCGGCGCAGGATCGCGGCGCAGCGCGTCGCGTTCACCGTCGTGTCGTAACCGGCGAATTCCGCCGTCCCCGCCACGCGCAAGCGTTGACCCAGGCGCGAAAAGACGATCTTGTGGCCGTCGTCGGTCAGACTGACGCTCGGCGCGACGCAAGCGTCGGCCAGCGCGACGGTCGCCGAATAGCCCTTGGCCGGATAGACGGGCAGCCGGATGCCGGCGGATCGCAACAGCAGCGGCGAGTAGCTGCCGAGCGCGACGACGTAGGCATCGGCTGAGAGGAGCGACCCGTCGGCGAGCCGCACGCCTTCGACCTCACCGCCGCTCGCCTGCAACGACTCAACCGGACAGCCGAAGCGGAAGCTGACGCCGCGCGCCGCGCAGGCCTGCGCCAGAACCTGGGTAAACTTGCGCGCATCGCCGGATTCGTCCGCCGCCGTGTAGGTACCGCCGACGATGGGGACGGTGGAGTCGCGCAAAGCCGGCTCGATCGCCAGGCACTCGGCCGCGGTCTGCGGCACGCGCTCGCAGCCGAACTCGCGCATCAGCGCCGCTTGCGGCAGCGCATGTTCGAACTCGCGCGCGTCGGTGTAGAAATGGAGAATGCCGCGGCTCAGATGGTCGTAGGCGAGACCGAGCTCGCCGCGCAAGGCCTGCAAGCGCTCGCGGCTGTAGAGCGCGAGGCGCAGAATGGCGACGATATTCGCGCGCGTGCGCGACGACCGGCACTCGGCGAGGAAACGCAGGCCCCACGCCCATTGCGCGGGATCGGCGCGCAGGCGCCAGAGCAGCGGCGAGTCTTCGCGCCCGAGCCATTTCAGCGCCTGCCACGGCGCGCCGGGGTTGGCCCAGGGTTCGGCATGGCTGGTGGAGATCTGGCCGCCGTTGGCGAAACTGGTCTCGCGTGCCGCCTCGGGCTGGCGATCGACGACCGTGACCTCGTGGCCGTCCGCGCTCAAGTACCAGGCGGAAGCGACGCCGAGCAAGCCGGCACCGAGAACGACGATACGCATTAGCGGAACTTGCCGCTGGCAGAATGAATCGGAGAACGCATGACCACGATTATACGGAGCCGCCATGCCCAAGATCGATAAAGGCGCTGCCGACTGGCGCGCGCAACTCACCCCGGAGCAATACCGCGTCACGCGCGAAAAGGGCACGGAGCGCGCTTTCAGCGGCCAATACTGGAACTGCAGCGACGACGGCATCTACCGTTGCATCTGCTGCGGCGCCGCCTTGTTCGACGCGGCGGCCAAGTTCGATGCCGGCTGCGGCTGGCCCAGCTTCACGGCGCCGCTGGCCGGCGACAGCGTCGCGGAGGCGGAAGACCGCAGCCACGGCATGCGCCGCACCGAAGTCGTCTGCCGCGCTTGCGGCGCCCATCTCGGCCACGTGTTTCCCGACGGCCCCGCGCCGACCGGGCTGCGCTATTGCATGAACTCGGCTGCGCTGAGCCTGGAGAAGAAGTAGCCGGCAGCCACCCGCCCCTAAGCCCGCGAGCGGGGACGGGGCACAGCTATAATGGCTCCCCATGAAATTCCTTTTCGACCTGTTTCCGGTCATCCTTTTTTTCGCCGCCTTCAAGCTGGCCGACATCTACGTCGCCACGGCGACCGCGATCGTCGCCACCTTCTGCCAGATCGGCTGGGTCTGGTGGCGGCATCGCAAGGTCGACGCCATGCTCTGGGTCAGCCTCGGCCTCGTCGTCGTCTTCGGCGGCGCTACCCTGCTGCTGCGCGACGAGACTTTCATCAAGTGGAAGCCGACCGTGCTCTACTGGCTCTTCGCCACGACGCTGCTCGCCTCCGCCAGCATTTTCGACCGCAACCTGATCCGCAAGATGCTCGAAGCGCAGGTCGCGCTGCCCGAGCCGCTCTGGGGCCGCCTGAATCTGGCCTGGGCCTTGTTCTTCGCCCTGATGGGCGTCGCCAACCTGTTCATCGCCTTCAACTACCCGACCGAGATCTGGGTCAATTTCAAGCTCTTCGGCGGGGCCTTCATCTTCGCCCAGGGACTGTGGCTGGCGAAATACGTCACGGCGGAGGAGAAATCCTGATGCTTTACGCCATCGTCGGCACGGACCGCCCGGACAGCCTTGCCCAGCGTCTGGCGGCGCGGCCCGCGCACCTTGCCCGCCTTGAAAAACTCCAGGCCGAAGGACGTCTGGTGCTGGCCGGCCCCTGCCCCGCCATCGACGCGCCCGATCCCGGCCCGGCCGGCTTTTCCGGCAGCCTGATCGTCGCCGAGTTCGAATCGCTGACGGCGGCCCAGGCCTGGGCCGCCGCCGATCCCTACGTCGCCGCCGGCGTTTATGCCGACGTCGCCGTCAAACCCTTCAAGCGCGTTTTCCCAAAATGAATCCCCTGATCCCGATCATGCAAGAGCGCCTGGCGGTCCTCGAACCGCTGCGCCTCGACATCCGCGACGACAGCGGCCAGCATGCCGGCCATGCCGGTGCGCGGGCCGGCGGCGGCCATTTCGATATGACGATCGTCTCGGCGCAATTCGCCGGCAAGCGCCTATTGGAGCGGCATCGTATGGTGTATGATGCTCTCGGCGCCTTGATGAAACAGGAAATCCACGCCCTCCGCATCAACGCCAAAACCCCCGACGAAAATTGACTGCCAAGGAACAATGATGACCCGTCCGATCCGCCACGCCTGTATTGCCGCCTTCGCCCTGGCGTTCGCCACCGTGCCCGCCCTGGCCAAGGACGTCGTCAAGAAGGCTGACGCCGCTCCCGCGAAAAACGTCGCCGTCGTCAACGGCAAGAGCATTCCCATCGATCGTGCCAGCGCCATCCTCGCCACCGTCATGGCGCAAGGACAACCGGACACGCCCGAACTGCGCAACAGCATTCGCGAGGACCTGGTCCGGCGCGAAGTGCTGATGCAGGAAGCGCAGAAGAAAGGCTTCGACAAGAAGCCCGAGATCCAGATGCAGATGGACTACGCGCGCCAGGAAGTGCTGGTGCGCGCCTTCGTCGGCGACTACGTGAATACCCATCCGATCACCGACGAGGCGGTCAAGAAGGAATACGACGCCGTGGTCGCGGCGACCGGCAACAAGGACTACAAGGCGCGCCACATCCTGGTCGAGAAGGAAGACGAGGCCAAGACGATCATCGACAAGCTCAACAAGGGCGAGAAGTTCGAAGACCTGGCCAAGCAGTCGCTCGATCCCGGCTCCAAGGACCGCGGCGGCGATCTCGACTGGGCCATTCCCGCCAACTACGTCAAGCCCTTCGCCGATGCCCTGATCAAGCTCGAAAAGGGCAAGTACACCGAGGCCCCGGTGAAGACCAATTTCGGCTACCACGTCATCCAACTGACGGACACCCGCGAACGCAAGGCGCCGGCGCTCGACGAAATCAAGCCGCGCATCGTTCAGCACCTGCAGCAGAAGGTGGTGGACCAGATGATCGGCGACCTGGTGCGCAAGGCCAAGATCGAATAATCCGCAAGAACGCTCGACGCCAACGGGGGCTGCGGCCCCCGTTTTGGTTTCGGTCGCCGGCGCCGCTTGACGTGCGCGTGCGTGCGCGGCAGCCTTTGCGACGACGCCCGCGCCGGGCGTCGCAACTGGAGAAGCGGTGCGCATTTCGCCCTATTTCCTGCTGGTGCTGGCCAATCTGTTCTGGGCCGGCAACTGGATCGTCGGCCGCGCCTTCCGCGCCGCCGTGCCGCCGGTGGCGCTTTCGTTCTGGCGCTGGGCCATCGCGCTGGCCTTCATCCTGCCCTTCGCCTGGCCGCACCTGCGGCGCGACTGGCCGCAGTTGAAGGCCGCCTGGCGCTGGCTGCTGCCCTTCGGCCTGCTCGGCACCGCCTGCTACAACGCACTGACCTACGTCGGGCTCCAGCACACCACGGCCATCAACGGCCTGCTGCTCAATTCCTTCATCCCCATCGTCATCGTCTTCCTCGGCTGGGCGCTGCTCGGCAAGCGCCTGCCGCCGGCGGCCATGCTCGGCGTCGCCGTGTCTTTCCTCGGCGTCGTCGCCATCGTCGCGCGCGGCGAGCCCGCCGTGCTGGCGACGCTTGAGCTCAACGTCGGCGATCTCTGGATCCTGGTCTCGGTCGTGGCCTGGGCCGGCTATACGCTGATGCTGCCGCACCGGCCGCCCGCCCACCCGATGTCCTTCCTCGCCGCCATCACCGTCATCGGTCTGGGCGCGCTGGCGCCCGTCTATGCCTGGGAGATCGCCGCCGGCCGGCTGATCGACGCGACGCCGGCGGCGCTGGCCGGCATCGCCTACACGGGAATATTTCCGGCCTTTCTCGGCTACGCCTTCTGGAACCGCGGCGTCGCCGAAACCGATCCGGCCCGCGCCGGACTGTTCATGCACCTGATGCCGGCCTTCGGCATCGTGCTGTCCTACGTTTTCCTCGGCGAGGGCATCGCCGGCTACCACCTGGCCGGCATCGCCCTCATCTTCGGCGGCATCTGGCTCAACACGCGCAGCAAATGATCGCCCTCTTCCGCGACTGGCGCCGCCGCCGCGCCCTCGCCAGAATCCGCGTCGACGCCGCGCAATGGCAGCGCGTCGAGTCGCAACTGCCTTTCCTCAACCATCTCGCCGCCGCCGAGCGTGCGCGTCTGCGCGAACTGGCGCGCGAGTTCGTCGCGACGAAGGAATGGAGCGGCGCGCGCGGCCTCCTCCTGACGGCCGACATGCAATTGGCGATCGCCCTGCAGGCCTGCCTGCTCGTCCTCAACCTGGGCCTGGACTGGTATCGCGGCTGGCTCGGCATCGTCGTCTATCCCGGCGACTTCGTCATTCCGCGCCAACTGATGGACGCCGACGGCGTGGTGCACGAATACGACGACGAGGTGCTCGGCGAAGCCTGGGAAGGCGGTCCCGTACTGGTTTCCTGGTTCGACGAGCCGGGCGCCACCGCCGGCATCAATGTCGTCATCCACGAATTCGCCCACAAGCTGGACATGAGCAACGGCGAAGTCGACGGCCTGCCGGCCCTGCACGCGGGCATGTCGAAGCCGGCGTGGCGAGCGGCCTTCGAGCCCGCCTACGCAGACTTCTGCCGCCGCGTCGACGCCGGCGAAGAAACGCCGCTCGATCCTTACGGCGCCGAGCATCCGGCCGAGTTCTTCGCCGTCATGTCGGAAGCCTTCTTCGAGACGCCGCAACTGCTGCGCGCGCAATACCCAAGTGTGTATCATCAACTGCAATTGTTCTACCGGCAGGATCCGGCAGCGGCATCACGGACTTGAAGACGAGCATGGCGAACTTAGACCCCACATACAGCATCGGCATCCCCGAAATGGATGCGCAGCACGCGCGCTGGATCCAGCTCATCGAGCGGTTCCGGGCGGCGGCAAGCGACCACATGCTGGAGCAGGCCGGCCTCGATGCCGCCGCGCACGCGCTGGAGAAGTTGCTGGAGTACACCCAGTGCCATTTCACCAGCGAGGAACGCTTCCTTGCCGACCGCCATTACCCCGGCATCGACGACCACCGGCGCGCCCACCGCGAGCTCGAAGCCAAGGTCGTCGCGCTGCTGGGGGAAATCCGCGCCCACAAGACCAACACCACACCCTTGAAGCTCAACCTCTTCGTCACCGTCTGGCTGATGGAACACATCATGCAGGAAGACGCCGCGTACGCCAGTTTCGTTCTCGGCAAGCGGTGAGCGGCGAAGCGCCCTTCCCCCACGACCGCGCCGACGCGCCGGCGCCGGCGATCGACGCCGCCGCCGCATCCCTGTTCTTTGAGGGCAACCGCCATCTGGCCGCCGGCAGAACGGCGCCGGCGGAAGCGTGTTTCCGCCGCGCATTGGCGCTGGCGCCGGAACTCGCGGAAGCGCATGCCAACCTTGCGCTGCTGCTCGAAGAAAAGGGCGAGCCGGCGCAGGCCGACGCCTGCTACCGGCAAGCCATCGCCCTCAATCCGCGGCAATGGCAGATTCATCTGAATCATGCCGGCCTGCTCGCCGGCACCAAGCGTTTTGCGGCGGCCGAAACCGCTTACCGGCGGGCACTGGCGCTGCGCCCGCAGTCGGCGGCGGCCTGGTCCAGCCTCGGCGTCTTGCTGGCCTGCTGCAAGCGCGATGCGGAAGCGGAACAGTGCTATCGCCAGGCGCTCGCGCTGGATGGCGATTACGCGTTGGCGCGCTTCAACTTCAGCTACCTGCTGCTGCGCCAGGGACGCTTCGACGAAGGCTGGCCCTGCCTCGAAGCGCGCGACTGGTATGCGGCGCTGGCGGCGCGGCTGCCCTGTCCGCGCTGGCAGGACGAAGCGCTCGCCGGCAAGTCGCTGCTGATCTGCCTCGAAGCCGGGCACGGCGACATGATCCAGTTCTGCCGCTATGCCGCGGTGCTGAAAAGCCGAGGCGCGGCGCGCATCACCGCGATCTGCCATCCGGCTCTGAAGACCCTGTTCGCCGGCATGGACGGCATCGATCGCGCAGTGGGCCTCGACGAGCCGCTGCCCGACGAGCACTGGGACTACTGGGTGCCGCCGCTGAGCCTGCCCTTCCACTGCCGCACCACGCTGGCAACCATTCCGGCAACGCTCCCCTATCTGCGCGCCAGCCCGGGAAAACTGGCGCAATGGTCGCACCGCTTGCCGGCTGGCGGCGTCCGCGTCGGCCTGGTCTGGCAGGGCAACAGCGCCTTCGAGAACGACGCCGATCGTTCGCTCTTCGATACGTCGGTATTGGCGCCGCTGCAGAGCGTCGGCGGCATACGCTACTTCAGCCTGCAAAAAGGCGGCGACGGCAAGCTGCCGACTTGCCTCGACCTCATCGACCTCGCGCCGCAGATCGATGACTTCGCCGACACCGCCGCCATCGTCGCCCGGCTCGATCTCGTGATCGCGGTGGATACCGCCGTCGCACATCTGGCCGGCGCGCTGGGCAAGGCCTGCTGGGTGCTACTGCCCTGGTACAAGACCGATTGGCGCTGGCTCGACGGGCGCAGCGACTCGCCGTGGTATCCGGGTGTGATGCGCTTGTTCAGGCAGCCGGCAATGGGCGATTGGGGCAGCGTGATTGCCGAGGTGCGCGCGGCGCTGGCTGAGTTTGCGGCAGCGCGCGGCGCAGCGTAGCCGCGCTCAGGCCCGGCGCCAGGTCGTGCCCGCAGCCGAGTCTTCGAGCACGATGCCGGCGGCCTTGAGCTCCTCGCGGATGCGGTCGGCCTCGGCGAAGTTCTTCGCCTGCTTCGCCGCCACGCGCGCGGCGATGCCGGCCTCGATCGCCGCCGCATCGAGGCCTTCGCCTGCATCCGGCGTCGCTTGCAGGAAGGCGACCGGATCGCGCTGCAGCAGCCCCAGAAGGCCGGCCAGACCCTTGAGTTGCGAGGCCAGCTTGGGCTCGCGCGTGCGGTTGAGTTCGTTGGCGATGTCGAACAGCACGGCGATGGCTTCCGGCGTGCCGAAGTCGTCGTTCATCGCCTCGCGGAAATGGCAGGCATAGCCTTCGTCCCAATCGATGCCGGCATCGCCGTCGCAGCCCTTGAGCGCCGTGTAGAGCCGCGTCAGCGCCTGGCGCGCGTCGTCGAGGTGGGCGTCGGAATAGTTGAGCGGGCTGCGGTAATGGGCGCGCAGGATGAAAAAGCGCACCACCTCCGGGTCGTACTTCTTCAGCACCTCGCGGATGGTGAAGAAGTTGCCGAGCGACTTCGACATCTTCTCGTCGTCGACGCGCACGAAGCCGTTGTGCATCCAGTAATTGACGAAGGTCTTGCCGTGGGCGCCTTCGGACTGGGCGATCTCGTTTTCGTGGTGCGGGAACTGCAAGTCCTGGCCGCCGCCGTGGATGTCGAAATGTTCGCCGAGCAGCTCGCAACTCATGGCCGAGCACTCGATGTGCCAGCCCGGCCGGCCGACGCCCCAGGGCGACTCCCACTTCACCTCGGCCGGCTCGTCGTCCTTGGCATGCTTCCAGAGCACGAAGTCGAGCGGATCGTGCTTCGCCGCCATGACGTCGACGCGTTCTCCGGCGCGCAGGTCTTCGAGCGACTTGCCGGAGAGCTTGCCGTAGCCGCCAAACTTGCGCACCGCGTAGCAGACGTCGTCGTTGCCGGCGACATAGGCGTAGCCGCGCTGTTCGAGCTTGCCGATGATGCCGAGCATCTGCGGCACGTAGTCGGTGGCGCGCGGTTCGCGGTCGGGAGGCTCGACGCCGAGCCGCGTCGCATCCTCGTTCATGGCGGCGATGTAGCGATCGGTGAGGCTGCGGATCGGCTCGCCGTTCTCCGCCGCGCGCTTGATGATCTTGTCGTCGATGTCCGTGATATTGCGCACATAGGTCAGCCGATAGCCGCTCGCCCGCAACCAGCGCGCGACCATGTCGAAGACCACCATGACGCGGGCGTGACCGAGGTGGCAATAGTCATAAACGGTCATGCCGCAAACATACATGCGGACGTGACCGGGTGTGATGGACACGAATTCCTGTTTGCAACGGGCGAGGGAGTTGTAAATCGTCAGCATGCCGGAGAGCGAAGGTCGAATGCGGGAATTGGGTACGAAAGAAACCTGTGTTCACCCCATTCCCGGGAGCGGGCGTTGTTGTGGATGAAAGCGCCTTCTTGGTAGAATCCAACGTTGAATTGGAACCGGTACGACTCAGTATAACATGGCCGCCAACCCCTCATTTCGTGCGTGTTTACTCGCTTTCGCCGCCAGTGCGGCCGCCTTCGCGGCGCTGCCGGTTCGCGCCGACACGATGCAGGACGTCAACCGGCTTCTGAAGCAGGGGCAGCATGCCCAGGCCCTGGAACAGGTCGACAAATACCTCGCCGCGAAACCCAAGGATGCCCAAGGCCGTTTTCTCAGAGGGGTGATCCTGGCCGAGCAGAACAAGCTCAACGAAGCCGTCGCCATCTTCACCAAGCTCACCGAAGATTATCCGGAACTGCCGGAGCCCTACAACAACCTGGCCGTGATCTACGCCCAGCAGAAGCAGTACGAAAAAGCAAGGCAGGCGCTGGAAATGGCGATTCGCACCCATCCCTCCTACGCCACCGCCCACGAGAATCTCGGAGACATCTATGCGCGCCTCGCCAGCCAGGCCTACGACAAGGCGCTGCAGCTCGACTCGTCGAATGCCACGGCCCAAACCAAGCTGGCGACGATCAAGGACCTGATGAGCCTGAATGGACGGCCCGGCGCGGTGCGCCCGACCGGCAGGCCGGTCGTCGTCGCAACGGCCGAACCCAAGCCCGCCGAACCCAAACCGGCGGAGACGAAGCCGGCCGAAACGCCCAAGCTCGTGGAAGGCAAGGCCGTGGATGTCCGGGCGCAGGACGTCAAGCCCGTCGTCGCCAAACCGGAAGAACCGGCCAAGCCCGTCGCCGGCGACGCCACTGCCGACGTCGCCAGGTCGCTCGACAGTTGGCTGGCCGCCTGGTCGCGCAAGGACGTCAAAGGCTATCTCGCCCACTACGCCAAAGACTTCCAGACGCCCGGCGGCGAAGCGCGCGCGGCGTGGGAAGCCGAACGTGCCAAGCGCATCAACAAACCCGGCGCCATCCGCGTCAGTTATGAGAAACTGCGCGTCACGCTGGAGGGCGACAAAGCCACCGCGAAGTTTCGGCAGCACTACCAGTCGGCGGCGCTCAAGACCGGCAGCAACAAGATGGTGGTGCTGGTGCGGCGCGACGGCCGCTGGCTGATCCAACAGGAAAAGATAGGCAGTTGATGACCACCCGCGTTTTCCGCGCCGCCCTCGCCGCCCTGCTCTTGTGCAGCGGCGCCGCGGCGGCGCTTGCCGCCGGCGCGGCGCGCTATTCCGACTCCGGTCCGGAACCCCAGCTTGCACGCATCTTCGATCTCATCGAGGAAAACCGGCTGGAGACGGCCTACGAGCAGACGCAAGCCCTGCTCAAGGCCTATCCGACCTTCCGCCTCGGCCATCTGATCAAGGGCGACCTGCTGCTGGCGCGCACGCGCCCGCTCACCGCCTTCGGTGCCGGCGGCGGCGCGGCGTCCCGCGACAAGGTGGCCGACCTGCGCGAGGAGGCCCTCGCCCGCCTGCGCGCCTACAAGACCAAGCCCAACACCGACTACGTCCCGCGCTACCTGCTGCAACTGCGTCCCGACCAGAAGTACGCGGTCGTCGTCGACACCCAGAAGGCGCGCCTCTACCTCTACCAGAACGACAACGGCCAGCCGCGCTTCGTCGCCGACTACTACGTCAGCCACGGCAAGCTCGGCACCGACAAGCTGAAGGAAGGCGACAAGAAGACGCCGATCGGCATCTACCACGTCACCGCCTCGCTGCCGCGCCAGAAGCTCGGCGACTTCTACGGCAGCGGCGCCTTCCCCATCAGTTATCCGAACGACTGGGACAAGCGCATGGGCCGGAACGGCCACGGCATCTGGCTGCACGGCACGCCGTCCGACACCTTTTCGCGCCCGCCCAAGGCCTCCGACGGCTGTGTCGTCCTCGCCAACCAGGATCTCGACGCGATTTCGAAGAACTTCCAGGTCGGCCTGACGCCGGTGATCATCAGCAACAGCATCGAGTGGCTCTCGCTCGACGACTGGGAGGCCGAACGCAAGGCGCTGCTCGGCATGATCGACGAATGGCGCCGCGACTGGGAAAGCGTGGACACCGACCGCTACGGCCGCCACTACGCCGCCAAGTTCCAGTCCGACGGCCAGAACCACGCGCAGTGGATCGAACACAAACGCAAGGTGAACGCCGGTAAGAGCTGGATCAAGGTCGCGACGCAGAACATCAGCATGTTCCGCAATCCCGGCAACGAGGACTACGTCGTCGTCACCTTCGAGCAGGACTACAAGAGCAGCAATCTTTCGAACGTCATGAAGAAGCGCCAGTACTGGATCAAGGAAGACGGGCGCTGGAAAATCGTATTCGAGGGCGCGGCCTAAGCCCGTTCTCGCCACCCTGGAGTCCCGGCCATGAAGAAAGTCGTCGCCCTGCTGTTGACGCTCGCGCTCGCCCTGCCCGCGCTGGCGGCCAATCCGAAAGTCGAGATGAAGACCAACCTCGGCGCCGTCGTCATCGAACTCTATCCCGAGAAGGCGCCGAAATCGGTGGAGAACTTTCTCCAGTACGTCAAGGACGGCTTCTACAGCGGCCTCATCTTCCACCGCGTCATCGACGGCTTCATGGTCCAGGGCGGCGGCTTCGACGTGAACATGAAGCAGAAGCCGACGCGCGCCGCCATCCCCAACGAAGCCAAGAACGGCCTGCTCAATCGCACCGGCACGCTGGCGATGGCGCGCACCTCGGATCCGCACTCCGCCACCGCCCAGTTCTTCATCAATCTCAAGGACAACCGCTTCCTCGACCATCCGGGCCAGGACGGCTGGGGCTACGCCGTCTTCGGCGCGGTCGTCCAGGGCAACGAGGTGGTGGAGAAGATCGCCAAGATTCCGACCGGCCGCTCCGGTTACTACACCGACGTTCCGGCGACGCCGGTCGTCATCGAATCCGTCCGCATCCTGCCCGACGCCAAATAAGGAATTCACCATGATCAAGCTGCACACCAACCACGGCGTCATCGCCCTCGAACTCGATGCCGAAAAGGCGCCGAAGACCGTCGCCAACTTCATTTCCTACGTCGAGTCCGGCCATTACGACGGCACCATCTTCCACCGCGTCATCGGCAACTTCATGATCCAGGGCGGCGGCTTTCTCCCCGGCATGAAGCAAAAAGCCACGCAGGAACCCGTGGAAAACGAGGCCGCCAACGGCCTCAAGAACGAACCGGGCAGCATCGCCATGGCGCGCACCTCCGATCCGCACTCGGCCACCGCCCAGTTCTTCATCAACGTCGGCGACAACGGCTTCCTCGACTATCCGGGCCAGGACGGCTGGGGCTATTGCGTCTTCGGCCGCGTCGTCGAAGGCATGGACGTTGTCGACGCCATCAAGGCCGTCAAGACCGGCCGTAGCGGCTTCCATCAGGACGTTCCGGTCGACGACGTGGTGATCGAGCGCGCCGAGATTTGCTGACGCCACATCTGCCGACACTTTTCGTCTCCGACCTTCACCTGCACCCGTCGCGGCCGGAGACGGCGGACCGGTTCGGCGCATTTCTCGCCGGGCCGGCGCGGCAAGCGCAAGCCCTCTACATCCTCGGCGACCTCTTCGACGCCTGGGCCGGCGACGACGATCTCGGCGATGCCTTCAACGCCGGCGTTTGCGCGGACCTGAAGACGCTGGCAACGGCCGGCACCCGCATTTACTTCCTGCCCGGCAACCGCGATTTCCTCATCGGCGACGCCTGCGCCGCCGCCTGCGGCATGACGCCGCTCGCCGACGCCACTGTCGTGGACATCGGCGGCGTGGCCACCTTGCTGCTGCACGGCGACACGCTGTGCACCGAAGACCGCGAGTACCAGGACTTCCGCGCCGTCGTGCGTTCGCCCGACTGGCGCCGCGACTTCCTCGCCAAGCCGCTCGCCGTCCGCAAGGCCGAGATTGCCGCCCTGCGCGCGCGCAGCGAATCCGGCAAGCGCGTCAAACCGGCGGCGCTAATGGACGTCAGCGCCGCTGCCGTCGCGCAAGCCTTTGCGACACACCGTGTCACCCGCATCATCCACGGCCACATCCACCGCCAGGCACACCACCTGCATGACGGCGGCGAACGCTGGGCGCTGCCCGAATGGGACCACCGCGGCGGCGCGCTCGCCTGCGATGAAGCGGGTTGCCGCTGGCTGACGGTGACATGAGCGCTGCCCGCCGAGCCGTCTCAAGGGCAGCCCATGAAGGCGCTGCACCTGCTGCGCTCGGTCTTCGGCTACAACAGTTTTCGCGGCGCCCAGGCCGAGATCGTCGGCCACGTCGAAGGCGGCGGCGACGCCCTGGTGCTGATGCCCACCGGCGGCGGCAAGTCGCTGTGCTACCAGTTGCCTTCGCTGCTGCGCCCCGGCGTCGGCATCGTCGTCTCGCCGCTGATCGCGCTGATGCAGGACCAGGTCGACGCGCTGCTGCAAGCCGGCGTCAAGGCCGCCTTCCTCAATTCCTCGCAGGACGCCGCCACCGCGGCCGACACCGAGCGGCGCCTGCTGCGCGGCGAGCTCGATCTGCTCTACGTCGCCCCCGAGCGCGTGATGATGGATCGCTTCCTCGGCCAGCTCGACCATCTGCACGAACAGGGACGCATCGCGCTGTTCGCCATCGACGAAGCGCACTGCGTATCGCAATGGGGCCACGACTTCCGTCCCGAATACATCCAGCTTTCGGTGCTGCACGAGCGCTATCCGAGCATCCCGCGCATCGCGCTCACCGCCACCGCCGACGCGCTGACGCGCGAGGAAATCGTGCATCGCCTCGGCCTCGGCGATGCGCGCATCTTCGTCTCCAGCTTCGACCGCCCCAACATCCGCTACAGCATCGTCGAACGCGACAACCCGAGGAAGCAACTGCTCGCCTTCCTCGCCGAGCATCGCAATGAAGCCGGCATCGTGTACTGCCTGTCGCGCAAGAAGGTGGACGAGACCGCGCTCTGGCTGCAAACCCAGGGCGTCACCGCGCTTGCCTATCACGCCGGCCTCGACGCCGCCACGCGCCGCGAGCACCAGCAGCGCTTCGTGCGCGACGAGGCCGTGGTCATGGTCGCCACCATCGCCTTCGGCATGGGCATCGACAAGCCCGACGTGCGCTACGTCGTCCACCTCGATCTGCCGAAAAGCCTCGAAGCCTATTACCAGGAGACCGGCCGCGCCGGCCGCGACGGCGAGCCGGCCGAAGCCTGGATGACCTACGGCCTCAACGACGTCGTCATCCACCGCCAGCGCATCGACGAATCCGCCGCCCCCGACGAGCAGAAACGCATCGAGCGCCAGAAGCTCGACGCCATGCTCGCCTACTGCGAAGCCGCCGGCTGCCGCCGCACGGTCTTGCTCAACTACTTCGGCGAAGACACGGGCGCTTGCGGCAACTGCGACACCTGCCAGACCCCGCCCGAACTCTGGGACGGCACCACGGCGGCGCAGAAGTTCATGTCGGCCGCCCTGCGCACCGGCCAGCGCTTCGGCGCCGCGCACCTGATCGACATCCTGCGCGGCAAGGCCACCGAGAAAGTCGCCCAGTTCAACCACGACCAGTTGCCGACTTTCGGCGTCGGCGCCGATCTCGACGAAGCCACCTGGCGCAGCGTCGCGCGCCAACTGCTGGCCAGCAGCCTGCTCTACGCCGACGCCCAGCACTACGGCGCGTTGAAGCTCACCGGGAACGCCAAGCCAGTGCTGAAGGGCGAGACCACGCTGATGCTGCGGCGCCAGGCGCCGGCGAAGAAGAAGTCGTCCGCGCGACCGAAAGCCGTCTTCCCGGCCGACCTGCCGGCCGGCGACGCCGGCCTCTTCGACGCCCTGCGCCTATGGCGCGGCCAGACCGCGCGCGAACAAGGCGTACCCGCCTACGTCATCCTGCACGACCGCACGCTGCACGAACTCGCCGCGCGCAAGCCGCGAAGCATGGACGAACTGCTGAACGTCGGCGGCATCGGCGAAGCGAAGGCCGCACGTTACGGCACTGCGCTGCTGGAACTGTTGAGCGCGCACGAATAGCGTCGGCCAGTGCGGCTATCCGGCCGCTTTGCGGGCGCTCCTGGCACGCTGCAGCCCGCCGCTCCCGCTACCGGATTCAAGGTATCCAAATTACAACGGACCCGGTATTTCTGGCCCCTGGGGGGACCGGTAAGTTCGGCGCTAAGGGCACGTCACTATTGCCGTCATCGACGGCCCGACGCTCAACGGCTGCCGATCGCGAAAGGAACTCGCACTTGCGTGAACGAGACAAAGCTCATTTGGCGTCTCATCGGCGGGAAGACGTTCCATCGATTGGGAAAAGCAGCGGCGACAGCAGTGCTAATCGGCCTCCCACCATCCCTGCAATTTCCAGTCCAGGAGCGGGTTTGCGCACGGGATGGGCGACCAAGGGGCGCACGGCACGATATCTGCTCTTGAACGGAAATGCTGTAAAGCGCGGCCGAATCGGCGGGGGCGGCAGATCGACTCCAACAACATCGGAAGGAAACAAACATGACTTGCATCCCGCGTTCTGCGTTGGCCACCGCGGCGGTCGGCATCGCTGCCCTGATGTTTTCGGCGGCGGCCTCGGCCCTCGATGCGGATGCCGCGAAGGAGCTGGCGACGGACAACGATTGCTTCAAGTGCCATGCCGTCGATAAGACGAAGAAGGGCCCGTCCTACAAGAAGATCGCCGCCAAGTACAAGGGCAAGGAAGCCGAAGGCGAGAAGGCCATCCTCAAGAACCTCACCACGGGCCCCAAGGTGAAGCTCGAGGACGGCACCGAAGAAGAACACAAGATCATCGACACCAAGGATCCGAAGGCCATCAAGAATCTGGCCGACTGGATTCTTTCGCGCTGAAGCGGAGCCGGCACGCGCTGGCGTACGGCACGGGTTCAACTTTTCCAGCCCGAATTTTCGGGGCGAGGGAGGCACAAATGAAGGCTTTGTTAACGTTGTTTGCTGTGATCGGCATCATCGGAATGTCGAGCGCGCCGGCGGTTGCCGCCGATGCCCCCGCGCCGGCGGCCGAGAAGAAGGAGCCGGCCAAGGATCTCATTCTCAAGGGCGATGCCAAGTGCACGGGTTGCCACGACGAAGCCGACGTCCCCAAGCCGACGATGCTGGAACTGCATCCGCAGGTGCTCAACATCGGCAAGACCAAGCATGGCACCGTCGCCGACGCCCGCACCCCGACCTGCACCGCTTGCCACGGCGAGAGCGAAAAGCATTTGGCGCACAAGGGCAGCGGCAAGCCGCCGAAACCGGACACGGTGTTCAGCATGAGAACCCAGACGCCGGTCGAGACGCGCAACGCCGCCTGCCTGAGCTGCCATCAGGGCGGCAACCGCATCGGCTGGCAATTGAGCAAGCACGGCTCACAGGATGTCGCCTGCACCTCCTGCCACCAGATCCACACCGCCCAGGACCGCGTGCGCGACAAGACCGCCCAAACGGAAGTCTGCTTCACCTGCCACAAGGAACAGCGTGCGCAGATGGCCAGGGTTTCCCACCATCCGGTGCCCGAAGGCAAGATGGCCTGCTCGTCCTGTCACAACGTCCATGGCGACAACCCGAAGCAGCTCGTGAAGAGCAGCGTGAACGACACCTGCTACACCTGCCACATGGAGAAGCGCGGCCCCTTCGTGCACAACCATCAGCCGGTGTCCGAGGATTGCTCGATCTGCCACCAGGCGCACGGCACCACGGCCGCCAACCTGCTCAAGTCGCGCACGCCCTTCCTGTGCCAGGAATGCCATAGCCATTCGAGCCACCCTGGGCAAACGCCGGGCCAGCCGACGACGCGCACGACCAGCACGTCGCTGCTGGGCGCGATCGGCAGGGGGTGCCTGAACTGCCACACCAACATTCATGGCAGCAACAGCAGCCAGAATTCCGCGACCGTCGGTCGCTTCCGTCGCTGAGCGGTTGAAGGAGATCGATCATGACGCACACTACTTTCAAGCTGACGACGCTTGCCACCGCCCTGCTGCTTGCCTACGGCCAGGGTTTCGCTCAAGAACTCGACGTCGCAGAACTGTCCAAGCCGAGCAGTTCGGTATCGCTAGGCGTCGGCAACTGGTCCGCCAAACGTCCGCAGCAGGGGATCCATGACGGCATGCGCGACAATGGCGCCTACGGTCTGTTCGATGCCGACATCGTCAAGCGCGACGACGCCACCGGAACCTGGATGACCTTTACGGCACGCAGCCTGGGTACCACGACCCGCGAGCTGGGTGCCGGCTACGAACGCCAGGGCGACTGCGCCGCCAACCTCCGCTACAACGAACTGACGCGCGACAACCCGTACACTTTCAACACGGCCACGCAGGGCATCGGCACGACGACGCTGACGACCATCAGCGCCGCCAATCCAGCGCGCAGCGAAGTCACGCTGGGCACCCAGCGCAAGAAGTTCGACCTCGATCTCGTCAAGCACATCAGTCCGGAACTCAAGTTCGCGATCAACTTCAAGCAGGAAACCAAGGACGGCACGCGCCAGTGGGGGCGCGGCGGCGCAGCCGAATTCTCGGTGGAACCGATCGATGCCCGCACGCGCCAGATCGAGGCCACGCTGAGTCACACCGGCAAGCAATTGCAACTGTCCGGAGGCTATTACGGGAGCTGGTACGACAACGCCAACTCCCTCGTCACCACCGCGCTCTCCACCGGCGCCGGCATCTACTATCTGACCCTGCCGCTCGACAATCAGGCGCACCAGTTGTTCCTCGACGGCGGCTACAGTTTTACGCCGACGACGCGCGGCACCTTCAAGGTCCAGTATTCGCGTGCGACGCAGAACGAACATCTCGCGACCGCCGACATCGCCGGACTGGCATTAGCCACCGCGCCGACGAACCTGAACGGCCGGATCGACACCACCCTCTACCAACTGGGCCTCACGGCGCGCCCGCTGCGCGACCTTTCCGTCGTCGCCAGCCTGCGCTACCGGAACGAGGACGACAAGACGCCGGTCGCGACTTACGTCACCACGGGTGCCGGTCCGACGATCGTGCACAACACGCCCTACAACTACAAGACGCTGGCCGGCAAGCTCGAAGGCACTTACCAGTTGCCCGAAAACTTCAGCCTGATCGCCGGACTGGACCTCAGCAATCAGGACCGCACTTTGCCCGTCGGCAACCTCGTGGCCGGCACGGATACTGAGCGTTTCGTGCCGTTCCGGGCGGGCCTCGACGAAACCACCTACCGCTTGCAGTTACGCCGCGCCTTGTCCGACACCGTCAACGGCAGCGTGGCTTATCTGCAGGGCAAGCGCAAGGGCTCCGCCTACAGCGGAACCGAAGCGACGCAGTCCGATCAGATCAACCCGATCCACATCGCCGATCGCACGCGGAACAAGTGGCGCCTGTCGGCCGACTGGATGCCGTCGGAGGCCTTCTCCCTCCAGGTCAACGTCGAAGCGGCCAAGGACGAATACGGCAACGATGCCGCACGGCCGTATGGCTTGCGCGACGGCACGTCGAACCTGTATTCGCTGGACGCCAGCTATGCGATCAGCCGCAACTGGCAGGTCACGGGCTGGCTGTCCCACGACAACACGCGCGCCAATCAATACAACGCCCGCTGGCAGCAGGCCGCTCCCAACAACCTGGAAGCGCAGCGGACGACGCACCTCACCGACGCGGAAGACGCGCTCGGCCTCGGCGTGCGCGGAAAAGTCAGCGGCGCCTTCAACGTCGGCGCCGATCTGCAATGGACCGAAACGCGCGCCGAATATCCGTCCGACATCACGGTGACCGGCCTCGGCACGACGCTGACGCCCTACCCGGCCGGCAACAACGCCTTGCCGAACATCAGGAACCAGATCGTGACGCTCAAGCTGTTCGGCGTCTATGCGCTCGACAAGAACTCGGACCTGCGCGTCGACCTGATCCACGAGCGCTGGAAGACCAACGACTGGTCGTGGTTGTTCGCCGACGGCAGCCCCTTCACTTACGGCACGGCCACCGACGGTACCCAGGTCCTGTCGAATCCGAAGCAAACTTCCAATTTCATCGGCGCCCGCTACATCTACAAGTTCCAATAACTCCGGATCCATCGTGACCCACCGCATCGTCGTCTACGTCTGCGCCCTTTGCGCTTTCCTCGCCGCCGGTGCGGCTTCCGCCGCCGGTCTCGACAACGCCGCTTGTCTCACCTGCCACGACGCCAAGGCGCAAGCCATCGAGGTGCCTGGCGCCGACGGCACGCGCGCACTAAAGGCGGTGACGCCGGACGGGTACGGCAAAGCGGTGCACGCCAAGATGCAATGCGTGACCTGCCACACCGAAATCACCGACGCCGCCGCGCCGCACAAGAAGGCGGCGGACGCGAAGGTGACGGAGTGCTCGAAGTGCCACGAAGACCTGGCGACGCAGGCGCAGGCCGCCGGCAAGCCCTTGGCCCCCGGCTTCGACAGCGTGGCGAAGAACATCGCCGCCTATCGTGCGTCTTTCCATGCGCGGCAGAACAAGGAAGACAAGTCGCGGCTCAACGCCACCTGCAACGACTGCCACGACACCCATACTTTTCTCGTACCGGCCAAGGACACGCTGGCCTACGCCCAATGGCGCCTTTCCACGCCCGCGCTCTGCGGCGAGACCTGCCATAGCGACGAACTCGACGACTACAAGAAGTCGATACACGGCAAGGAAACCCAGGACAAAGGCAACCTGAAGTCGGCCGTCTGCGTCGACTGCCACACCACGCATGCCATCGGCAGCACCTCGGCCGACCCGATCAAGCTCGCCATCACCGCCAACTGCGGCTCCTGCCACCAGGAGAACCTGAAGACCTATCTCGGCACCTACCACGGCCAGGTCGCCCGCCTCGGCTACGCCTATACGGCCAAGTGCTACGACTGCCACGGCAGCCATACCATCGCCAAGGTAGACGACCCGCGCGCCAAGGTGAGCGAGAAGAACCGGCTCAAGACCTGCCGCCAGTGCCACAACGGCAAGAAGGACCTGCCCGAGGCGACCGCCGGCTTCGTCAGCTTCGGCGCGCACGCCCACGCCCACGACCGCGAGCGCTATCCGCAGGTCTGGTATTCGGCGCGCTTCATGGGCGGACTGCTGCTGTTCGTCTTCGCCTACTTCTGGGCGCATTCCCTGCTCTGGTGGTATCGCGAATACATGGACCACAAGCTCGGCCGCGCGCACCTGCACGTGCGCACCGAAGACCTGCCCAAGGAACTGACCGGCAAGGCGGTGCGCCGCTTCGGCCTGATCTGGCGCATCGGCCACATCTGCTTCGCCATCAGCGTCATGGTGCTGATCCTCACCGGCATGACCGTGTTCTATGCCGAGACGGCGTGGGCACCCGTGGTGGTTCAAGCATTCGGCGGCCCCAAGGTCACCGGCTACGTCCACCGCGTCGCCGCGGCCATCATGCTCGGCATTTTCTTCCTCCATATCGTCGGCGTCGCCATCAACATCGCCCGCACCTGGAAGACCTTCCGCTTCTTCGGCCCGGAATCGCTGCTGCCGCGCTGGCAGGACTTCACCGACGCCTGGGGCATGTTCAAGTGGTTCGTCGACAAGGGGCCGCGACCGACCTTCGACCGCTGGACCTACTGGGAAAAGTTCGACTACTGGGCGGTGTTCTGGGGCATGTTCATCATCGGCGGCAGCGGCATGATGATGGCCTTCCCGCACGTCACCGCGCAGTACCTGCCCGGCTGGGTGTTCAACGTCGCGATGCTGGTCCACGGCGAGGAAGGTTTCCTCTGCGCCGTGTTCCTGTTCACCGTGCATTTCTTCAACAACCACTTCCGTCCGGACAAGATGCCGCCGCCCGACGTCGTCATGTTCACCGGCGTGCAGACGATAGAAGAGTTCCGCCGCGAGCATACCGAGCAGTACAAGCGCCTGGTTGCCGCCGGCGAGCTGGAGAAGTATCTGGTCGATGTGCCGTCGCAGCCGATGACGCGCGGCTCGAAGGTGCTCGGCCTGGTGCTGATCGCTTGCGGCCTGACCTTGCTGATCCTGGTCGGCATCGGATTCTTCGGCGGTGCGTGAGCGGCTCGCCGTGACGGCGGCGCGGCGCGCACGCCACGCCTTCGGCGGCGGAGCGACGCCGCATGTCGGCGACCGCAGCGGCGGGAAGATCGCCATCTGCATCGCCGACGAACAGGACGCGCTCGGCGTCGACTTGCGGCAGTGCATTGCCGCGGCCAACGACATGCTCGTCAGCGACGGCGAAGCATGGCCGAGCGGCCTCAGCCGCTGCGGGCGTGCCGTGCTGATTCTGGGCATGCGCATGACCGAACGCAACGAACTCGACCTGGTGCGCCGCATCAGCAGGGACCGGCCCGAACTGCCGATTCTCGCGCTCGGCAGTCACAGCGAGCAGCGGTACGCGCAGCGCGCGCTGCGCGCCGGCGCCGCCGGCTACCTGCGCGTGAACAGCGACCGGGATCTCCTGTTCGCGGTCATCCGCAAGATCGCCGCCGGCGGCATCCATGTCAGCGCCGAACTGGCCGAGCAGATGGCGCGCGCGCGCATGGACAACGCCCGCCCGCCGCCGCATGCCGCACTGTCCGACCGCGAATTCCAGGTCTTCCTGATGAGCGTCGACGGCCAGGCGCCGGATCAGATTGCCCACACCCTGGCGCGCAGCATGAAGACCGTCGCTTGCCACAGGAACCGCATCCTGCGGAAGTTGAACCTGGCGCATCCGACGCAATTGCTGTCCTACGCCGCCGCGCACGGGCTGCTCGAGTAGCCCGCCCGTAAGACCCGGCGCGGCGTCACGGCACGCCGCGACCCGGCGCATGCGGCCTGTCGGCGCAGCCCGACAGCTTCAGTTCCCGATTCTGGCGGCGGATGATGAGCGCGGCTCCGCCTTTGGCGATACGTCGCACGCTTCCCGAAAGCGCGAGTCCAACGGACAGGTCATTGCATGCGCTCAGAGAACCGGGAAGTCATGGACCACAAGAACGTTATCACCAAGACCGGCAAGGGCATGCGCGAAGCGTCAGGCAGCACGCATCTGCTGCCGCGCGAGTTGCGCAGCCTGCTCAACAAGGTCGACGGCAAGTCGTCGCTGGACGATTTGCAAATGCGGCTCGGCGATTGGCCGGGCTCCGGGCTGGAAGCGGTCCTGGAACGCCTCGCCGACGAAGGATTCATCCGCGCGGCGGGGGGGCACGACATCGACGCGCCGTCGTCGCCCGCGCCGGACGAAGGCGCCGATCTCGATTTCACCTCGCGACAATGGGTCGCCGCAATGCAGGCCGACCAGGTGCGCGAGGAAACCGACGCGGCAGCGCGACGCAAGGCCGAGGACACGGCCAAACGCTGGGCCGAGATCCGAACCAAACGCCGCGCCGCGGCGCGCGCCAAGCGCGAGAGCGACAAGCTCGCCAGAGACGAGGCCGAGAAACAGGCGGCACGCGCGGCCGCGGAACACGCCCAGCGCGAAGCCGCGGAACGCGCCCGCCGCGAGGCCGAAGAACAGGCGGCACGCGCGGCCGCTGAACAGGCCCAGCGCGCCGCCGCGGAACGCGCCCGCCGCGAGGCCGAAGAACAGGCCGCACGCGCGGCCGCAGAACAAGCCCGGCGCGCCGCCGTGGAACGCGCCCGCCGTGGAGCCGAAGAAGAAGCGGCACGCGCCGCAGAACAGGCCCAGCGCGCCGCTGCGGAACGCGCCCGCCGCGAAGCCGAAGAACAGGCCGCACGCGCTGCCGCGGAACACGCCCGGCGCACCGCCGCGGAACGCACCCGCCGCGAAGCCGAAGAAAAAGCGGCACGCGCAGCCGCGGCACGCAATGAAGCAGAAGCGGGCGAGCGGACCGCAAGGGAAGCCGCCGAATCCGCCAGGCGCGAAGCCGCGGACAGATTGAAGCGGCAGATCGCGGAACTGGCCCGGCATGAGGCCGAGGCGCCGAGCGAGCCGCTTGCGCGCGACGAAGACGAAGCGGCGCCGCAGCAGGAAGAGGAAATAATATTTCGGCAGGACGAACGAAGAAGCCCCCGGCGCGAACCGGCATTCGCCCCCGCGCCGCGCATCGCATCGCCCCTCAAACCGCGAGCCGCGGAACCCACGGGTGCCGCTCCCCTTCCTCGGCGGCGGCGAATCCGCTGGGGCAAACCCGTCGCCTGGAGCCTGGGCTGGCTGCTCGTGGTAGGCCTGATCCTGCTGCATCTATTGCCCTTTACCTGGCGCGTCAGGAGCTTCGAGCAGGCGGCCTCCCGGCAACTCGAACAGCCGGTGAATATCCGCGCAGTCCACTTGTCGCTGGTGCCGCAGCCGCATTGGCGCCTGGACGGCGTGTCCATCGGCGCCGGCGGCCAGATCGAGATTCCGCGGGTCAGGATGATCGCGGAGTTTGCCACCTTGCTCAGCGACCATCCGGCTTTCACGATGATCGAACTCGACGCGCCCCGCGTCCGCGCCGAGGGACTCGCCTGGTTGCTGTTGGGCAAGGCGGGCGCGCACAGCGTCGCCTTCGGCCGCGTGGAAGCGGGCAACGTCGCGGTAGACGTGGGGAACCTCAGCCTGCCGACCTTCGACGTCAGCGCCGATGTCGGCGCCGACGGGCGCTGGCAGAAAATCGTCGCCCGCTCCCAGGACCGCAGGATAGGCGTCGAACTGCAGCCGAACGCGGAATCGATACAAGTCGTCGCCAGCGCAAGTTCGCTCGCCCTGCCGTTCGCGGCGGCGCCGAAAATCACCGACTTGCGCGCCACCGGCACGGTCGGTCGCCACGCCTTGGAACTGACCACGATCGAAGGCCGCGTCCTCGGCGGCGGCATCGACGGCAACGCCAGACTGGCATGGGGAGCGACCCTAAGCCTG
This sequence comes from Rhodocyclales bacterium, assembly GCA_016214175.1. Taxonomy (GTDB): domain Bacteria; phylum Pseudomonadota; class Gammaproteobacteria; order Burkholderiales; family Rhodocyclaceae; genus Nitricoxidireducens. Next base: position 28,772 of record JACRPB010000190.1, read on the forward strand.
GAGGGCGAAGTGCTGGCCAAGCGGATCGACGCGGCGCAGTTGTACCCCGAACTCTTCGACGAAGGCCGGCTCGATCTGACGGCCGCGTTCGCCCTGCCGCTCGACGATGCCGAGCGGCCGGCGCCGCGCCTAGCCGGCCGCTTCTCGATCGCGCGCGGCACCCTGCGCGGCGTGGATCTCGGCAGCGTGCTGAAGAACCTCGGCGTCGGCGGCCGCACGCGCTTCGCCAAGCTCGAAGGCAGCGTGCTCCACGAAGTGGGGCGGACGCAATTGCGCGAAATGCGCCTCGATGCCGGCCCGATGTCCGCCACCGGCACGGCCGACGTCGATGCCGACGGCGCCGTTCGCGGCCATGCGGCAGTCCTGCTCGCCTTCTCCGGCCAGCGCCACAACGCCCGCCTCGAACTGGCCGGCAACTTCCAGCCGCCCTACGGCCGCAACATCCGCTGGATCAGGCGTTAGCGCGGCATGCGGCGACGCCGCATTCGTACAAGCTATTTGACTTTCGACAGAGCCGATCCTAAGGTTGCCCTACAAGGAGTTTTCCAAGAAGAACTCAAGAGGAGACCACATGACAACCAACGCCGGAACACCCATACCCTCGGCCACGCGAGCCGTTTCGCTGGCCCTGATGCTGTGGTTCTCGATCGGCCTGTTCTTTCTGCTGGTGTCTTGGTGGTTCGGCGGCGACCGCTACTACGACGGAATCTTCGGCCATTACACGCTGGCCGTGATGACCGGCGGCCTAGCCGTCGGCTGCGTACTTCACCTCGTCGCACAGCGGTCCGGAGACCAGACTTAGCGCGCCCGCCGGGCGCGCCAAGAACTGCGGTTTCAGTGGTGCCGCGCGCCGCTATGGTGGCCGGCGCCCTTGCCGGTCGACGCGTTGCCGCGCGCCGGTTTGCCGCCGCCCGGCTTGGCGCGCGGTGCGCCGCGTCCGCCGGCCGGCGCGCTGGAACGCGGCGCGCCGCCACGAGCGCCACGGCCGGTCTGGATCGGTTCCGGCTTGATGCGCGGATCGGGCTCGAAGCCCGGCACGACGCGCTTCTCGATTTCCTTCTTCAGCATGCGCTCGATGTCGCGCAGCAGGCGGTGCTCGTCCACGCAGACCAGCGACACCGCCGCGCCCGAGCTGCCGGCGCGGCCGGTGCGGCCGATGCGGTGCACGTAGTCTTCCGACACGTGCGGCAATTCGTAGTTCACGACGTGCGGCAGTTCGTCGATGTCGATGCCGCGGGCGGCGATGTCGGTGGCCACGAGCACGTTCACCTTGAGGCGCTTGAAGTCTTCGAGCGCGCGCTGGCGCTGGCCCTGGCTCTTGTTGCCGTGCAGGGCCGCGGACTTGATGCCGGCCTTGCCGAGCCGCTCGGAGAGCGCGTCGGCGCCGTGCTTGGTACGCGTAAACACGAGTACCTGATGCCAGTTGTGGTCGTTGATCAACTGCACCAGCAGTTCCTTCTTGCGGTCGCGGTCGACGTGATAGACCGATTGCGCCACGGCTTCGGCCGGCGCGTTGCGGCGCGCAACCTCGACGCTGACGGGTTCGCGCAGCAGGCCGGTGGCGAGCGCGCGGATGTCGTCGGAGAAAGTCGCCGAGAACAGCAGGCTTTGCTTCTTCTTCGGCACCAGCGCCAGGATCTTGCGGATGTCGTTGATGAAGCCCATGTCGAGCATGCGGTCGGCCTCGTCGAGCACCAGGACCTCGATGCCGGAGAGGTTCACGCTGCGTTGATTGATGTGGTCGAGCAGGCGCCCCGGCGTGGCGACGATGATGTCGACGCCGGCGCGCAGGGTGTGGATCTGCGGGCCGATGCCGACGCCGCCGAAGATGGCGACCGACTTCAGCTTCAGATGCTTGCCGTAGGTGCGCACGCTTTCATGCACCTGCACCGCGAGTTCGCGCGTCGGCACCAGGATCAGCGCACGCGGCTTGAATTTCTGTAGCGACAGCGCGTCGGCGGAAGCGAGGCGCTGCAGGATGGGCAGGGTGAAGCCGGCGGTCTTGCCGGTGCCGGTCTGGGCGGCGGCCATCAGGTCGCGGCCTTCGAGCACGACCGGAATCGCCTGAGCCTGAATCGGGGTGGGGGTGTCGTAGCCTTGATCGGCGATGGCACGCAATAGTTCGGCGCGCAGGCCGAGATCGGTGAACTGCATTGGAGTACTCCTGGATTCGGCCCAACGTGCACAGGCACGAACCAGTCGAGGCAGAAACGCTTTGGGGGGAGAAACGCGGCAAGAGGATCTATTCGCGACGCGCGGCAATGACTGATAAGGGCCAACGCGGCGCGCAGTGTATCAGCTTTCGATGATCTTCGGCGCAGAACTTGTCCGGCGAGTGAGGACATTCCGCCGCGGCCGGCGGCAGCGCCGGGGAATCCTTGCGCACGGCGAGTCGCCGCGCATACAATCGACATCCGATTCCAACCACCGCAACCAGCCGAGGAAGCCCATGTCCCAGGACAAATTCATCGAAGTCATCGGCGGCGCCGCGATTCGCGGCCCGATCATCAAGATCTCCTGCCTGGCGTCGCGCCTCCAGCCGCAAAAGGAAGGCAACAAGGTCGACACCGTGCTCGTCCATGACGGCGATCTGATCCTGCCGGTCGAGGCGGCAGTGCGCCTGCATGGCGCCCTATCCACGGTCATCGAGCAATTGGTCAAGCAAGGCGTGCTGGTGCAGAAAAAGCCGGAAGACGCGGCCCCGGCCGTCGAAAAATAGCGGGAAGCCTGACGTCTCGCGGCTCGATGGGGCCGCACCAGCCGCCGTCGCGGCGCGCGATCAGTAAATACCCCACTGGCCGAGGTTGAGCCCCGGCTGGCTCGCCACCAGATTCTCGAAATAAGCCGCGTCCGGTCCGGGGCTACCGCCCGCCCAGCTCCCGTCGACATCGCCGCGCAGGATGCCGACCAGGCCGACGCTGGCGTCGGCTTTCACGTCCGCATTCACGGTCGCACCGGCGTCGGGAGCGGTATCCGTCTCGTTCGCGAACAGCCACGCCGGCGCCGGTGCGGTCAGCCCGACGACGTGCTTGAGCACGCCGATTGCATCGGTCAGATTCACGCCATCTCTGCCGTCGAAGTCGGCGGCGAGGGCCTGATAGGGCGACAGCGGTTTGCCGGCGCCATTGACGTCGAGGCCGACGATGATCTTCAGAATGGCGATGGCGTCCTGAAGGTTCACCGCGGCGCGTGCCGTGTCGTCCGCCGCCAACGCCGGCCCCAGGCTCAGCGTGCCGCCCGCGCCGGCAAAGCTGGCGCTACCGTCGCTTCCCGTCTGATGGTCGGCGTCGAGGGCGACGCCCGCGAGCAGATGGTGGCTCTTCCAGGCATAGACGCGCACGGCGACCGTCTGGCCGACCACGACGTCCGGGACGCCGGCGACGGCCGCCGTCGCCGCGCTGACGGCGCTTTCCGCCGTACCGTGGCCGTCGGTGTAGGCCGCGGTAACGCTGATCGCCTTGCCGACGAGGGCCTGATCGAGGACCAGCGTGCTCGTCGTCGCGCCGGCAATGTCGACACCGTCCGCCTGCCACCGGTAGCCGATGGCCCCCATTCCGTCGGGATCGAGCAGCGTGTTCGCGGCCGCCAGAGTTTGCCCCTGGCGCGCGTCGCCGCTGATCGTGACGACGCCGAGCGGCAGGTTGTTGCTTGTCAGGCTCATGCTCAGGTCGGCGAAGATCAGGCGTTCGATGCCGATCAGGCTGTCCGTCCCGTCGTCGCCGTCGCTTGTATTCCCGTCGCCGACCGTATGGCCGTCCGCCGTCGCGGCGATACTGTAGGTCGCGAAAGCGCCGGCGTATCTCGCGCTGTCGGTTCCGAGCCCTCCGTCCAGCGTATCGTTGCCCGCGCCGCCTTCCAGAACGTTGTCGCCGCTGTTGCCGACGATCCTGTTACCGAGATTGTTGCCGCCGCCCGCCAGATCGCCGCTGCCGGCCAGGGTCAGATATTCGACGTAGTTGGCCAGCGTGTGGCTGATGCTGGCGACGACTCTATCGACGGCGCTGCCGAGATCGACGGGTTGCGGATCGACAGCGAAGTCGAAGCCCAGCACCAATGCCTGAGCGTCGGCGGTTTCGACGACCAGGTCGCCGGCGTCGTCGACGTAATAGGTGTCGCCGCCCGCGCCGCCGGTCATCGAATCGGGGCCGAGGTTGCCGTCGAGGATGTCGCTGCCGGCGCCGCCGGCCAGGGTATCGACGCCGAGACCGCCCCACAGCAGGTCGTCGCCGTCGGTGCCGTTGCTGACCACGGCCTTGAAGTTGTGGGCATTGACGGCGGCAGCCTGCACGCCGGTCAGGGTGGCGATGGCCACCTCGCCGTACAGGGTTCCGGCGCTGCCGTCGCGATCCCAGTAAAAGACGGTGTCGCCCTGCGTCTGCGCGAAGCGCAGGTAGCCGGCGGTAAAGGGGTTGCCGCCGGTGTAGCTGGCCGAGCCGGTGGCGACGCCGGCCGCGACGCTCGGAATCAGCGCCGGCCCGGCGTTCGCCGTGGCGGCGGCCGGTGCGGCGCTCGCCGGGGCGAGGGCGCTGACTTCGAGCAGCGCCGCGACGTCGAAGCTGTCGCCGCCCACGCCGGCGACGAAGTCGGCGACGGTCAGGGCCGGCACGACGGCCACGCCGTCGGCCCTGGCGTTGTTGTCCGTATAGCCCCATGCGTATTCGTCGCGCTCGCTGCCGCCCGTGGCGACGACGCTCACAAGCGCGGCGCCGGCGACGCCGATGTCGATGCCGAGCAGATCTTCGCCGGCACCGCCAAGAACGACGACGTTGGCGGTCGTCGGTGCGAAAGCGCCGGCGGCCAGCCAGATCGTGTCGTTGCCGGCGCCGCCGGCCAGGGTATCGTCGCCTTCGCCGTAGCCGTAAAGCAGCAGGTCGTCGCCGTCGCCGCCGTCTACGCTGTCGTTGCCCATGCCGCCCAGCAGCGAGTCGCTGCCGCTGCCGCCGCTCAGCAAGTCGTGGCCGGAAAAACCGGCGAGAAGGTCGTCGCCGTCGCCGCCGTCGAGACTGTCGGCCCCGCCGAGACCGATGAACACATCGTTGCCGCCCAGACCGGACTGCCGGTCGGCGGCGTAGCTGCCCATCACCATGTCGCCGGCGGCCGTGCCTTCCTCGACGAACCCAGCCGTCTCGGCGCCCGTAGGCGACATGCCGCCGAAGAAGTTGTCGGCGGTGAAGCCGGCGCCGGCGACGCCCTCCATGGTCATCACGGTCACAAAACCGGCGCCGTTGGCGACGCCGTCGATATCCCATTCGAGCAGCGTGGCGCCGCCCGAATCGCGCAGGCGCAGGTAGCCAAGGTCCGCGGCGAAGGGATTACCGCCGCTGTAGCCGTTGCCGCCGCTGGCGCTGGCATCGAGCAGCGGCTCCAGGTAGATCGCGTCGCCGCCGGACCCGCGCGTGAAATCGGTGACGGTCAGTCCCGACCGTGCGCCGGCGCTCGACAGAAAAGCGAAATAGTCCTGCCCGGCGCCGCCCGTGGCGCGGATGGTGCCGCCGACCGGAGCGCCGGCGATCGCGAACCAGAGCCAGTCGCTGCCGGCCTCGCCATAGACGCGGACGGCCTCGGCGCTGCCGGCGACGTTGCCGCTGGTGACGACGAAAGTATCGTCGTCGGCGCCGCCGTAGAGCGTGTCGTTGCCGTTGCCGGCGCCGTGCTCCAGCGTGTCGTTGCCGGCATCGCCATAAACGAGATCGTCGCCGCGATTACCGTAGAGCACGTCGTTGCCGGTGCCGCCCTTGACGGTGTCGTCGCCGGCCCAGGCATAGATGAGGTCGTCGCCGTCGCCGCCCTCCAGCGAATCGTTGCCGGCATAGCCGTTCAGGGTGTCGTTCCCCGTATAGCCCTGGATGAGGTCGTTGGCATAGCCGCCGGTGAGCGCATCGTCGGCGCTGGCCGGCAAGCCGTAGATCTGGCCGTAGAACCAGTCAACGTCGCCGATATAGGATTCGCCGACGACGGACGTACCGCCGGGCAGACCGTCGGGCGAGAAGCGCTCGATGAAGTTGTCGGCGCTCAAGTCGGCGCCGGCCACGCCGCGCAGTTCCATCACCGCGACGTATTCGTGGCCACTGCGCGCAGCGCCGTCCATGTCCCATTCGAGCAGCGTGCCGGCGGCGGACGCGCGCAGCCGGAAATAGCCGAGCGCCGCATTGAAGGGATTGCCGCCGGCATAGCCGTTGGCCTGGCTGGCGCTGAGTTCGAGCAGGTAGCTCAGCGCGATGCGGTCGCCGGTCGCGCCCGGCGCGAAATCCGTGACGGTCAGCGTCGGCAGCGAGACCGCCGCGAGTTCGGGAATGTTGTTGGGATTGAGGTCGCCGCCGGTGGCGTAGCCGGCGACGTGGAGATAGACGTCCGCGCCGGCACCGCCGGCGATCTCGATGGCGCCCAGCGCGAGGCCGGCGGCGCTGCCGATGTCCACCAGGAACCAGTCGTCGCCGCCATCGCCGGCGGCGCGCACCGTCTCCGCGTCCGCGCCGGCCTGGCCGGAGCCGAAGTAGAACCAGTCGCCGTCCATGCCGCCGGCAAGCGTGTCGCTGCCCTGCCCGGCGTTGCGGGTGAAGAAGTCGACGCCGTCGCCGCCATAGACGCTGTCGTCGCCGCTGCCGCCGTCGAGCCCGTCGTTGCCGGGACCGCCGATCAGCGTGTCGTTGCCGGGACCGCCGTCGAGGGTGTCCTGTCCATCGCCGCCGTCGAGCAGATCGGCGCCGCCGTTGCCGAGCAGCGTGTCGTCGCCGCCGCGCCCGTAGAGCCGGTCGCCGACGGCGGTGCCGGAAAACGCGTCGACGACGGCCGTGCCGGAGAAGGCGGGCGCGGCATCGTCGGCCGCGACGACGGTCACCGTGGTACTGCCCGTGGCGGCGAGCGTACCGCCACCGCCCTGGACGCCGGCGTTGCCGTCGCCGAAACGCCAGTCGATCTGCACCGCGGCCGGCGGCGCATCGGACACGTTGAGATAGGCGAGGGATTGCAGCACCGAGTTCACCAGCGCACCGGTGGCGTTGCCGTTGAAGGTCAGCACCAGGGTACCGCCGCCGTTCTGGGTGACGGTGCCGACGACGCTACCGGACACCGCGAGATCGCCGCCCTGCACCAATGCCCCGAGCGTACCGGCGGCGACGAAGGAATCCTCGGCGCTGGCGCCGCCGTGACGCTCCAGCGTCAGCGTGGCGCCGGCGTAACTGCCGGCAACGGCGAGTTCCGGGTCGTAGACCTGGACGTCGGCGTCGAGCACCACGGGCGCGCCGTCTTCGACATAGACCGGCGCGCCGTCGAGGGAATTGCTGCCGTCGAACGAGAGGTCGAGGCTGCCGTCGACGTTGTAGCGCACCAGCGCGAAATCGGTGTTGTTGCCGTTCCAGCCGTAGCCGGCGACGAGGATCTTGCCGTCGGCCTGTAGCGTGACGCTCTTCGTCGAATCGAGCGTGACGTTGAATCCGGTCGTCAGTTTGCCGTCGCCCGAGAACGTCGTATCGAGACTGCCGTCGGCGTTGTAGCGCACCAGTGCGAAATCGTAGTAGCCGCCGTTCTGGCTGGTGCCCGCCACCAGGATCTTGCCGTCGGACTGGACGACGATGCTCTGGCCGACGTCGTTGCCACTGCCGATGCCGGTGGCCGTCTTGCCGTCGGCGCTGAACGAGGTGTCCTTGGTGCCGTCGGCATTGAAGCGGAAGACCGCGAAATCCCAGTTGAAGCCGTTCCATGTCTTGCCGGCCACCACGATCTTGCCGTCGCTCTGCACGGCGACGCTCTGGCCCTCGTCGTCGGTGCTGCTGCTGGCAAAAGCGCGGTCGCTGTTGGCGTTGCTGAAGAACGCGGCATCCACGTTGCCGCCGGCGTCGTAGCGCACCAATACCAGGTCGTAGTCGTAGCGCGCGCCGTTCCAGCCAAGCGTACTGCCCACGACCAGGATCTTGCCATTGGCATCCAACGCGACGTCGTAGATCAGTTCGTCGCCGGGGCTGTAGTCGTAGGTCTGCAAACCGTTGCCCGAGAAGCCCGTATCCAGGCTGCCGTCCGCGTTGAAGCGCGCCAGGGCGATGTCGTAGTCGTTGTGGTAGTAGTAGCGGTAGCCCCAAGGATAGGGATAGTAGGAACTGTAGTAGGGGTAGCTCGGATCGTAGCGATAGGAGTAATTGACGAATTGCGTGCTGCCCGCCACGACGATCTTGCCGTCGGCCTGGACGGCGACGCTTTGTCCGGTGTCGTTGTCCCCATTCAGCAGAAAATCGGCAGCGGCCACGCCGTCGCTTGAAAACGTCGGGTCCAGACTGCCGTCGGCGCCGTAGCGCGCCAGCGCGAAATCGTAGTCGGTGCCGTTCCAGGTATAGCCGGCCAGCAGGATCTTGCCGTCGCTTTGAAGGGCCACGCTGAGGCCGTCGTCGGCGGCACTGCCCAGGTCGGTGACGAGTTTGCCGTCGTCGGAGAAGCCCGTATCCGGACTGCCGTCGGCGTTGTAGCGCACCAGGGCGAAGTCGTAGCCGGCAGTGGCGGACCCGGCATAGCCGGCCACCAGGATCTTGCCGTCGGCCTGGACGACGACGCTTTGCGCGTTGTCGGTGCTCGCGCCTTGCCCCATGTCGGTAAAGACCGCCCCGTCGCCGACGCCGAAGGTCGGCGCCAGATTCTGCCCGGTGCTGCCGATCGCGAAGGCCTGCACGTTGCCGCCGGCGACCGGATCGCTGCCGGTAGCCGCGGTGCCCGGCACCACGCCCGGCGACGGTGCAGCGACGCCGTCGTTCAGCCAGGCTGCTGCCACGGCCGGCGCCGCGGGCACATTGCGCAGGGTGGCGAGGGCGACGGTCGCCGTGTCGCCGCCGCGACCGTCGCCGTCGAAAGACAACAGCATGTCGTCGCCGACGTCGGCCAGCACCAGGTATCCGGCGGCGAACGGATCGCTGCCGGCGACATAGCCGACCCATAGGGCGGCCACCTGGGCGACGTCGAGCCGGTCGCCGGCGGCGGGATCGAAGTCGGCGACGACGTCGGCCGTACCGGCAGCCAGCACGAAGCGGTCGGCGCCTGCGCCGCCGCTCAGCGTGTCGGCCCCGGCGCCGCCGTCCAGCGTGTCGTCGCCCGCCCCGCCGTCCAGGCGGTTGTCGGCATCGTTGCCGATCAGGCGATCGGCACCGTCCGCGCCGGCGGCATTCTCGATCTGCGTGCCGCGATGGATGCGCACCGTGTCGGCGCTTTGAATCTCGCCGCCGTTGATCTGCACCGGTATGCCGACCTGGCTCCACGCGTCCGGCCGCAGGTCGATCTCGGCGGCACGGCGGCCTGTCACGCGCAGGGTATCCGTCCCGCCCGTGTCGAAAATGGTTTCGAGGTACTTGCCGTCACCGTCATAGACATAGACGTCGTCGCCGTTGCGGCAGGCGGCATTGGCGCCGTACAGCGCCTGCAAGGCATCGATGTCCAGCGCCATCGGCGTCGTCGGCAGACGGTCGATGTTGGTCTGCGTCAGCGCCACGCCCGGCCAGACGCGGTAGCTCATCACGGTTTCGAACAGACTGTCCGCCTGGCTGTCGAGCGTGGCGCCGTTCGCCGGGCTCGCCTCGTGCGGATGCTTGAGCCCGAGCGCATGACCGAGTTCGTGGAGCAGGACGAAGCCCGCCAGGCTGCCGGCGGCGAAGTCTGCGTAGAGGCTGCCCTGGAGTTGCGCGTTGAGCCAGACGTCGCCGCCGTTGGCGGCGTCGCTGGGCGCGTAGGTGTAGCCGAGCTGACCGGCGTCCATGCCAAGGCTCGTATAGCCGATGCGCAGCACGCCGTAGCCGCTTGCGTCGTCGGCCACTTCGAGCAATTGCAGATCGGCCACCGCCGACCAGGCCAGCAACGCCTCACGCACCGCCTGCCGTTCGCTCTGGCTCGCCAGCGGAATGAAGCCCTGGTCGGGCTCGCTGTCGCTTACGTAGGAGGCGTCCCAGACGCTGTCCGGATAGGGAAAGCTGAAACTCAGCGTGCCGTCCGCGCCGATCTGCCAGGCGCTGCCGAACAACAACGCATCGACATCGCCTTCGCCGCCGAGCGCCACGAGTGCTGCGTCAATACCGGGATTGACCGCCATAGCCCCCTCCTCCCTTTCCTGTCCTCCGCATTGGGGCAGGAAGTTTTTTTGTTGAACCGCAGCGCATTATGCTTGCGAACGCCGCCCCGGTGCGCAACAAATTTGACAGCGCGCACCGGGCACGCGGAGCGCGTGCGCGGATTGTCTTATCATGCGTCCTCCCATGGCCGGCAAGGCCGCCAGACGCCAGACGAGACCGCCACGATGAATCGATCACTGCTGCGTATGCTCGGATTTGCCGCACTGATGTCCGCCACCTTGCCGGCCGTGGCGCAAGGCGCCGCCGAAGCGGAAATCGTGGCCGTGACGGGCAAGGGCGAGCGGCGCGCTACGGCCCAGGCCGACTGGAAGCCGGCGGCGCCGCAGCACAGGATCGGGAACGGCGGTTTCGTGCGCACGCGCGACCTGAGCCAGATGGCGATCCTGCTGCCCGACCGCACCCAGTTGCGGCTGAATCAGAACAGCCAAATGCAGATCAAGACCGTGGCGGATGCCGCCGAGTGGAACCAGAGCGTGGTCAAGCTCAATTCGGGTCGCGCCTGGAGCCAGGCGCGCCCGCCGACGGCGCCGGCAGGGACGGTGGCGCCGGCGGCACGCTTGTCGATGGAAACGCCCTCGGCCACGCTCTCGATTCGCGGCACGGACTGGGAAGTCGAGATCGGTTCCGACGGCCGCACCCAGCTCGTCGTACTCTCCGGCGAGGTGGATATTGCCAACGAACAGGGGGCGCTGAAAGTCGCTGCCGGCGAAGCGGCAACGGCCGAAATCGGCAAGGCGCCGGTGCGCCTGCTGCTGGCGAATCCCGCCGAGCGCGTGCAGTGGGTGACGGCGTGGCAATTGCAGCCGCGGCGCTGGCT
>JACRPB010000191.1 GCA_016214175.1 Rhodocyclales bacterium
GGCGTCCGAGGCGGCCACGGCCGCCAGCGCGCCGGGCGCCTGCAGGGCGGCGACGTCGTTGATCATGGCGGCGCCTTCGGCCAGGGCGGCGCGCATCACCTCGGCTTTCAGGGTATCCACCGAAATCGGCACCGGAACGTCGCGCAGGGCGCGCAATACCGGCAGCAGGCGCGCAATTTCGTCCGTCGCGGCCACCGGGGCGGCGCCCGGTCGGGTGGACTCGGCGCCGAGGTCGAGGATGTCCGCGCCCGCTTCGAGCTGAGCCTGGGCATGGGCGACGGCGCGCTGCGTATCGCTGCCGACGCCGTCGCCGGAGAAGGAGTCCGGCGTCAGATTGACGATGCCCATTATCAGGGGGCGGTCGCGGGCAAGGCGGAAACGCCCGCAGCCCAAGCTTCGCTTCGCTTCTTTCATGAGGCTATTTTCTCATGCCGAGGCCGCGGCGTCCGCGTCCGGGTTGCGGCAGGCGGCAACAATTCGTTCATCGCGCGGCAACACCGCCGCCGCAGAATCTTTTCTCGCCGCGTCACCCGGCGGCAATGGCGCCGCAGCGGCGCCACCGACTCCTTTTTCGATTCACAGGACCTGCCATGAACCACGCTTCCGTAGCCAGCAACGACGGCGACGCCGCCGCGGCGCCGATACGCTCCGCGCTCATCCACCAGACTGCCGGGCTGGCCATTCCCTGCGACGCGGTGACGCCGGCCGCGACGAACAAGGACGTCTTCGCCATTTTCGAGGCGCAGCCGCAGACGGTCGGCCTGCCGGTGGTCGAGGACGGCTGCCCGATCGGCCTCATCAACCGCAACATCTTCATGCAGAGCATGGCCCGCCCCTTCCACCGCGAGGTCTTTCTCGGCAAGAGCTGCATCGCCTTCATGGACAAGGCGCCGCTCATCGTCGACAAGACGACGTCCATTCAGGATCTCTCCTTCCAGGTGCTGGCGAGCGGCCAGAAGGCGATGAACGACGGCTTCATCGTCAGCGACGGCGGGCGCTACCTCGGCATCGGCACGGCGCAGGACATGCTGCGCGCCGTCTCCAATCTCCAGGCCGAAAAGAACCGCCTGGTCATGGAATCCATCGACTACGCCAGCGTCATCCAGCAGTCGCTGGCCCGGCCCTCGCGCGAGGCCATGCGCAAGACCCTCGCCGATCACTTCATGATCTGGGAACCGCGCGACGTCGTCAGCGGCGATTTCTACTACTTCGACGCCGATGCCGACGGCTTCCTGCTCGTGCTGTTCGATTGCACCGGCCACGGCGTGCCGGGCGCTTTCATGACCCTGATCATGTCGGCCTTTTTGCGCAGCGCGCTCAACAGCGTCGGCCGCGACGATCCGGGCGGGCTGATCCAGGCCGTCAACCGCCAGGTCAAGACGGCGATGGGAAACATCGACCATCGGCATGCCGCGACGCAGGACGAGGGCGAAGGCGCCGACGACGGCATGGACGCCGCCTTCATCCGCGTCGACAGCCGACGCCGCACGCTGAGCTACGCCGGCGCCCACCTGCCCATCCTGCTGCTGCGGCCCGACGGCGAGCAGGTGGAGGTTATCGACGGCGACCGCCACGGCGTCGGCTATGCGGCGACGCCGATGGACCAGGCGTGGACGAACCACCAGGTCGAACTGCCCGAGGGCAGCAGCGTGTACTGCTTCACCGATGGCTTCGTCGACCAGTTGGGCGGCGACAAGCGCATCGCCTTCGGCAAGCGCCGCACGCGCGAGGGGATTCTGCGCCATCGTCGCCAGCCGATGCCCGAGCAGCGCACGGCCCTGCTTGCGGCCTTGCAGGCCTATCAGGGCGCAGAGCAACGCAAGGACGACGTCAGCGCCATCGGCTTTCGTCTCTGACGACCAGGGGAACCCGCCATGAACCTCAGCCACTTCGCCGACTTCTGCGAGCAGGCCGTCAAGGACGGCATCCTCTTCTACTACACGGGGGAGTTCTCGCAGAACGTGATCGGCGCCATGAGCGACACCCTGAAGCAGCGCCTCGATGCCGCCGGCGTCAGCGGTCCGGCGCGGCGCAAGCTGTTTTCGGCCTTCGTCGAGATGTCGCAGAACATCATGCACTACGCCAACGCAGCGGTACACGCCGGCGGCCGCATCGGCGCACTCGCCATCGGCCGCAACGGCGACAACAAGTACTACATCGTCTGCGGCAACCCGGTGCGCTGCGAACACGTCGAGCGCATCAGGGGCAAGGTCGAGCCGCTGCGCAGCATGACCGTCGACGAGATCAAGGCCGCCTACCGCGAGCAGTTGCGCAACGACGCACACGACCAGGACGCCATCAGCCGCGGCGCCGGGCTCGGCTTCCTGACCGTCGCGCGCGAATCCAGCGAGCCCATCGAATACCAAATCGTTTACCGCTCCGCCGATGCCGACTACGCGGAGTTCTATTTGCGCGCGGCCATCTGACCGCGCCGCCAAGCGAAGGAGCCTGCCATGGAAAATCTTTACATCCCCGCCACCAACGAGACGCCCGAAATCGACTTCCGCTTCAAGGACCACCAATTGCACATGAGCGGCGAATCCTATCCGGAGAACGCCATGGCCTTTTTTGCGCCGATCCGCGCCAGCCTCAACGACTATCTTTCCAGCGCGCAGCCGGCGGCAGCGGTCGAAGCCCATTTCGCGCTCAAGTACTTCAACAGTTCGAGCACCAAGCTGATCCGTTCGCTGATCGCGCTGATGCACGACTCGGCCCAGGCCGGCAAGCGCATCGTCACCCACTGGTATCACGACCCGGAGGACGACATGATGCTGGAATTCGGACAGGACCTGAAAGACGAGTTCCGCATGCTCGACATCCGCGTCGTGGCGATGGAGACCGCCTGAGCCGGCGCCGGCTTGAATCCGCCCGTGGCCTAGTGGGCGCCGTTAGGGTCGGCGCTTGAGATTTGCGCATACGCCCCCACAATGGGTGTTACCTTTTATCTCCCTGTGGAGGATTTGCTCATGCGCATCCGTATTTTCGCGTTGCTGACCCTGGTCGCCGTCCTGCTCTCGGGCTGCGGCTACAACACCTTCCAGGCCGGCGACGAGGCGATCAAGGCCGCCTGGTCGGAAGTGCTCAACCAGTACCAGCGTCGCGCCGACCTGGTGCCCAACCTGGTCAACACGGTCAAGGGCTATGCCGAACATGAAAAGGACGTCCTCACCCAGGTGACCGCGGCGCGCGCACAAGTCGGCAGCATCCAGGCGACGCCGGAACTCATCAACAACCCCGAAGCCTTCGCCAAGTTCCAGCAGGCGCAGGCCGGGCTCTCCAGCGCGCTGTCGCGCCTGCTGGTGGTGGCGGAGAACTATCCGCAACTGAAAGCCGACGCCGCCTTCCGCGACCTGCAAGCGCAACTGGAAGGCACCGAAAACCGCATCACCGTGGCGCGCAACCGCTACATCAAGACGGTCGAAAGCTACAACGTCTCGGTGCGCACTTTTCCGAACAACCTGACGGCGATGGTCTTCGGCTACCAAGTCAAGCCGAACTTCGCGGTCGAGAACGAAAAGGCGATCTCGACGGCGCCGGCAGTGAACTTCGGCGGCACCAAGTAAGCGGCCGGCCGGCGACGCCGCGACATGCTGCGCCTCCTGCTTGCCCTGTTCCAGACCGTTGCGCTGCTGTGCGGCGCCGGTCTCGCCGCGGCGCAGGACTTGCAGCCGCTGCCCGCGCTTACGGCGCGGGTCACCGACCTGACGGCGACGCTCTCGGCCGATGAACGCAGCCGGCTCGACACCAAGCTGGCGGCCTTCGAACGCGGCAAGGGCGTGCAGATCGCGGTACTGCTGGTGCCGACGGTGCAGCCCGAAACCATCGAGCAGTATGCGCTGCGCGTCGCCGAAGCCTGGCGGCTCGGGCGCAAGGGCGTAGACGACGGCGCCCTGCTGCTGGCGGCCAAACAGGACCGCAAGCTGCGCATCGAGGTCGGCTACGGCCTGGAGGGCGCGCTGACCGATGCCGCCTCCAAGCGCATCGTCAGCGAAGCCATCGCGCCGCGCTTCAAGCAGGGCGACTTCTACGGCGGCCTCGACGCCGGCGTCGATGCCATGATGCGCGTGATCGACCGCGAGCCCCTGCCGCCGCCGCGCCAGGCGCGCGCCGCGGCACCCGCCGCGCTCGGCGACACCATCGATACCCTGCTGCCGGTTTTCCTCGTGCTGGTGTTCGTCGTCGGCGGCATCCTGCGCGCCATCTTCGGCCGCTTCCTCGGCGCCGGCATCATCGGCGCCGTCGCCGGCGGCATCGCCTGGCTGCTGGTTTCTTCGCTGCTGATCGGCGGCGTGGTCGCGCTCATCGCCTTCGTCGTCTCCCTGTTCGCGGGACTTTCCGGCCGCGGCTGGTCCTCCGGCGGCGGCTGGCCGTCCGGCGGTAGTTCCTGGGGCGGCGGCGGTTTTTCCGGCGGCGGCGGTGGCTTCGGCGGCGGCGGCGCTTCGGGGGACTGGTGATGAAACTCTCAAGACTGCTGCGTCATCTGGCCCTGCCCCACTGGTTGGCGCTGCGGGCCTTTCCCAAGCCGGCGCTGCGCGCGATCGAGCACGCGATCAAGGCGTCGGAAGTCTCGCACCGCGGCGAACTGCGCTTCGTCGTCGAAGCCAATCTGCCGCTCGACGGCCCGTGGCGCGGCCCAACGCCGCGCGAGCGCGCCCTCGACC
>JACRPB010000216.1 GCA_016214175.1 Rhodocyclales bacterium
CGCCGCGGGGAACGCGTCGCCGCGCTCCCCTCGGGGGAAGGAATTACTTCTTCTTCGTCGTCGCGGCGGCGACGTCGACCTTGCTGCAATCGCGCGGCGTGATCTTCTTGTCCTCGGCGTACTTCTTGGCCGAGGCGTCGAGCAGTTGGCGCACCAGCTTGCGGTTGCCCTCGATGTAGCCGGTGATCGGCGTCCACTTGTTGCCGTCCCACTGCTGGAACAGGACCTTGCCGGAACCTTCGTGGTCGGCACAGGTGACGTTGATGTCGGGCATCATGCCTTCGGCGCCGAGGGCCTTGAGCATGGCCTGGTCGATCTTCAGGTGCTCGAGGCCCCACTGCACTTCCTCGCCGGAAACCACGCGCTTGCCGAACTTCTCCTGCGCCTTCTTCACCGCCTCGACGGTGATGATGCCGTGGATGATGCCGCGGCTATAGAGCACGGAACCGATCTTGCTCTGGTCCTTCATGTTGCCCTTGTTGGCGCCATAGACGGTCTTGAGGATTTCCTGGATGACCGGCAGGTCCTTGCCCGTCTTGCCGAAGTTGGCGGCCATGTAGTTCTTGGCGCCGGGGCCGGCGGGCACGGTGTCTTCCTCGGAACCGGACCACCAGACGCCGACCATGCGGTCGCGCGGGAAGCCGACCTTCTGCGCCGCCTGCAAGCCGGCCGAGTTCATCGCGCCCCAGCCCCAGAAAATGACCCAGTCGGGCTTGTGCTGGCGCACCTGCTGCCATTGCGCCGTCTGCTCGATGCCGGGGTGGGCGACCGGGATTTCGACGACCTCGAACTTGTTGAGTGCCGATTCGGCGCGCAGCACTTCCAGCGGCTCCTTGCCGAAGGCCGAGTCGTGGTAGATGAAGGCGATCTTCTTGCCCTTGAGGTCGGCGGGCGTCTTGCCGCCGTCGCGCTGCGCCATGAACACCAGCATCGCAGAGGCCTGCATCTGGTAGGTCGTCACCAGCGGGAAGGCGTAGGGGAAGATGCTGCCGTCGATGGCGTCGGTGCGGCCGTAGCCGATCATGACCAGCGGCACCTTGTCGGCGGCGGTCTTGTCGAGAATCGAGTAGGAGATGCCGGTGGACAGCGGATGGATCATGGTGCCCTTGGTTGGGCTCTTGGTCTTCAGGCGCTCGTAGCACTCGACGCCGCGGGCGTTGTTGTACTCGGTCTCGCACTCTTCCCAGGAGAACTTGACGCCATTGACGCCGCCCTTCATGTTGACGAGCTGCATGTAGTCGATCATGCCGCCGTAGAGCGAAATGCCGTTGTTGCCGTAGGGGCCGACGCGGTAGCTGGGCAGGGCGACGAACTGGTCGTCGGCCGCCTGCACGGCCTGGGCGGCGCCGAGCAGCGCGCCGACGGATAACAGCGTGGTGATGGTCTTTCCGAATTTCATCGTCATCTCCTCTTGTTGAATTAAGTACGAGTACTGCTCGCCGCTCAATGCGGGAACGGCCAGATTCTGAGCTTCTCCTTGGCGATTTGCCAGAGCCGCGCCAGGCCGTGCGGCTCGACGGCCAGGAAGAAAATGATGAGGCCGCCGAACACCATCAGTTCGAGGTTGGAGGCGACCGCCGTCGACACGTCGAGACCGAGCAGCGAAAACAGCGGATGCACGGTGATGTTCAGGAAGATCGGCAACAGCACGATGAAGCCGGAGCCGAGGAAGGCGCCGAGGATCGAGCCGACGCCGCCGATGATGATCATGAACAGGATCTTGAACGACAAGTCGAGCGTGAAGTAGTCGGGTTCGACGGTGCCGAGATAGCAGTAGGCGGCCATGGCGCCGGCGACGCCGCAGTAGAAGGAGCTGACGGCGAAGGCCAGCAGCTTGGTCTTCATCAGCGGAATGCCGATCACCTCGGCGGCGACGTCCATGTCGCGCACCGCCATCCAGGAGCGGCCGGTGTTCGAACGCACCAGGTTTTTCGCCAGCACCGCCATCACGGCGACGATGACCAGGGTCAGCAGGTATTTCTCCATCGGCGAATCGACGCCGTAGCCGAAGACCGAAATGTCCTGCGCCGTGATGACGCCGGAACTGGAATAGTTGGAGAACCAGCCGAACTTGGTCAGCGCCCAGACGACGAAGAACTGCGCCGCCAGCGTCGCCACGGCGAGGTAGAAGCCCTTGATGCGCAGGGACGGCAGACCGAACAGGATGCCGACCGCGGCGGCGCAGAGTCCGCCGAGCAGGAAGGCCGGAATCACCGGCATGCCCGGCACGCGCAGGATGAAGTTGTAGGCGCCGAACGCGCCCACCGCCATGAAGGCGGCCGAACCCAGCGACAACTGGCCGGCGTAGCCGGTGAGGATGTTGAGGCCGAGCGCCGCCAGCGAAAAAATCAGGAAGGGGATCAGGATTGCCGAGAACCAATAGTCGGTGGCGAACAGCGGCACGCCGACGAAAGCGACCAGCAACAGCAGCGCAATGCCGATGCGGTCCTGGCGGATCGGGAAGAACTGCTGGTCGGCAGCGTAGGAGGTTTTGAACTGCCCGGTTTCGCGGTAGAACATGGTGTCAGACCCGATCGATATGTTTCTCCCCGAACAAGCCCTCAGGCCTGACGAGAAGAAACAGCAAAGCCAAGACGTAGGGGAACCAGTTCTCGATGCCGCCGCCGACGTAGGGGCCGAAAAAGACCTCGGCCAGCTTTTCGGTCGAACCGATGATGAGGCCGCCGACGATGGCGCCGGGGATCGAGGTGAAGCCGCCGAGGATCAGCACCGGCAGCGCCTTGAGGGCGACGTAGGTGAGCGCGAACTGGGCGCCGTTGCGCGCGCCCCAGAGCATGCCGGCGACCAGGGCGACGAAGCCGGCGACGGTCCAGATGATGGCCCAGATGTGCTGCAGCGGGATGCCGATCGACATCGCGGCCTGGTGGTCGTCGGCCACCGCGCGCAGCGCGCGGCCGACCTTGGTCTTCTGGAAGAACAGCGCCAGCAGGCCGACCAGCATGCCGGCGATGAGCGCCGCGACGAGGTCGAAGGTGGAGACGTTGAGGTTGTAGTTGTCCATCAGCCAGGCGATCGGCTCGTCCTGGATGCCGAGGTCGATGCGGCGCGTCGAGGCGCCCCAGGAGATCTGCGCCACGCCCTCGATGAAGAAGGCCAAGCCGATGGTGGCCATGAACAGCGTGATCTGCGGCTGGTTGACCAGGGGCCGCAGCACGATGCGCTCGGTCAGCACGCCCAGCACCACCATCGCCAGGAAGGCGAGGATGAACGCCAGCCACAGCGGCGCGCCGGCGTCGACGATGCCGGCGAAGGTCAGCGCGGCGAAATACACCATCGCGCCCTGGGCGAAGTTGAAAACGCCGGAGGCCTTGTAGATCAGCACGAAGCCGAGCGCCACCAGCGAATACATGACGCCGGAGAGCAGGCCGCCGATCAGGACTTCGAAGAAAAAGTTCATTGAGAAGGGCATGGCATTTTCCTCAATGCTGCGTGCCGAGGTAGGCGGAAATCACCTCGGGATTGTTCTTGACTTCGTCCGGCGTGCCGTCGCCGATCTTCTTGCCATAGTCGAGGACGACGACGCGGTCGGAAATGTCCATCACCACGCCCATGTCGTGCTCGATGAGGACGATGGTGGTGCCGAACTGGTCGTTCACGTCGAGCACGAAGCGGCACATGTCCTGCTTTTCTTCGACGTTCATGCCGGCCATCGGTTCGTCGAGCAGCAGCATTTTCGGTTCGGCGGCGAGCGCGCGGCCCAGTTCGACGCGCTTTTGCAGGCCGTAGGGCAGGCGGCCGACCGGCGTCTTGCGGATGTGCTCGATTTCGAGGAAGTCGATGACTTCCTCGACCTTCTTGCGGTGCTCGATTTCCTCGCGCTGGGCCGGTCCCCACCACAGCGCCTGCTGCAGGAAGTTGGTCTTGATCTTGAGGTTGCGCCCGGTCATCAGGTTGTCGAGCACCGACATGCCCTTGAACAGCGCGATGTTCTGGAAGGTACGGGCGATGCCGGCGGCCGAGGCTTCGTGGGTATCCATGTCGCGGCGGTGCTCGCCGTGGAAAATGATCTCGCCTTCCTGCGGCCGGTACACGCCGTTGATGACGTTGAGCATGGAGCTCTTGCCGGCGCCGTTGGGGCCGATGATGGCGCGGATTTCGTGGTCGCGCACGTCGAAGGAAATGTCGGTGAGCGCCTTGACGCCGCCGAAGCGCAGCGAGATGTTGCGCAGGTCGAGAATGACTTCGCCGATTTCACGTGCCATTACGCGGCCCTCTTTCCTTGCGCGTCGTAGGTCGGCACGTCGCGGATGACGAGGTCGGCGGCGACCTTGCCGCGGCGGCCGTCCTCGAACTTCACTTCGGTTTCGATGAACTGGGTCGGCTTGCCGGTGTACAGCGCTTCGACCAGCACCGCGTACTTGTCGGCGATGAAGCCGCGCCGCACCTTGCGCGTGCGTGTCAGTTCGTCGTCGTCGGGATCGAGTTCCTTGTGCAGCACGAGGAAGCGGTGGATCTGGGTGTCGGCCGTCAGTTCCTCGGCGGCGAGTTCGGCATTCACCTTCGCCACGCAGTCGCCGATCAGCTCGAGCACCGCCGGCTTGCAGGCGAGGTCGGTGTAGCCGGAGTAGGCGATGTTGCGCCGCTCGGCCCAGTTGCCGACCGCGCCCATGTCGATGTTGATGAAGGCACAGACCATGTCGCGGTCGTGGCCGAAGCAGACGGCTTCCTTGATGTACTGGAAGAACTTGAGCTTGTTCTCGATGTAGTTGGGCGCGAACATGGCGCCGCCCGAGAGCTTGCCGACGTCCTTGGCGCGGTCGATGATCTTGAGGTGGCCGTCGTGGTCCAGAAAGCCGGCGTCTCCCGTCATGAAGTAGCCGTCGGCGTTGATCGACTCGGCCGTGGCGTCGGGCCGCTTGTAGTATTCGGTCAGCAGCATCGGGCCCTTGACCAGGATCTCGCCGTTGTCGGCGATCTTGATTTCGACGCCGGGCGCCGGCTTGCCGACCGAGTCGAATTTGATCTCGCGGTCGGGCTGCAGGCCGACGTAGGCGCAGGTTTCGGTCTGGCCGTAGAGCTGCTTGAGGTTGATGCCGATCGAGCGGTAGAAGCGGCACAGGTCCGGACCGATGGCCGCGCCGGCCGTGTAGGCGACGCGGATGCGGGTCATGCCGAGGACGTTGCGCAGCGGGCCGTAGACCAGCAGGTTGCCGAGCGCGTAGAGCAGACGGTCGGAGGCGCTCACCGGCTTGCCGTCGAGGATTTCGGCGCCGCAGCGCTTGGCCACGTCCATGAAATAGTGAAACATGCCGCGCTTGATGGCCCCGGCGTCCTCCATGCGGATCATGACCTGGGTCAGCATGTTTTCGAACACGCGCGGCGGAGCGAAGTAATAGGTCGGGCCGATCTCGCGCAGGTCGGTCAGCACGGTGTCGCCCGATTCCGGGCAATTCACGGTGAAGCCGGCGTAAATGGCCTGGGCGATCGAGAACAGATGGTCGCCGACCCAGGCCATCGGCAGGTAGGAGAGGATGTCGTCGGTGTCGCGCAAGCCGTCGAACTCGGCACCGCCGCGCGCCGAGGCGATGAAGGCGTGATGGCTCTGGCAGACGCCCTTGGGCTTGCCGGTGGTGCCCGAGGTGTAGAGCATCACGGACACGTCGTCGGTCCGGCCCTGGGCGATTTCCGCGGCGATGAACTCGGGCTGATTCTGGTTGCGGATGCGCCCAGCGGCGACGATTTCGTCGAAGCTGTGGAGGAAGGGCTGGGTGTAATGGTTGAGGCCGCGCGGGTCGTCGTAGACGATGTGCAGGAGTTCGGGACACTGGTCCTTGATCTCCAGCAGCTTGTCCACCTGTTCCTGATCCTCGACGAAAGCGATGTGGATGCCGGCGTCCTGGAGCACGAACAGCATTTCCGCCGCCACCGCGTCCTGGTACATGGGCACCGGAATGCCGCCCAGCATCTGCGCCGAGAGCATGGAGCCGTAGAGGTGGGGGCGGTTGTCGCCGATGATGGCGAGGCGGTCGCCGCGCAGGAAGCCGAGCTGGGCCAGACCGCTGGCGAAAGCCTGGGTTTCCTCGGCGACCTGGCTCCAGCTCCAGGTCTGCCAGATGCCCAGATCCTTTTCGCGCATGGCCGGCCGCGCGCCGCGCACGCGAGCGTGATGCATCAACAAACGGGGGAAAGTATCGAGCGACTCGCCGCTCGGCGTTACTGCCATGAATCGATCTCCTCGTTTCGCTGCCGCTTTGTGCTGACGCCGGTCGGCGGACAACTGCGGTCTTCGCTGTATCCGTGGCACATTGTAACCGTTGGCCTTACGGATCGTTCGCCTCGCCAAATTGGGGCTTGGGCGGCAGTCTAAGGCGGGCCTGCGCCTATAATTGTCATGTGGCTGACAATCCCGACAATAATTCGCCGAGCCTGGCCGAAGCCCTGCGATCCTCGCGCTGGGGCGAAAATCTCACCGCCGAAGAGTGGGCCCACGTCGATAAGGGAGTCTTCGAGCGGCAAGTCGCGGCCGGCGGCTTCGTCTGCCGCAAGGGCGAGCCGGTCGAGTGCTGGCTGGGCGTGATCGACGGCCTGGCGAAAATGTCCTCCGACTGGGTCACCGGCAAGACCGCCACCTACACCGGCCTGCCGCCGGGCGCCTGGTTCGGCGAAGGCTCGATCCCGAAGTCGGAAGCGCGCCGCTACGACGTCATTGCCCTGCGCGATTCGCGCATCGCCTGTCTGCGCCGCGAGACCTTCCACTGGCTGCTCGACCATAGCATCTCCTTCAACCGCTACCTGCTGGTGCAGTTGAACGAACGCCTCGGCCAGTTCATCGGCCTGCTCGAATCCGAGCGCCTGCTCGACACCGACGCGCGCGTCGCGCGCTGCATCGCCGGCTTGTTCAACCCCATCCTCTATCCCGGCCTCGGCCCCCAGCTCGCCATTTCCCAGGAGGAAATCGGCTATCTGGCCGGCGTTTCGCGCCAGCGCGTCAACCGCTCGCTGAAGGCGCTCGAAGATGCCGGCTTCCTCACCGTCGAATACGGCGGCATCACCGTCATCGACCTCGACGGACTCAGGCGCTTCGGCGGCTGAGGCGCGCCGCAGCGGCGGCGCGCTACCGGTTTTTGCGTAGCGAGATACGGGTGATCGCCCTATCGACGTGCCGCTCCGTCCCGCCTACAGTTGCCACAGGCTGCCGCCGCGGCGCCGGCAACGCCGCCGCAGCCCGAAACTCTGGGCGTTCGGCACCTGCATATGCCGAGCGTTTACGGAGGGCTCGCGCCCTCCGTTTTTTTGTTTGCAAATCGGCCGGATAGCGTGCATAGTGCGCGCCTGCGATCTTCAAGTCGTGTTGCTGCTGTCCGGTTCGGTACCCGCGGTTCCGCGGTTCTCCTCCCTTCATCACCCCGCCGTCTTGAGCTTCGTCCCATTCAGGGGCGCGCCTCTCTTTCGACCCGCGCTTCCCCGGCCTGCCGCGCCAGCGGACGGGCCCGGCGCCTGGTGGGATTTTCCGACCTACCCCAGGAGATACGGCCATGGCCAAAGAAGAACTGCTCGAAATGGACGGCGTCGTCGTTGAAGTGCTGCCCGACTCGCGCTTCCGCGTCACCCTCGACAACGGCCACGATCTCGTCGCCTACAGCGCCGGCAAGATGCGCAAGCACCACATCCGCATCCTCGCCGGCGACAAGGTTTCGCTCGAACTTTCGCCCTACGATCTGAGCAAGGGCCGCATCACCTTCCGCCACATCGAAGGCCGCGGACCGGCCGCTCCGGCGCGGCGCCGGTTCTGATCGCAGGCGCCGGGGCCGCCCGCCGTGCCCGGCTATGAAGTGAGGTTTCAGCGCGTCGCCGTCGCCGGCGGCGCCGACCTCGAAATCCGCTCCCTGCGCGACCGCCAGCAATACGACGATCCGCTCGGCGCCGCCGCGGCAGCCGGCGTTTCCGCCGCTGCCTGGCCGCTCTTCGGCCAGGTCTGGCCTTCGGCGCAAAAGCTCGCCGATCTGATGCAGACCTGCGAACTCGGCACGCGCCGCGTGCTCGAAATCGGCTGCGGCATGGCCCTGGCGAGCCTCGTCGTCCACCGCCGCCACGGCGACGTCACCGCCAGCGACTGCCACCCGCTGACCCAGGATTTCCTGACCGCCAACCTGCTGCTCAACCGCCTGCCGGACATGAAATACGCGATCGGCAACTGGGGACGGGACAATCCGGCCCTCGGCGAATTCGACCTCATCATCGGCAGCGACGTGCTCTACGAGCGCAACCATCCGGCGCAATTGGCGGCTTTCATCCACCTGCACGCCGCGGCTGCGGCCGAAGTGCTGATCGTCGATCCCGACCGCGGCAATCGCAGCGCCTTCAACCGCGCCATGGCGTGCCACGGCTTCGAACTCACCGAAACCCTGCTCGCCGCGCCGCTCGACGACGGCAGCCCCTACAAGGGACGCCTGCTGCGCTATCGGCGCGAACGGCTGCCGCATGCGCTGTACCGCGAGCAGCTTGCCCTGTTTCCCGCCGGCGGCCCCTTGCCAACGTCCGCTCCGCAGCACTGAAGTCGCGCCGGCGCGACTTTGCATCGCCGTATGCGCGCTGATCGAC
>JACRPB010000021.1 GCA_016214175.1 Rhodocyclales bacterium
GTGCCCTACTTCGAAGGCAGCTTCTACGGCGTCGCCGATACCTCGCAGGCGTTGCGCGATTTCGCGCGGCTGCTGAACGACGCCGACCTGACGGCGCGCACCGAGACGCTGATCGCGCGCGAGGAAGCGCGCATCGACGCCGCACTCGAACCCTGGCGCCAACGCCTCAAGGGCCGCCGCGTGCTGCTCTACACCGGCGGCGTCAAGTCCTGGTCGGTGGTGTCGGCCCTCCAGGACCTCGGCATGGAGGTCGTCGCCACCGGCACGCGGAAATCGACGGAAGAGGACAAGGCGCGCATCCGCGAACTCATGGGCGAGGACGCGCGCACGATCGACGACGGCAGCCCGCAAGCCTTGCTCGGCGCCTACAAGGACTACCGTGCCGACATCCTGATCGCCGGCGGGCGCAACCTCTACACGGCGCTGAAGGCGCGCATTCCCTTCCTCGACATCAACCAGGAACGCGAATTCGGCTATGCCGGCTACACGGGGATGATCGAACTGGCACGCCAACTCGCCCTGACGATAGAGAGCCCGGTGTGGGCGGCGGTGCGCCGCCCGGCGCCGTGGCGGAAAACCCCGCTGGCGGGGACGCCGCGTCAGGCCCCGGGTTGACGCGGCGCAGCCCCGCCAGGCGATGGCAGCGCCGGTCCGCGCGCTACGCTACGCCTGGGTGGTTTCCTTTTGTGTCGGTTCGTGCCAGCGCCTCAGCGCGGCCATGAAGCGCGCGTAGGCGGCCGCAAGCTCATCGCGGGCCGGGGCCGTTCGCGGCGGCAACGCCGTTTCCCGCTGGTCGCGGGAGCTGATTGCGTCGCTCCGGTCACGCCGGCGCCGGCCGTTCCGCCAGGCAGACCTTGTCGCGCCCGGTGCGCTTGGCCTGATAGAGCGCCGCGTCGGCACGGTCGAGCAGGGTATCGAAATCGGTGTCCTCGTCATAGGCCGCGGCGATGCCGATGGAAACGGTCAAGTGGATGGAGGACTTGCCGTCGTCGAGCGGTACGCCGACGCTGGCGACGGTCTGGCGCAGGCGCTCCGCCACCAGCAGCGCCTGGGTGGTTTCCGTTTCCGGTAGTACGACGGCAAACTCTTCGCCGCCCATGCGCCCGAGAATGTCCCAGTCGCGCAGCGCTTGCCGACTCGTCGAGACCAGGGACTGCAAGGCAGTGTCTCCGGCATGGTGGCCGTAGGTGTCGTTGACGGCCTTGAAGTGGTCGATGTCCAGCATCCAGATCGAGAGCGGGTGGCCGTAGCGACGGCAGCGGGCGAACTCCTGCCGCGCCAGCTCCAGGAAATGGCCGCGATTGGCGACCTGGGTTAGCGGGTCGGTCCACGCGTCGTGCTCGAGCTCGCGCATCTTGGCCAGCCATTCCGTCGTGTCGATGCCGACGCCGACCAGATAAGTGGTGTCGGCGACTTCGAAGCGCCTGGCGGTCATGAAATAGAGCCGGACGCCGCGGTCGCAGGTGAGGACGTGCAGTTCGGCCTGCGCATAGCCTTTTTCGAAGGCCTCCTTCATGGTCGCGGCCGCCAGGGGCCGATCTTCCTCGACGATGGTCAGCAGCGAAGGCCGCTGCTGCAGCTCGCGATCGGAAAGCCCGGTCAATTGCTTCAGGTAGCTGTTCCAGCGGAAATAGTTGCCCTCGGCGTCGACGACATAGAAGGCGCCGGGCACGCTTTCGATCAGGGCGTCGGAAAACGCCTTCTCCTTGCCGAGCGCATTCTCGATGCGCTTGCGGTCGGTGACGTCGACGCAGAATCCGGCCAGGTAGGGAACGCCGTCGATCATGAAGCGCCGCGCCGTCTTGAAAAAATGCCTGAGCCCACGATCGGTCGTCGGCACGCGCACCTCCATCTGGGCGTAGCCGGTGGCGAAGGCGCTCAGGAACTTCGCCGCGACGAGCGGCCGGTCTTCTTCGTGGATCGCCGCCAGAATCGAACTGCCGCGCAACTGCTCCTCGGACAAGCCGCTGATCTCGTTCATGTGCTTGTTCCAGCGGACGAGCTTGGCCTGCTGGTCGATCACGAAGAAAGGGCCGGGAGCGCTTTCTATGATCGTGTCGGAAATCGCCTTCTCGTGCATCAACTCGTTTTCGAGCTTGCGCACCTCGGTCTTGTCGATGCAGAAGCCGACGACGTAGGGCAGGCCGGCGACCTCGAAGCGTCGGGCCGAGAAGACCCAGTCCCTGACGTTCGTGCTGCTGAACTGCAAGCGCACCTCGCCTTGGGCGCGGCCCGTGGCGAAGGCCTCCGCCAATTTCGCGGCGATGCGTTCCCGATCGTCCTCGGGCACCAGGGACTGCAGGGTAACCCCACTCAGATTGGCGTCGGAGCGTGCGGTCAGCCTGTTCAAGCCGGCATTCCAGCGCACCAGCTTGCCTTCCGCGTCGAGCACGAGGAAAACGTCCGGCGCGCTGCCGATGATCGCGTCCGAGAACGAGGTCTTCAGTCTTTCGATTTCCTGCTGTAGCCGGGTGGCGGTGACGTTCTCCATCAAGTGCCTGGAGTACCAGAATTCGCCGGTGGCCTTGTGCGCGGTGATGTCGTGGGTCAGAAAGACTTGTCCCGCCTCGGTGGTGAATTCGGACTTCGTTTCGCTGGCAGAACTCTCCAGGGCTTCGACACAGTTGTTGAGGGGGCCGGACACCTTGGGAAACACCTGCCAATAGGGCTTGCCGATGATCGCGTGCATCGGCAACTGCGCGCAGGCGGCATAGGCCGCGTTGCAGCGCAGAACCCTGAATTCCTTGTCATGGATGAAGACCGGATCGGTGAGCTGGTCGAATACTTCCAGCCACTCGTATGGCGTCCCGCGCTCGGCCGGTACCGGAACCTGACGCTGCGGCAGCGCCGGGACAAGCTCGCGCTTTGTCCATTTTGCCCGGCTGCGGGACCTGGGTCTTTCAAGCCCGATGACGCCTCTCGGTGCTGGCCGCAATAAATGATGTTTGCTATGCGCCCGTGCCATCAATGCCAATCCCATCCTGAATTTGGCGGCATCCGGTCAACACGCCCGCATTGCCGACAAGTCCTCGCGGGGGTGCTTGGGGATTCAACGAATTAGAGAACTGGATCCAACGAATACCGAAGTTCGACAGTTCTCATCCCTGGGAATTCCATGCAAACGGGAAATCGGGCCGCGCCCGAGGCCGCCTCATTCAGCCCGCTGATGGCGGGGCGGTGCCGTCGGGGGGCGACGGCCATTGCGCGAACTCTTCCCAGGGTCGGGGTTCGCCAAGCGGGAGGCTTTCGTAACCGGGCATGGCCGCCAGGCGCTGGCGGAAGGTGTTGCCGTCGAAGCGCCGCAGCAGATCGAGCACGGCCGGGCTGCGGGCGAGGAAGCCGCGCAGGGCGAGGCCGTAGCGGTCCCAGGTCAAGGGGATGAAGCCGAGGTCGTAGCGATCGGCGACCGCCTGAATGCCGAAGCCGACGTCGGCTTGGCCGCTGGCGATGGTGGCGGCGACGGCGTCGTGGGTGAATTCCTCGTGGGCATAACCGGCGATGCCTTCGGCGCTGAGGCCGTTGGCGGCCAGCAACTGGTCGATCATGCTGCGCGTGCCGGAGCCGCGCTGGCGATTGACCATGCGCAGACCGAGCCGCGCCGCGTCGGCGACCGAGCGCACGCCGTGCGGATTGCCGCCGGCGGTCAGCAGGCCGTGCCGGCGCCGCATCACCGCAATGCAGACGTGCTGGCGCGGCTTGAGCCAGCGGCCGAGCCAGGCGTTCACCTGGGACGAGGACCAGGCTTCGGGCACGTGGAAGCCGGCGACGTCGCACTCGTCGCGGGCCAGCGCAGCGAGCGCCTCTTCGCTGCCGCGCCAGAACAGGTCGAGCTTGAAGCGGCGGGCGTTCTCTATCCAGTCGGCCAGCGCTAGGTCGTGGCTGGCGGCGACGCGCAGACCGACGGGCTCGCGCGGAGCGGCCGGCGCCAGGAGTTCGCGCAGCCGGTTTTCCCAGGGGGCATGGAACTCGCTCAGGGTCGTGCGCGCCGCGCCGTCGAGTTCCAGCAGCAAGGCGCCGAGTTCGGACAGCGAGGTGCCGCGGCCGCGCGCCTTGACGACCAGCGGTCGGCCGAGGGCGGTCTCGCAGCGCCGCAGCAGTCCCCAGGCCGAGCGGTAGGAGGTGCCGGCCGCCTGCGCCGCCGCGGCCAGCGTGCCGTATGTGCCGACGGCGGCAAGCACCGCCATCAGGCCGGCGATATCGACGTCGGCGAAATCCGGCCCCAGATCCCAAGTCCAGCGAATGCGGGTTGGCGGCAGCGAGGGGCTTGTTGCAATGTCTGACATATTGGGTCCTGCGCCGATTCTACTTTACCTTCCGCGCCTCAATCGCCGTCCCTGCCGGGAGGGCACGAACGTCGGGGAGAAAGGGAAACATGAAACCGCAACGCATTTTGCTGGCCGTCGCCGCCGCCTGGCTGCTGGGTGCGGGCGCCTACGCCCAGGAGCGCACGATCGTCGTCGCATCGACCACGTCCACCGAGCAGTCGGGCCTCTTCGGCCATCTGCTGCCCGCCTTCGAAAAGGACGCCGGCATCAAGGTCCGCGTCGTCGCGCTCGGCACCGGCCAGGCGCTCGACACCGGCCGTCGCGGCGATGCCGACGTCGTCTTCGTCCACGACAAGACCGCCGAGGAGAAATTCGTCGCCGACGGCTACGGCGTCGAGCGCAAGGAAGTCATGTACAACGACTTCGTGCTCGTCGGTCCGAAGAGCGATCCGGCCAAGGTCGCCGGCAAGGACATCCTCGACGGCCTGCGCCGCATCGCCGCGCTCGACGCGGCGGCGCGCCCGCCCTTCGTCTCGCGCGGCGACAAGAGCGGCACCCATGCCGCCGAACTGCGCTACTGGAAGGCCGCCGGCGTCGATCTCGACAAGATCAAGGGCGCCTGGTACCGCGACACCGGTTCCGGCATGGGGCCGGCGCTGAACGCGGCCGCCGCGATGAACGCCTACGTCCTCGCCGACCGCGGCACCTGGCTCGCCTTCAAGAACCGCGGCGAGCTTTCGATCCTGGTCGAGGGCGACACGAAGCTCTTCAACCAGTACGGCGTGATCCTGGTCAATCCCGCCAGGCATCCGCACGTCAAGAAGGACGATGGACAGAAATTCATCGACTGGGTCGTGTCGCCGGTGGGACAGAAGAACATCGCCGACTACAAGATCGGCGGCGAGCAGTTGTTCTTCCCCAACGCCGGGCGCTAACCCGGCTGGCCGTCGGCGCGCGGGCGGAAGAAGGACGGGGCGAAGCTCGCCGCCCAGATGCCCCAGGCGAGCAGCCAGAGCAGGGCGGCGGCCAGGGCCGGACTCGCGGCGCCGCTCGGACTCCACCATTCCATCGCCATCCGCGCCAGGGTGGCGGCCTGCAAAGCCCAGAAACCGTAGCGCGTCGCGGTGTTGGGCTTGACGGCCTGGCCCGAGTGGCCGAGGGCGACGCGCGCGCCCATCGCCAGCAGCAGCGACGCGAAGCCGCCGACGGTGAGGGCGTGCAGGGGCGCCAGTCCGAGGACCGGCGTGCCGGCGAGCGCGCACAGGCTTTGCAGCGCGAACAGCGCGAGGGCGACGCCGATCCAGGCGCAGCCGAGATGCAGCATCGACAGCATGGGCAGGCCGCGGGTGCGCCACGATTGCCAGCGCCAGCTTTGGTAGAGCAGGGCGGCGGCGGCCGGCAGGTCGGCGAGCCACAGCCAGGCCGGCGCCTCGGCGAGCGCCAGCAGCAGATGGCCGGCGGCGGCCGCCAATACCAGGCGCAAGGTCCACGGCGGTTGGTAGGGCGTGTAGCGCGGAATGGCGGACGCGGTGAAGAAGGGCACCATGCGGTGGGCGACGGTGGCGAATGCCGGCAGCAGCAGTCCCCAGACGCCGACGGCGATGGCGGCGCGCGCGAGTGCCGGCGCGCCGCCGGCCGCGTAGCCGAGGAACAGGGCAAGGCCCAAGGCGCCGGCGGCAAAGGCGCCGAACAGACAGGCGATGTGCTCGTGCGCCGGCGCCGGTTCGCGCAGTACGCGCCACAGCGCGCGCAGGGCCCACAGCCAGCCGGCGAGAACGAGGCCGAGGCCGGCCGCGACGAGCGCGGGCAGCCCGAGCAGGCCGGCGTAAAACAGCAGCCAGCCGGCGGCCATCAGCGCGAACGGAGGCAGGTACTCGTCGCCGGCGAGTTCGCGCGCACCCTGCCAGCGCGGGCCGGCGGTCATGGCGAAGCCGAACATGAAGAAGGGTAGGGTGCCGTAGATCATCAGCAGGCTGTGCAGCCACGCCGGCGGCCAGGGCCAGAGCGGCGCCGGCCACAGCAGGGCCCAGCGGCCGCCGGCGTCCCAGGCCCACAGCAGCATGGACAGTAGCGCCTGGACCAGGCCGGCGAAAAACATCACCCGGTGCGGCGCGGCGAAGAAAACGTGACGCGGTTTCATCGACATGGCGGCAGCGCTATCTCGGCTATGCTATGTTCGAGCAAAAGGACGCCCGCCATGAGCCACCCGGTTTTGAACATCCCGCAAATGCTCGCCCGCCAGCCGCTGTTCCGCGAGCTGTCGCCGGCGCAGATCGAACGCATCGCCGCCGATACGCGCGAAAAGCGCCTGACCAAGGGCGCGACGCTGTTTCAGAAAGGCGACGACGCGCACGGCTTTTACTTCGTCATTTTCGGCCAGATCAAGCTCGCCTTGTCGTCGGCCGAGGGCAACGAGAAAGTGGTCGAGATCATCGGGCCGCAGCAGAGCTTCGGTGAGGCGGTGATGTTCATGAATCGTCCCTATCCGGTATTCGCCGAAGCCCTGGCCGACAGCCTGCTGCTCTACGTGGCGAGGGCGACGGTGTTCGAACTGCTGGAAACCGACGCCACCTTCGCCCGCGCCCTCTTGGCCGGCCTGTCGCGCCGCCTGCATTCGCTGATCGCCGACGTCGAGTCCTATTCGATGCGCTCCAGCTTGCAGCGCGTCATCGGCTACCTGCTGCAACTGGGCGATGCCGAGGATCCGGCCGCGGCGATGGCGCTGACCTTGCCGACCTCGAAGCAGGTCGTCGCCTCGCGCCTCAACCTGACGCCGGAAACCTTTTCGCGGGTGCTGCACGACCTTACCGAGGCCGGCCTGATCGACGTCCAGGGCAAGCAGATCACCGTTCATGACTTGCAGCGGCTGCGGGAGTTCGATTACTGAGCTGCGCCGGCGCGGAAGATGTGGATCTCGCGCGTGCCGTCGTCCTGCATGTTTTCGCGCCAGGCGAAACCGTCGCGGCTGAGGATGCCGTAGAGCGGGAAGGGCTGGCAGTAGAGCAGCAGCACCACCTCGTCGTTCGGCGCCAGTTTTTCCAGCGCGTTGATGGTCCGTTCGAGCGGTTCCGGCGGGACCATGTCGCGGCCGTCGATCAGGACGGGCATGCCGCCCCCAGTCGCGCCGCCAGGTCGCCGGCGTCGGCCGCCAGCACGTTGTCGCACATCGGGTAGAGGATGTTCTCCTCCTTGAGGTTGTGCTGCTGCATCAGGATCAGCAGGGTGTCGGCCTGGCCGGCGAAATCGTTGCGGTCCTGGGCGGCGAGGGCGCGTTCCATCGCCGCGAGCAGGCCGCGCATTTGTTCGTGCTCGATCTTCATGACCTGGGTCGGGCCGGCGCTCGACCCCATCGCCGCCTCGAAGGCCGGAAAGAGCAGGCTTTCTTCCGCCGCCAGGTGTCCGGCGAAGGCGGCGCGGAATTGTGCGAAAGCCGGGCCGCCCGCGTCCCAGCGTTTGTCGAGACAAGCCTCTTCGCACGTGGAAAACAGTTCGTCGCAATGCTGATGATGTTGGGCGAGGACGTCGCGGATGCTGGACATGATGAACACGAGTGAATGAAGACGGCGCCATTCTTGCCGCAGCACTGGTCGAATGCCTTGATGCGGGTCAAGCCGGCAGGAACCGCCGTTACCACTGCCGATAGGGAATGCCGTTGAGACCCGGTTCGTCGCTGCGCGAATGGACGTCGAAGACGTCTGCGCCTTCGCGCGGATCCTCGGGTGGGCTGGCGTAGCTGCGCTTCGCCCAGCTTTCGCTTCCGGTCACGCCCGGCGCGGCGAACGGGTCGGTCGGAATGCTGCGCAGGAAGTAGATCTTCTGCTTGTTCTGATCGCGCTGATCCTCGACGCCCGCCGCCAGGTCGTCCAGCCTGCGCGGAAAGCCCGTTTCGTCGGCCTTCTTCGCCACGCGGCCGTCCTCCACGGCGCGCCGATAGTTGTCGATGGCCCCGCGCAACTGGCGCAGGTCGAGACGCAGCTCCTGTTCCTTGAGACGCTGTGCCGACATCTGCGCCAGCGGAATCGCCGCCGTTGCGAGTACCGAGAGGATGGCCAGCACGGCGATCAGTTCGATCAGGCTGAAGCCGCGGCGGAGACGGAGAAGATTCATCGCGCCGGCATTGTAGCAGCGGCGTCGGTAGCCCCGAACGCCGCGTGCGGCGCGCAGGCGAAGCGAAATGGCATACCGCGTGTGCGACAATTCGGCCATGCGCATCCACAACTCCCGGCGGTCCTGACACGATGTTTTCGCGCCGCACCCGAACCGCATGGCGCCGGCCGGACTGGACCGGCGCCTTTGCGCCGCCGCCGCGCCGCTTGCTGCTGGCGCCGTCGCAGGTGCGCGTTCTCGATGCCGCAAGCGAGGGCGCGCCGGTCGCGGTGGCGCCACCGGCCGATCCGGGCGCGGCGCCGGACGATGCGGCGGCGGCATTGGCCGCGGCCGCGCCTTTGCTGGCGGCCGAGCGCGGCCGGCGCATTCGCATCGTCGTCTCCGATCTGTGGCTGCGCTATTCCCTGATTCCGGTCGCAGCGGCGGCGAGTCTCGCCGATGCCGAACTGACGGCCTTGGCGCGGGGACAGATGGCGCGCCAGCATCCGGACACCGTTGCGTGGCCGCTACGGCTGGCCTTGCAGGGCGACGCGCTGCTGGCCGCAGTCTGTCGGCCCGACGTGCTGGACGGCGCCTGCGCACTGGCCGCGAACGCCGGCGTGCGCCTGGCGGGCGTCGAGCCGCTGTTCTCCTGTCTCTGGGACGGCTCGCGGCGCATGCCGCCGCAGCGGCGCGACGGCTGGCTGCTGCTCGACGAGCCGGGGCTGGTGATGGCGGCCTACGCCGCCGCCGGCGCCATCGTGGCGCTGCATGCGGCCCGCGTCGATGGCGATGCCGCCGCCGCGGCCGCGAGTCTCCTCGATCGCCAGGCGGCGCTGCTGGCCGTGGCGGCCGGAGAGGTCCGGTTGTTCAGTTGTTCGGCGCGCGCGCTCGCGCTGCCGGCGCCTTGGCGCGTCGGCGCGCCGCTGCGCTGTTGAGCGCGCCGCTGCCGCCATGCGCCGCCGCAAGCCTATTGCATAGATAATCGCGCCATGCCGCCGCTGCCCCTTGGCTTCGATTTTTCCCGCCCGCAACGGGCCTTGCGCCAGCCGCGCCGGGCGCTCGGCTGGGCCCTGCTGGCGGCCGGCGTTCTCGCCCTGCTGGCGGCAATGGACCGTTACCAGACGGAACTGGATGGCGTCGAGGCGGTCGCCGCGCGCGTCGAGCGCCTGAAACTGCGCCAGGCGCAGGCGGGGGCGACGAAAGCGCTGCCGCCGGCGGTGGCGGCGGGGCTGCGGCAAGCCGGCATCGGCGCCGGACTGTTGGCGGTGCCGTGGGAGCGTCTGTGGCGGGCCATCGAAACCAGCCGCGGCGACGCGATCGCGCTGCTCTCGGTCGACCTCGACGCGGGGCGCGCCGACATCGCCCTCGCCGGCGAAGCGCGCGATTTCGCGGCTCTGGGAGAATTTACGCGGGCGCTGGGCGAGCAGGGCGCGTTCGAGCGCGTCAGCCTCGTCCAGCACAAGCTCAGCGACGGCAGCCCGCCGGCGGTGGTGCGCTTCGAGCTGCGCCTGACGTGGCGAGCCCCCGCGGCCGAGGCCGGCGCATGAAGCCGTCGGCACGCGTGGCGCGCGCGGTCGAAGCGCTGGGCTGGCACGGCGGCATCGGCGCCGCCCTGTTGCTGGCCGCGGCGGTGCTGGCGGTCGCGCTGATCTGGCCGCAGGCGCAACGGCGCGCGGCACTGGAACGGGAACTGGCGGCGCTCGAAGCGCAGGCGTCCCGTCATGCGCAGCCGGCGCCGGGCGAAACGCCCGAGCGGCAACTCGCCGCCTTGCGCACTTCGCTGCCGCGGCAGCGCGATGTCAACGGACTGATCGAAACCCTTCATGCGGTCGCCGCCGGCCACGGCCTCGCGCTCAAGAACGGCGACTACCGGACCCTGCCGACCGCCGGAGGTTTCGGTCGCATGCAGATAGCGTTCAAGACCGAGGGCAGCTATGCCGA
>JACRPB010000217.1 GCA_016214175.1 Rhodocyclales bacterium
CTCCGGCGTCGAATTCGACTTGTTCGCGCACCAGGGCTGGGGCGCCTACATCTGCGGCGAGGAATCGGCGCCGCTCGAATCCATCGAGGGCAAGAAGGGCCAGCCGCGGTTCAAGCCGCCGTTCCCGGCGAGCTTCGGCCTCTACGGCAAGCCGACCACGATCAACAACACCGAGACCTTCGCCGCGATTCCCTTCATTTTCCGCATGGGCGCGCAGGCCTATCTCGATCTCGGCAAGCCCAACAACGGCGGCACCAAGCTGTTCTCGGTGTCGGGCCACGTCATGAAGCCGGGCAACTACGAAGTTCCGCTCGGCACGCCTTTCGCCAAGCTGCTGGAGATGGCCGGCGGCCTGCGCGGCGGCCGCAAGCTGAAGGGCGTGATTCCCGGCGGCTCCTCGTCGCCGGTGCTGCCCGCGGACGTCATCATGGATTGCACGCTGGACTACGACTGCATCGCCAAGGCCGGCTCCATGCTCGGCTCCGGCGCCGTCATCGTCATGGACGAGACGGTCTGCATGGTCAAGGCGCTGGAGCGCCTGTCCTGGTTCTACTACGAGGAATCCTGCGGCCAATGCACGCCCTGCCGCGAAGGCACGGGCTGGCTGTACAAGATCATCCACCGCATCGAACACGGCGCCGGCCGCCCCGACGATCTCGATCTGCTGCTCGATCTCGGCGCCAACATCGCCGGCCGCACCATCTGCGCGCTGGGCGACGCGGCGGTGATGCCGATCCAGGGCTTCCTGCGGCATTTCCGCGGTGAATTCGAATACCACATCGAAAACAAGAAGTGTCTGGTGCCGCCGGAAGT
Organism: Rhodocyclales bacterium; assembly: GCA_016214175.1. Taxonomy (GTDB): domain Bacteria; phylum Pseudomonadota; class Gammaproteobacteria; order Burkholderiales; family Rhodocyclaceae; genus Nitricoxidireducens. Next base: position 814 of record JACRPB010000217.1, read on the forward strand.
GCAACGGGCGGGCAGCACGTTTCATACGCGCATGATGGCGGGGGCGGCATGCTAGAGATCGAAATCGACGGCACGACGCTGCAAGTCGCCGAGGGCAGCACGGTCATCGACGCCGCGCATCAGCTCGGCGTCTATATTCCACACTTCTGCTACCACAAGAAGCTTTCCATCGCCGCCAACTGCCGCATGTGCCTGGTGCAGGTGGAAAAGGCGCCGAAGCCGATGCCGGCCTGCGCCACGCCCGTCACCAACGGCATGAAAGTGTTCACCCATTCCGAGTTGGCGGTGAAGGCGCAAAAGGGCGTGATGGAGTTCCTGCTCATCAACCATCCGCTCGATTGCCCGATCTGCGACCAGGGCGGCGAATGCCAGTTGCAGGACCTGTCCGTCGGCTACGGCGGTACCCAGGCCCGCTACCAGGAAGAGAAGCGGGTGGTGGTGAACAAGAATCTCGGTCCGCTGGTGTCGACCGACATGACCCGGTGCATCAACTGCACCCGCTGCGTGCGCTTCACCCAGGAAATCGCCGGCTTCATGGAACTCGGCCAGGCTTTCCGCGGCGACCGCGCCGAGATCATGTCCTTCGTCGAGAAAACCGTCGATTCGGAAATCTCGGGCAACATCATCGATCTCTGCCCGGTCGGCGCGCTGACTTCGAAGCCGTTCCGCTTCGCCGCCCGCACCTGGGAACTGGCGCGCCGCAAGTCGGTGAGCCCGCACGACGGTGTCGGCGCCAATCTGATCGTCCAGACCAAGCTCGACCGCGTTCTGCGCGTGCTGCCGCTGGAGAACGAAGCCATCAACGAGTGCTGGCTTTCCGACAAGGACCGCTTCTCCTACGAAGGCCTCAATTCCAGCGAACGTCTGAACAAGCCCATGTTGAAGCAAGGCGGCGCCTGGAAGGAAGTCGAGTGGAACGTTGCGCTCGACTATGTCGCCCACGCCTTGCGCGACGTCGCCAAGGATAAGGGCGCTGCCGCCATCGGTACGCTCGCGAGCCCGCATGCGACGCTGGAGGAACTGACCCTGGCCGCTAAGCTGATGCGCGGGCTGGGTTCCGACAACGTCGATTTTCGACTGCGCCAAAGCGATTTTTCGCTCGACGGCCAGCGCAACGGCACGCCCTGGCTTGGCATGAAGATCGCCGACATCAACCAGCTCGATCGCGTACTGCTGGTCGGCTCCTTCCTGCGCAAGGATCAGCCGCTGCTCGCGCAGCGCGTGCGCCAGGCGGCCAAGCGCGGCACCCAGGTGTCGGTGCTGCACGCGGCCGACGAAGACCTGCTGCTGAAAACCGCCGGCAAGCTGATCGCCGCCCCCTCGCAATTGCCGCAGGCGCTGGCCCAGGTCGTCAAGGCCGTGGCCGAGGCCAAAGGTGTCGCCGGCGATGCGGCGGTGAGCGCGTCCGCCGCTGCGAAGCAAATCGCCGCCAGTCTCGTTTCCGGTCAGAACAGCGCCATCCTGCTCGGCAACTTCGCCCAGCAGCACCCGCAGGCGGCGACGCTGCACGCCCTCGCCGCGCAACTGGCGGCCTTGCTCGGCGCCAAGTTCGGCTTCCTCGGCGAAGCCGCCAACAGCGTCGGCGGCTACGTCGCCAAGGCGCTGCCGGCGGCCGGCGGTCTCAATGCCGCGCGCATGTTGGCCGAGCCGCGCCAGGCTTACCTGCTGCTGCATGCCGAACCCGAACTCGACTGCGCCGATGGCGCCGCTGCACGCGCCGCGCTGAATCAGGCGCAGACCGTGGTCGTGCTCTCGCCTTTCAAGTCGGCGGCTGCGCTCGAATACGCCGACGCGATGCTACCGGTGTCGCCCTTCAGCGAAACTTCCGGCAGCTTCGTCAGCTCCGAAGGCCGCGTGCAAAGCTTCCAGGCCGTGGCCAAGCCACTGGGCGAGACGCGCCCGGCGTGGAAGGTGCTGCGCGTGCTGGGCAATCTGCTGCAACTCGACGGTTTTGCCTACGAGAGCAGCGAGGACGTGCGTGCCGAGGTGCTCGGCGGCGCGCCGGAGTTCGTCGCCGGACTCGACAACGGCGCGGCGGCGAGCGCGTCCCAGCCGGCGGCTGCGGGCGGCCTCGAACGCGTGGCTGACGTGCCGATCTACTTTGCCGATGCGCTGGTGCGCCGCGCGCCCAGCCTGCAAAAGACCCAGGATGCGGCGGCGCCGGCGGCACGCATGAATGCGGCGACGCTGGCCAAGCTCGGAGCGGCGGCCGGCGACAGCCTGCGCATCCGCCAGGGCGCAGGCGTTGCCGTCCTCGCGGCCCAGGTCGATGCCGGCGTGCCCGACGGCTGCGTGCGCATCGCAGCGGCCCATGCGACAACGGCCGCACTGGGCGCCATGTTCGGCCAGATCACCGTGGAGCGCGTGTAATGGAAGCCCTGGTGCTGAGTTTCTTCCAGTGGTTCTGGAACCTGTTCGGACTGTGGGACACCCTGTGGGCCATCGTCGAGCCGTTCTGGACGCTGATCTGGATCGTCATGCGCATCGTCGTCATCCTGATCCCGCTGCTGCTGGGCGTCGCCTATCTGACGTTCTGGGAGCGCAAGATCATCGGCTGGATGCAGGTGCGCATCGGACCCAACCGCGTCGGGCCGTGGGGACTGCTGCAACCGATCGCCGATGGCGTCAAGCTCTTCCTCAAGGAAATCGTCATCCCGACCAAGGCCGACGGCGGCCTCTTCATCCTGGCGCCGATCCTGGCCATCGCGCCGGCGCTGGCGGTGTGGGCGGTAGTGCCCTTCTTCGACGGCGGCATGCTGGCCAATCTCGACGCCGGCGTGCTCTACCTGCTCGCGGTCACGTCGGTCGGCGTCTACGGCATCATCATCGCCGGCTGGGCTTCCAACTCCAAGTATCCCTTCCTCGGCGCCATGCGCTCGGCGGCGCAGATGGTGTCCTACGAAGTCTCGATGGGCATGGCGCTGATCGCGGTGCTGATGATATCGAACAGCCTCAACCTGTCCGACATCGTGCGCGCCCAGGACCACGGCCGCTTCGCCGACATGGGCCTCGGCGTGCTCTCCTGGAACTGGATTCCGCTGTTCCCGATGTTCTTCGTCTACCTGGTGTCGGGGGTGGCCGAAACCAACCGCGCGCCCTTCGACGTCGTCGAGGGGGAATCCGAAATCGTCGCCGGCCACATGGTCGAGTATTCGGGCATGGCCTTCGCGATGTTCTTCCTCGCCGAATACGCCAACATGATCCTGGTCTCGGCGATGGTGGCGATTTTCTTCCTCGGCGGCTGGCTGTCGCCGGTGGGCTTCCTGCCCCACGGCATTCTCTGGCTGCTGGGCAAGATCGCCGTCGTGCTCTTCGTCTTCCTCTGGCTGCGTGCCACTTTCCCGCGCTATCGCTACGACCAGATCATGCGCCTGGGCTGGAAGGTGTTCGTCCCCCTCTGTCTCGTCTGGATTCCGCTGATCGGCGTCTGGATGATGTCGCCCTTCAATATCTGGAAGTGAAGCATATGGGCGCCCGCGACCTCTTCAAGAGCTTCTCCCTCGGCGAATTGCGCCAAGGGCTGGCCGTCACCCTGCGCTACATGTTTGCGCCGAAGATCACCATCCAGTACCCGGAAGAGCAGACGCCGGCGTCGCCGCGCTTCCGCGGCCTGCACGCGCTGCGCCGCTACGAGAACGGCGAAGAGCGCTGCATCGCGTGCAAGCTGTGCGAGGCCGTCTACCCCCTGACCAAGTGCATTTTCTGCGGCTTTTGCGAAGAAGCCTGTCCGGTGGACGCCATCGTCGAAAGCCACGTCCTCGAGTACCACGGCGAGACGCGCGGCGACCTTTACTACACGAAGCAGATGCTGCTGGCCAACGGCGACCGCTACGAAGCGGAAATCGCCGCCAATCGCGAGCAGGACGCCAAATTCCGGTAACTGGCCATGGACTTCACGACCATCGTTTTCTACGTCTTCGCGGCCCTGGCGATTTTCGCCGCCGTGCGCGTCGTCACTGCGCGCAACCCGGTGCATGCGGTGCTCTATCTGGTGCTGGCCTTCTTCAACGTCGCCGGCCTTTGGCTGCTGCTGCAAGCCGAGTTCCTCGCCATGGCGCTGATCATGGTCTATGTCGGTGCCGTCATGGTGCTGTTCCTGTTCGTGGTGATGATGCTCGACATCAACATCGAGCGCGTGCGCAGCGGCTTCTGGAACTATCTGCCGCTGGGCGCGACCATCGGCCTGCTGATGGTCGCCGAGATGGCGATGGTGCTGTCGGGCAAGTACTTCGGCCTCGAAGCGCTGCCGGGCCATGCCATGGCGCCCGACTACAGCAACACCAAGGAGCTCGGGCGGTTGCTGTTCACCGACTACGTCTATCCCTTCGAATTGGCTTCGGTGGTGCTGCTGGTCGGCATCGTCGCCGCCGTGATGCTGACCCTGCGCCATCGCAAGGACGTCAAGCACCTGAATCCGGCCAGGCAGATCGCGGTCAAGGCTGCGGATCGCCTGCGCATCGTCAAGATGGCGAGCGAGAAGGAACAGGGAGAATAGGATGTTCGGACCTTTGGCACTTTCCCACTACCTGATCCTGGCGGCAATTCTGTTCGCCATCGGTATCGTCGGCATCTTCCTCAACCGCAAGAATCTGATCGTGCTGCTGATGGCGATCGAACTGATGCTGCTGGCGGTGAATCTCAATTTCGTCGCCTTCTCGCACTACCTCAACGACCTCGCCGGCCAGTTGTTCGTCTTCTTCATCCTGACGGTGGCGGCGGCGGAGTCGGGCATCGGGCTGGCCATTCTGGTCGTGCTGTTCCGCAATCTCTCCACCATCGATGTCGAAGAACTCGACAGCCTGAAGGGATAAAGGCATGAAGGCGCTTTACCTGATCATCCCTCTCGCCCCGCTCGCAGGCAGCATCATCGCCGGCTTCTTCGGCAAGGCCATCGGCCGCGCCGGCGCCCACTGGGCGACCATCCTCGGCGTCGCCTTGTCCTTCCTCTGCTCGGTGCTGGTGTTCCAGGACGTCATGGCCGGCCATACCTTCAACGGCACGGTCTATACCTGGATGCAGACGGGCGGCCTCAACCTCGAAGTCGGTTTCCTCATCGATCAGCTCACCGCGGTGATGATGATCGTCGTCACCTTCGTCTCGCTCATGGTGCATATCTACACCATCGGCTACATGGCGCACGACGAGGACAACTGGCCGGCGGACAGCCTGGCCGGCAAGAACAGCTACCAGCGTTTCTTCAGCTACATCTCGCTGTTCACGTTTTCGATGCTGATGCTGGTGATGAGCAACAACTTCGTGCAGCTCTTCTTCGGCTGGGAAGCGGTGGGGCTCGTCTCCTATCTGCTGATCGGCTTCTGGTCCACGCGGCCGACGGCGATCTACGCCAACCTCAAGGCCTTCCTGGTGAACCGCGTCGGCGACTTCGGCTTCCTGCTCGGCATCGGCCTCATCGCCGCCTACGCCGGCAGCCTCGACTACGCCACCGTGTTCGGCAAGAGCAAGGAACTGGCGACGCTGACCGAGGCCGTCACCGGCTGGCCGGTCATCACTGCCGTCTGCATCGGCCTCTTCATCGGCGCCATGGGCAAGTCGGCGCAGTTTCCGCTGCACGTCTGGCTACCAGACTCGATGGAAGGACCGACGCCGATCTCGGCGCTGATCCACGCCGCCACCATGGTGACGGCCGGCATCTTCATGGTCTCGCGCATGTCACCGCGCTGTTCATGGCGCTGATCGCCATCGTCCAGACCGACATCAAGCGCGTCGTCGCCTACTCGACGCTGTCCCAGCTCGGCTACATGACGGTCGCGCTGGGCGCCTCGGCCTATTCGGTCGCCATCTTCCACTTGATGACCCACGCCTTCTTCAAGGCGGTGCTGTTCCTCGGCGCCGGTTCGGTGATCATCGCCATGCACCACGAGCAGGACATGCGGCGCATGGTCGGGCTGAGGAAGTACATGCCCATCACCTATCTGACGGTGTTGATCGGCGCCATCGCCAACGCCGGCTTGCCGCCCTTCGCCGGCTTCTTCTCCAAGGACTCGATCATCGAGGCGGTGCAACTGTCGCACATCCCCGGCGCCACGTTCGCGTATCTCGCGATCCTCGCCGGCGTCTTCGTCGGCGGCTTCTATTCGTTCCGGCTGGTCTTCTTCGCCTTCCACGGCGAGGAGCGCTTCCGCCATCCGGCGCCCGCGGCGCACGGCCACCAGGCTCACGACGACCACGCGCATGACGCGCACGCTGCGCACGACGCGCATGACGCGCACGACGACCACGGCCACCATGGCCCGGTCGAGCCGCAGGAGTCGCCCAAGGTGGTGACGGTGCCGCTGATCCTGCTGGCGATTCCGGTCATCGCCGCCGGCTGGCTGATCGGCCCGATGCTCTACGGCGGCTGGTTCGGCGACGCCATCTACATTTCGCAGGAGCATCACGGCGTGGCGCACATGGCCGAGGAATTCCACGGCGTGATCCCGATGGTCCTGCATGCGGTGACCACGCTGCCGTTCTGGCTGGCGCTGTCGGGCGCCGCCACGGCCTGGTTCCTCTACATCGCTCGCCCCGAGTTGCCGGCGGTGATCAAGCAGAAGTTCAGCTTCATCGCCAACATCCTCGAACGCAAGTACGGCTTCGACGAGTTCAATGACTGGTTCTTCGCCGGCGGCTCGCGCCTGGTGGGGCGCGGCCTGTGGAAGGGCGGCGATCAGGCGCTGATCGACGGCGTCGCCGTCAATGGTTCGGCGCGGCTGGTCGGCTGGGTGGCCGGCGTCGTGCGCCTGTTCCAGACCGGCCACATCTATCAATATGCCTTCTCCATGATCATCGGCGTCTTCGTGATGCTGACGCTCTGGTTCAACCGCGTTTGACGACGGGAATACTGACAGCATGAGTGCCTACCTGTTGAGCCTTGCGATCTGGGTGCCGATCATCGGCTCCCTCTTCGTCTTCGCCGTCGGCCCCGAACGCCGCTCTGCCGCACGTCTGCTTGCCCTCGTCGTGGCGCTGGCGGGTTTCGTCGTCACGCTGCCGCTGCTGCTGAATTTCGATCCGACTTTCGTCGGCTTCCAGTTCGTCGAGCAGGCACCCTGGATCCAGCGTTTCAACGTCCAGTACTTCCTTGGCGTGGACGGTATCTCGGTGCTGTTCATCGCCTTGAACAGCCTGATCACGATACTCGTCGTGCTCGCCGGCTGGCAGGTGATCGAAGACAAGGCCTCGCAGTACATGGGCGCCTTCCTCGTCATGTCGGGTCTGATGAACGGCATTTTCGCCGCCCTCGACGCGATGCTGTTCTATGTCTTCTTCGAGGCCTCGCTGATCCCGATGTACATCATCATCGGCGTATGGGGCGGACCGAACCGCGTCTATGCGGCGTTCAAGTTCTTTCTCTATACGCTGCTCGGCTCGCTGCTGATGCTGGTTTCGCTGATCTGGCTGTTCCTCGAAGCCGGCGGCAGCTTCAACCTGATCGACTGGTACAACCTGAAGATCGGCATCCAGCCGCAGATCCTGCTGTTCCTGGCCTTCCTCGTCGCCTTCGCCGTCAAGGTGCCGATGTGGCCGGTGCATACCTGGTTGCCGGACGCCCACGTCGAAGCCCCGACCGGCGGCTCGGTGGTGCTGGCGGCGATCATGCTGAAGCTCGGCGCCTACGGCTTCCTGCGCTTTTCGCTGCCGATCGCGCCCGACGCCAGCCACCAGTTGGCGCCGCTGATGATCGGTCTTTCGCTGATCGCGGTGGTTTATATCGGCTTCGTCGCCCTGGTCCAGGCCGACATGAAGAAGCTGATCGCCTACTCGTCGATTTCCCACATGGGCTTCGTCACCCTCGGCTTTTTCATCTTCAACCAGATCGGTGTCGAAGGCGCTTTGGTGCAGATGATTTCCCATGGCTTCGTCTCCGCCGCCATGTTCCTTTGCGTCGGCGTGATGTACGACCGCGCGCACAGCCGCATGATCGCCGACTACGGCGGCGTCGTGAACACCATGCCGAAATTCGCAGCGCTGTTCGTGTTCTTCGCCATGGCCAACTGCGGCCTGCCGGCGACCTCGGGCTTCGTCGGCGAATTCATGGTGGTGTCTTTATCCCTTCCCCTTCACCGACGTCATGCATGTTTCCGTGGATAACCTCCTCAAGCATGTCGCGGTGAGCAAGCTCTAGGCCGAGAGATACGATGCTGAACCAGTTCGTCACGCCCGATCTCCTGCCGGCCGCGCCGGAAATCTTCATTCTCGTCATGGCCTGCCTGATCATCTTCGCCGATCTCGTCGTCGGCCAGGTGCAGCGCTGGATCATGTCGGCGCTGACCGTGATCGCGCTCGCCGGCAGCGCCCTCATCACCTATACGACGATGGACGGGCAGACCGTGCTGACGTTCAGCAACATGTTCGTCGACGACTTGTTGTCAGACTTCCTGAAGCTGGTGGTCGACCTCACCGTCCTCGCCGTCGTCATCTACAGCCGCAGCTATCTCGTTGCGCGCAACCTCGACAAGGGCGAGTACTACCTGCTGGTGCTGTTCGCGACGCTGGGCATGATGGTCATGATCTCGGCGAGCCATTTCCTCACGCTCTACCTCGGCCTCGAACTGCTGTCGCTGTCGCTCTACGCGCTGGTGGCGATCGACCGCGATTCGGCGCGCGCCACCGAAGCGGCAATGAAGTATTTCGTGCTCGGCGCGCTGGCCTCGGGCCTGCTGCTCTACGGCATGTCTATGGTCTATGGCGCCACCGGCACGCTGGAAATCGGCGCCATCGCCCAGGCCATTTTCCACGGCGACGCCAACAAGACCATCCTCGTCTTCGGCCTCGTCTTCATCGTCGCCGGGCTGGCCTTCAAGCTCGGCGTGGTCCCCTTCCACATGTGGGTGCCCGACGTCTATCACGGCGCGCCGACCGCGATCACGCTGTTCATCGCCTCGGCGCCGAAGCTGGCGGCGTTCGCGATGGCCCTGCGCCTCTTGGTCTACGGCCTGTTCGAACTGGCCGAGCAGTGGCAGTTGATGCTGATGATCCTGGCGGTGCTCTCCATTGCCGTCGGCAACCTCGCCGCCATCGCGCAGACCAACATCAAGCGCATGCTCGCCTATTCGGGCATCTCGCACATGGGTTTCATGCTGCTGGCGCTGATGAGCGGCGTCGTCGGCGGCCAGGTCGATCCCTTCGGCACCTTGAACGCCTACAGTTCGGCGCTCTACTACGCGGTGGCTTACGTGCTGATGTCGCTCGGCTCCTTCGGCATGGTGCTATTGCTGTCGCGCGCCGGGCACGAGGCCGAGATGCTCGACGACTTCAAGGGCCTCAACAAGCGCAGCCCCTGGTTCGCCGCGATGATGTTGATCATGATGTTCTCGATGGCCGGCATACCGTTCTTCATCGGCTTTTTTGCCAAGTTCGCCGTGCTGCTCGCCGCCATCAAGGCCGGCGACACGGTGATGATGCTCTGCACGACGACGCTGATGCGCTCGCTGTAACGACAGCGTCATCCGAGCACTTCCGCCAGCACCGCCAGCATCTTCGTCCAGCCGGCCTCGACCCGGCTCGCGTAGCCGCTCCAGTGCGGGTGCAGTTCGTGCGTCAGCGCGAGCACGGCGCCAGGATCGCGAGGCGCAATCTCGACGCCGACGCGCGAACTTTCCTTCTGTTCGGCCACGGCCCAGGTGAACACCAGGCGATGCGGGCGATCGATCGTCAGGTAGGCGCCGACATGGTCGATTTCCTTCCCTTCGCGGCGCACGAGAAACGAGAAGCGGCCGCCGACGCGCGCATCGACGGCAAGGTGCAGAATTTCCTCTTCACGCTGCGCCGGTCCGAACATCCATAGCCGGATCGTCGCCGGGTCCAGCCAGGCGTCGAACACCCGTTCCGGGCTCGCGTTGAAGCGCTGCGCAACCCGCACCGCGACGCCAGGCTGTGCGTCCATCGCTGCCACGGCCTCCGGGGCGATCCTTAGGCCGCGAGCCGATAGCGCTCCTTCGCCGCCTGGGCTTCGCGCGCCTCGGCCGGCGTGTAGGCTTGGCCCGACCAGAGCATGCGATAAGCGATTTCCTCGTTGCCGTTTACGCAGAGATCGAGCACCTGCTGGAACAGCGGCTGGAAGGTGGCGCTGCGGTGCGAGGCCTCGTGCTCCTCGAACGAACGCCAGAACGTGACGATCAGGGCCTCGCGGTCCTTGAGCAGGCTCTCCACGGCCTGGCCGACGGTGCTGCCTTCGTTCGAGATCATGCCGCTGTTGGCGAGCACCATGCCGCCGATGAAGCCGGTTTCCGAGTGGTAGGTCTTGACGTTCTCGCAGAGCAGGGCGACGCGCTCTTCGAGATCGTCTATGGTGTAGCCTGGCCGGAGCAGGATGCGATTGACCGTAACGACGCCGTCATGGGAGAAACCGGAAATTAATTCGGACATTTTTGTTTCCTCTCTGTTGGGGTTTATCAACAACTGCTAATATAAGATCGGTGAGCTGCGGTAAAGTTCAAGCTTCGCTTCATCCCTATCGACGTCATGGACGACCACGAATTCCACGAAGAAACTTTGAGCACGGAGCAGGTCTTTGACGGAAAACTGCTCAAAGTGCACCGGGACCGCGTGCGTCTGCCGGACGGCCACGAGAGCGTGCGCGAATGGATCGTGCACCCGGGCGCAGTGGTGGTGATCGCGGCGCTCGACAACGGCAAGCTGCTGTTCGAGCGGCAGTTCCGCTATCCGCTGCGGCGGATCTTTCTCGAACTGCCCGCCGGCAAGATCGACGCCGGCGAGCATCCGCTGGATACGGCGCGGCGCGAACTGCGCGAGGAGACTGGCTACAAGGCCAGGAGCTGGAAGCACTTGGGTACCCTGCATACCTGCATCGGCTATTCGGACGAACGCATCGAGATTTTCCTCGCCCACGGCTTGAGCTTCGTCGGCCATGCCCTGGATCAGGGCGAAATCCTGGAGATCGCCGAAATGAGTCTGGGCGACGCCTTGCTGGCGGTGCGCGACGGCGAGATTACCGACGGCAAGACCGTCGCCAGCCTGCTCTGGGCCGACAAGATCTTCAGTGGCGCCTGGCCGATTCCGACATGAAACATTCATCTGCGCGGATCGCCCGGCTGCAGGGCGCAGCAACCGGGAGGGATAGTTGACGATGGATGCGACGGCGGGACCGCGCGCTGCCGAGGACGAAGTCGATGAGAGCTATCGGCTGCAGGCGCTGGCCATCATTTCCGAGGTATCGGCGAGTCTCGCCGACGAGGACGACGTCGAGGAGATGCTCGGCCGCTTTCTCGGCACCATGATCAAGCTGGCGCACGCGGATGCCGGCGCGGTGCGCGTGCAGACCGCCGACGGCCATCACCTGCGGCTGGTGGGCGCGCGTGGCCTGCCGCCAGATCTGGTGGAAAAGGAGCGTCTGGTGCCCATCGATTGCGGGCTTTGCGGCAGCGCCGTGCGCGACGACCGCAGCCACTACGAAATCGACTTGCAACCCTGCGCCGCGCGCACCGGCCACGACTACTTCGTGCACGGCTGCCAGGCGATGGTGGTGGTGCCGCTGCAGCACGGCGGGCAATTGATGGGGACCTACAACCTGTTCCTGCCGGAGCCCTTCGAACTGCCCGAGGAAGTGGCGCTGCTGTTCCGCTCGATCGGCGAGCACCTCGGCATGGCGCTCGAGAACGCGCGCCTGAAACGCGAGAATCTGCGCATTACGCTGATGACCGAACGGCAGATGATGGCGGCCGAAGTGCATGACTCGCTGGCGCAGACCCTGGCCTATATGAAAATGCGCCTGTCCCTGCTGCAAGATGCGCTCGACGAAGGGGAAAACGGCCGCGCCGACAAATACGCCGGCGACGTGCGCCAGGCGCTGGACGAGGCCTATGCGCAGTTGCGCGAGCTGCTCGGACAGTTCCGCAACCGCATGGATCCGATGGGCTTGCTGCATGCGTTGAGGAAATTCGCCGACGGCTACCATGATCGCACCGGCATTGCCCTCGACTACCAGAACCGCGTTGCCGACTTGCGTCTGTCGGTGGATCAGGAGGCCCAGGTGTTCTACATCATTCAGGAGGCGCTGGCGAACGTGGCGCGCCATTCGGGCGCGACGCTGGCACGACTGCTGATCGAGGGCGACGGCGACTACTATGCGGTCACCGTCGAGGACAACGGCAAGGGCGGCCAGGGCTTCTTCGCCATCGCCAATCGCACTGGTCGTTTCGACGAGCATCCGCAACTGCGCGATCATTTCGGCCTGTCGATCATGCGCGAGCGAGCGCGCAACATCGGCGGCCGCATCGAGGTGGCCAACCTGCCGGCGGGCGGCTTCCGCGTGCGCCTGACTTTTCCGGCGATGCAGGTGAGGCTGCCGGCATGAGCGCGACGCAGGGCCGCCCCAAGGGGCGCCAGTCACCTACCGGAGCCGCGCAGCGGCGAACACCCGTCACCCCCTCCGGGGAGGGGGCTGGGGGGAGGGTACCCCTATGAGCGCGACGCAGATTCGCGTGCTGCTGGTCGACGACCATACCCTGTTTCGCAAGGGGCTGGCGGAGCTGCTCGAGCAGCGCGGTTCGATTGCGGTGGCGGGCATCGCCGGCAACGGCGACGACGCGATGCGCCTGCTCGCCGAGACGAGGCCCGACGTCGTCATTACCGACTTGAACATGCCACCCAATGGCGGCATCGCCTTGCTGCGGCGCATCCGCGGCGAGGGCTGGCGCGGTCCGGTGCTGGTCCTTACCGTTTCCGATTCCGAAGACGATCTCGCCGATGCCATGCGTGCCGGCGCCCAAGGTTATCTGCTCAAGGACATGGAGCCCGAGGACGTGGTCGACGCCGTGCAGCGTGCGGTGCGCGGCGAAACCGTGGTGGCGCCGTCGATGACGCTGAAGCTGGTGCATCTGCTGCAAGGCGGCGGGCCGGCGGCCGGCAAGGCCGAGGCCTTGAAGCAGCTTACCGCGCGCGAGCGGGAGATCCTCGACTATCTGGCGCAGGGCATGTCGAACAAGGCCATCGCGCGTTCCCTCGACATCAGCCACGATACGGTCAAGCTGCACGTCCGCCACATCCTGGCCAAGCTGAACCTGACTTCGCGGGTCGAGGCCGCGGTGTTCGTCGTCGAGCACAAATCGGCGCAGAGCCGCCATTCCTGATTCCGCGGCGATGTCCGACAACGTGTTCGGCTTCCTTGCCGCGCCGCCGGATCCGGCAATGCTGTATTTCGGCCACTACCAGCCGTCGCTGGTACTGGCCTCCTTCGGCATCGCGGTGTTCGCTTCCTTCGCTTCCTTTGAGGTCGCCGCGCGCATGCGCAGCGCGCACAATGAGACGGCGCGGCGCAATTGGCTGGCGGTGGGGGCGCTGACCCTGGGCGTCGGGATCTGGGCCTGCTGGGACTCGGCATCGGTGCCATGCACTACGTCGGCATGACGGCGATGCGCATGAATGCGCAGGTGCGTTACGACCCCGGCCTTTTCATGTTGGCCCTCCTGTGCGCCGTGGTCCTGGCGATCGCGGCCTTGTCGATTCGCAGCCAGCCTGTTGCGTCGCGCGTCCGCGGCCGCTGGTCGGGGGCCGTCGCGGCGCTGGTGATGGGCGGCGCCATCACCGGCATGCACTACACCGCCATGTTCTCGGCCTATTTCGTGCGCGACGAGACGGCCCGCGCCGTCACCGGCAGCCTCGATCCGGCCTTCCTGGCGACGATCGTGATCCTGGTGAGCGGACTGCTGATCGCCCTGGTGCTCTCGGCGACGGTGGCGGTGCGCTACCTCGACGTCGTGCAGCGGCTGCGCCGCGCCAACGACGAATTGCGGCAGGCCGCCAGCGTCTTCGACCATACTGCCGAGGGCATCATGGTCACCGATGCGGCAGCGAAAATTCTTTCGGTCAATCGGGCCTTCACCTGGGTCACGGGCTATGCGGCGAGCGAAGTGCTGGGGCAGACGCCGAAAGTCCTCGGCTCGGGGCGGCACGACGAGAACTTCTACCGCGCCCTGTGGGCGACGCTGCTCAAGACGGGGCATTGGGAAGGCGAAGTCTGGAATCGACGCAAAAACGGCGAGATCTATCCCGAGCTTCTGACCATCAATGCCATCCGCGACAAGCACGGCGCGCCGCAGAATTTCGTCGCCCTGTTCCGCGACATCACGCAGTTGAAGCGGACCCAGGAAGAGCTCGAGCGCTTGGCCCACTTCGATGCGCTGACCGGCTTGCCGAATCGCACCTTGCTCGGCGAGCGGCTGCACCACGCCCTCGACCGCATCCGGCGCAGCGGCGGCGAGTTGGCGGTGATGGTGCTCGACCTCGACGGCTTCAAGACCGTCAACGACAGCCTCGGCCATCCGACCGGCGACCGCCTGCTGCAGGCCATCGCCCAGCGCCTGGCGGCGGCCTTGCGCGCCGAGGATACCGTGGCGCGGCTCGGCGGCGACGAATTCGCCGTCATCCTGGAGGACCTCAAGCACGGCGGCGACGCCGCCGAAGTGGCGCGCAAGCTGCTCTTGAGCCTGGCCGAGCCGGTCGACGTCGGCGGCCACAGCGCCCTGGTCACGGTCAGCATCGGCATTGCGCTTTATCCGGAGGACGGCGGCGACAGCATCGCCTTGCTCAAGGCGGCCGATACCGCCATGTACCAGAGCAAGCAGACCGGACGCAACACCTTCCATTTTCATCACAGCGACATGACGCTGGCCGTGAGGCGACGCCTCGACATGGAGGAAGGGCTGCGCCGCGCCCTCGAAGGCGACGAACTGGAAGTCTGGTACCAGCCCCAGGTCGATCTCGCCAGCGGCGCGGTCATCGGCGCCGAAGCCCTGCTGCGTTGGCGCGATCCGCGCGCCGGACTGATCCTGCCGAACGAATTCATTCCCTTGGCCGAGGAGACGGGGCTCATCATTGCCATCGGCGACTGGGTGCTGAATGCCGCCGCTGCCGCCGCGCGGCGCTGGCGCGAGCAATTCGGCTGGCATTGGAAGGTGTCGATCAACATCGCCGGGCCGCAGATCGAGCGCGGCGACTTCCATTTCAGCGTGCTGCGCGCGCTGGGCGGCAATGCCCTGCCGGCGGAGGCACTGGAACTCGAAATCACCGAAACCTTCATCATGCACAACGCCGACAACGCGCTGGAAGTCGTGCGCCAGTTGCGCGCCCTCGGCATCAAGACCGCCATCGACGATTTCGGCACCGGCTATTCCTCGCTCGCCTATCTCAAGCACCTGCCGATCGATCGCCTCAAGATCGACCGCGGTTTCGTCAAGGATCTGCCGGGCGACCGCGACGACGCCGCGATCGTTGCCGCCGTCATTGCTCTCGGTGCCAGCCTCGGCTACACCGTCATCGCCGAGGGCGTCGAAACCGAGGCGCAACGGGACTTCCTGCGGCGCGCCGGCTGCGACCAGGGCCAAGGCTATTTGTTCAGTCCTCCTTTGCCGATGGCGGAATTCGAGGCCTGGGTGCGGGAACGGGAACGATGAAGCGCACGTTGCTGCTGCTGTCGCTGACGGCTGGCGTGACCCTCGCCGCCGACGCTGCGGCGGAAGTGCCGCCGCGGCGAAAGTTCGCGGCGGGCAGCGAAATCCAGTTGTTCGTCGAGAACGACATGCTCGCGCGCACCGATCGTTACTATACCAACGGCATCAAGGTCGGACTCGGCCTTCCGCTCGAAGCGGTGCAGTTGCCGGCCGAGTGGGTTCTCGACCGCTTGGCGCCCGACGGCGACGACGTCCATCTCGGCCTCTTCGTCGGCCAGAACCTATATACGCCGCAGTCGATCACCGTCGGCGCGCTGCAGCCGGGCGACCGCCCGTGGGCGGCCTGGCTCTATGCCGGCGGCGTGGCGCAGCGGGTGCGCGGCAAGCGCATGGATACGGTGGAGGTCGACCTCGGTGTGGTCGGTCCGGCGGCGCTCGGACGCCAGGTGCAAAGCAGCTGGCACCGTCTGATCGGCTCGCCGCAACCTGTGGGGTGGCACCACCAGTTGCCGAGCGAACCCGCCTTCGCCGTTTCCTACCTGCAGAAACGACGCATCGACGGGAACGGGTTCGACGTCGTCCCCCATGCCGGCGTTGCGTTGGGAACGGTGATGACGCTGGCCCGCATCGGCGGCATCGTGCGTCTGGGGCAACACATGAGCGGTTTCGGGCCGGATACCATCGAACCGGGCGGGGCGATGCTCCAGGCGCTTCGTGGCGCCGGCGACGTCGGCTATGTAAGCCGTTACGAGTGGTACTTGTTCGCCGGTGTCGATCATCGCTTCGTGGCGCGCAACATTTTCATCGACGGCACCTGGTTCCATCGCAGTCCCAGCGTCGAACGGCGCCCGCACGTTTTCGACGTCGTCGTCGGCGCGTCGCTACGCATCGAGAAGTTGCGCCTGTCGCTGACGCGCGTGCGGCGCAGCGAGGAGTTCATTGCGGTCGGTGGCGGCGGTCGCCAGGTTTTCGATTCGCTCAACCTGGGCTGGGAGTTCTGACGCCAGGCGGTTATGCGTTCAAGTTTTTCCGTGCGCGTCCGTTGATAGCAACATTGCCTCGACTTGGCGCGCAAGGGGAAACATGGTCGTCACCAATCATGGCCGCACTACGGCTATCGTCATTCGCAACGACGGCACCAAGGTCACGCTGGTGCCGATGAGAAGCGGCAAACTCTCTGCCAAGACATTGTCATTTTCAGAGTTCCGTACCGAATGGTCGGAAACCGGCTACGCG
>JACRPB010000218.1 GCA_016214175.1 Rhodocyclales bacterium
CGAACCCCGCAGGATGTCGCGGTCGGACACGTGCAACGCGTTGCGCTTGTCCCGTGTCAACAGTTCGGAGATTCGGTAGATGAAACGCAACATGCAGGCGACACATGAAATCGTCCGGGTCGTCGACCCCGCCTTCCTGGTCAACGCGGCCAAACGCGCCTGCCGCTACGAAACGGAAGACGGCCGACGCCTGGCGCCCGGCTATTACTTTGCGCTCTGGCGCGGCACCGTCGCGGTCAGGAGCTACGGCCCCGACGTGCGCTATTTCGGTCCTTTCGCCACGGAGCGCGAGGCGCTTCTGGTGCGCGACTGCGCCGCCTTTCTCGGCATCGTCTGGACGCCGGCCGCCGCCGCCAGCGACGCCCCGCCCAACGACGAAGGCCTGCTGACGCCGGCGGTGCGGGCGGCTTACGCCGGCCTGTTGCAGACGGCGCAGCAGGCGCTTGGTAGTTACAGTTCTTAGGAGGTACGCCCATGACAACGAAGATCCAGGTAGTTTTCTACAGCTCGCACGGCCATGTCTACCGCATGGCAGAGGCCGTCGTCGCGGGCGTGCGCGAAGTGGCGGACGTCGAGGCGAGCTTGTGGCAGGTGCCCGAACTGGTGCCCGACGCGGTACTCGAAAAGAGCGGTGCGAAGGCCGCGCGCGCCGCTTTCGCGCATGTGCCGGTCGCCCAGCCGGAACAGTTGGCCGAGGCCGACGCGGTGATCTTCGGCACGCCGACCCGCTTCGGCAACATGTGCGCGCAGATGCGCAACTTTCTCGACCAGACCGGCGGCCTCTGGATGAAAGGCGCGCTGATCGGCAAGGTCGGCAGCGTTTTCACGAGCACCGCCACCCAGCACGGCGGCCAGGAATCGACGCTGCTCAGCTTCCACACCACGCTGCTGCACCAGGGCATGGTCGTCGTCGGCGTGCCCTATTCCGAACAGCGCCAGATGACGCTCGGCGAAATCACCGGCGGCAGCCCCTACGGCGCGTCGACGATCGCCGGCAGCGACGGCGCACGGCTGCCGAGCGAGAACGAACTCGCCATCGCCCGCTTCCAGGGCCGCCACGTCGCCGGCATCGCCAAGCGCTTGCGCGCGGCTTGAACGTCGCCGCGGCTCTTGGCCGCGGCGTCCCCGCTGCGACCGGCCGACTCGCATGACCGCTCTGCGCAACTGGCACGACGAGCGCCGCTCCATCTATTTGTACGCAATCGCGGCGGCGCTTGAAAGCGCGCCGCCGCAGCAGACGATGTTCGCCGCGCTGGCGCGCGCGGCGGCGCGGCAGGCCGACATCTGGGCCGGCGAAATCGCCCGCGCCGGCGGTACGGTGCCGCTCCGCTACGAGCCCGATCTGCGCACGCGCATCGTCGGCGCGCTGCTGCGGCGCTTCGGCGTGCGGCCGTTGCGGGCGGTGCTGGCGGCGATGAAGGTGCGCGGCATGGCCGTCTTTGCGCACCTGGGCGGCGGCCATGCCATGCCGCGGACGCTCGCCGACGTCGGCAACCGCCACGCCGGCACCGCCAAGGCCGGCAACCTGCGCGCCGCGGTGTTCGGCGTAAACGACGGCCTGCTGTCGAACGCAAGCCTGATGATGGGCGTGGCCGGCGCCGCCGCCGAACCGCGCCTGGTGGTGCTGGCGGGCGTCGCCGGGCTGTTCGCCGGGGCGATCTCGATGGCTTGCGGCGAATACGTTTCGGTGCGCTCACAGCGCGACTTGTACGAAGACCAGATTGGCCTCGAACGCGCCGAACTCGACGCGTATCCGGCCGAGGAGGCGGCGGAGCTGGCGCTGATCTACGAGGCCCGCGGGCTGGACAAGGAGGCGGCGATACGCTTTGCCGCGGCGACCGTCGCCGATCCGCAGCAGGCGATGGACACGCTGACGCGCTACGAACTGGGCCTCAATCCGGACGAACTCGGCTCGCCCTGGGGCGCGGCGCTGTCGTCTTTCCTGGCCTTCGCCCTGGGCGCCGCCGTGCCCCTGCTGCCCTTTCTCACCGGCCAGCGCGCGGCGACGCCGGCCATCGCCATGGCGCTCACCGCCGCCGCCCTGTTCGCCGTCGGTGCCGCCGTCAGCCTGTTCACCGGACATGGGGCGATCAAGGGCGGCCTGCGCATGCTGGCGATCGGCATCGCGGCCACCGGCGCCACCTATTGGGTCGGCACGGCGATCGGCACCGTCAATTGGTAACAAATTGCGTTGCGGCGGATCGTCCGCCGCCGGACCGGGTCGAACTCTCCAAGGCAACCAGGAGGCGAGCATGAAATCCCTAACGTTGGCCGGGGCACTGGCGGCGTTCGCCATCGCGTTCGGCAGCGGCAGCGCGGCGCACGCAGACGGCGACCACGGCAAGGAACCCAGCCGCGAACACAGCCTGCGCCACGGCGGCGATCGCGACCACCAGCGTTGGCAGCGGCACTGGCGGCCGCGCATCGGCGCCACCGTGTTCGTCGGTCCCGTCTATCGCGGCCCCTACGTCTATACCCCTTACTATTTCCCGCCGGTCGTCACCCTGCCCTTGACGCCGCCGCCGGTCTACGTCGAGCGGGAAGCGGCGGCAATGCCCGCGCCGGCGCTCACGCCGAGTGCGAACTACTGGTACTACTGCGAGAAGTCCGCCGCCTACTATCCTTACGTCATGGAATGTGCGGACGGCTGGAAGGCGGTGGCGCCGCCGCCGCCCGGTTGAGCCGCCGACAGCGCTGCCGATTACCGGAATTCGGGTAGTCAAAATACCGCGAAGGCCGGATACGCGCCCGCGCCGCCAGCCCCTAGGATGCGTGTTGCCTGCGACCGACCGGCAGCAGGCTCCGGCGACCGCCGCGCACTCGACCTCGGCGCGGCGGCCACACTTCAGGGAGAAACATGGGCTCGCACCGGATCATCGACAGTGCCGCGGCGGCAGCGCCATGACGCTCCGTCGCCTGCGCCAGTTCGTCCGCAGCTACACCGGGCGCCTGCTGCTGGGGACGCTGGCGGTCCATGCCGTACTGGCACCGCTGCTGCACGCCGGCATACTTCATATTGCCGCCAGCGGCGACATGGAACGCTTCGTCAAGGACGCGCATGCCCGCTCCGACCTCGTCTCCCGGATGCTGCACCAGTTGCCGGATTCCGGGCGCATCGAGCAGTGGGTCGACGACCTCGTCCTCAGCGAACAGGTCGCGTATGCGGACTACGTTTCCGCTGCCGGCGACGTCACCGCGTCCGCATTCAACGCCAGGGAAGCCGTCTTTCAGGAAGACATGGCCTTCGGCGAGCACGGCGACCACATGTACTACGTGTCGATACCGCTGCGCGTCGGCAGCGCCGCCGCCTTGCGCATCGGCTTCGACGAGGCGGAGGTGGATAAGCACATCCGCGACTCCTACGGCCAGAGCCTGCTTTTCACCGGCGGCTACGTCCTGCTGACGCTCGCCATCATCGCCTTCGTCGGCCACCTGCTGACGCGCTCGGTACGCCAGTTGCGCGACATCTCGCGCCGCATCGCGTCGGGCCAGATCGACGAGCAGATGGCGATCGACACCAGCGTCAGCGAAATCTCCGACCTGGCGCAGGACCTGGAATGCATGCGCCGTACCATGCTCAGCCGCGAGCACGACATAGCGCTGCGCGAGGCGCGCCAGCGCTCGGTGCTGGAAA
>JACRPB010000186.1 GCA_016214175.1 Rhodocyclales bacterium
AATCTCGGCGGCAGCATCGACAGCTACGTCAAGCTGCTGCGCAAGTACGCCGCCAGCTTCGACGACGACTTCGGCCGCATGAGCGATTCCCTCGCCGCCGGCGATCGCGAAGCGGTCCGGCGTCTGGTGCATAACGTCGTGAGCATGGCCGGCTTTCTCGGCGCGATCCACGTCCGCGAATCGGCCGCCGTGCTCGACATGGCGCTGCGGGCGCGGCGCGGCGACGGCGAGATCGAGGCCTTGACGGACGCGCTGGCGGCGGCGCAGGCCGCGCTCGGCGACGCGCTGTGTACTCTGGAGGTGCCGGCAAATGAGTAGCTGGCGCGCGCGCGTGAGGTTGCCGCGCACCTTGCACGAGCAGTTGACGGCCCTCATGGTCGGTCTGCTGGTGGTCTCGATCTGGGTCTTGGCGGTGATGTCGACGACCATCCTGCAGGCGAAGTTCGAGAAGCTGCTGTTCGATCAGCAGTTCGCGACGGTCAGCTATATCGCCGCCGACATCGACTACAAGCTGCGCATGCGCATCGACGGCCTGGCCAAGATCGCTCCCGGCGTGCCCGCCGACGTCGACGGCAACCTCGCCAAGGTCGAGCGCTATCTCGCCGAGCAGCCGCTGCTGGCCGACTTCTTCAAAGGCGGCATGGCCGTCATCGGTCTCGACGGCAGGACTCGCGTCGACTACCCGCAGGCGCCCGGCCGGCGCGGCACCTACTACGGCGACCGCGACCATTTCCGCCAGGTCGTGGGCACCGGCAAGCCCTACATCGACAAGCCGATCATCGGCCGGGCGCTGAAGCGGCCGGTGCTGACCATCGCCGTGCCCGTCTTCGACGGCGCCGGCAAGCTGCGCGCCGTGCTGACCGGCATCACCGACCTCACCGCGCCCAATTTCTTCGGCGTCATCCTCGATCCGGCGATGACCGGCAAGGTCGAGTTCTTCGTCGCTTCGCCGCACGACAATCTGATCGTCGCCGCTACCGACGCCCGGCGGAGCATGACGGAGATGCCGCCGCGCGGCGTCAATACCACCTTCGACCGCTTCGTCGACGGCTTCGAAGGCTCGGGCCTCGGCGTCAGTTCCCAGGGCATCGCCAAGCTCTATTCGGCCAAGGGCATTCCGGTGGCGAACTGGTTCCTCATGGCCGGGCTGCCGACCGCCATCGCCTACGAACCGCTGACGGCGATGCGCAACAGCCTCTATCTGCTGGCCGTCGTGCTGTCGCTGGTCGCGCTGTTCGCCACGCACTGGATCGCGCGCCGCGTGCTGGCGCCCCTCGATGCCAGCGGCAAAGCGATGCAGCGCATGACCTCCGGCGAACTGGCCTTGATGCCGCTGCCGGTCCCGCGCGCCGACGAGGTCGGCCAGTTGATCGACAGCTTCAACCGGCTCGTCGACGAACGGCGGCGCTACGAAACGGCGCTGCGCGACAGCGAGCAGCGTTTTCGCACCCTGGTGGAAAACGCGCCGGACGCCATATTCGTGCAAAGCGGCGGCCGCTTCGCCTACGTCAATGCCGTGGCGCTGACCCTGTTCGGCGCGACGGCGAAAGAGCAACTGCTCGGCACGCCGATCCTCGATCGCGTCCATGCCGACGACCGCGCCGTCGCCGCGCAGCGCATCCGCTCCGCCAATGAGGAGGGCGTGAGCAGCGAACTGCTGGAGGAGCGCTATCTGCGCCTCGACGGCACGGTGGCCGAGGTCGAGGTTTCCGCGGTGCCGATTCGTTTCGGCAGCGACAACGGGGCGCTCGTCTTCGCCCGCGACGTCACCGAGCGCAAGCGCATCGAAGAGGAGCTCGACAACTATCGCCTCCATCTCGAATACCTGGTGGACGAGCGCACGCATCGCATCGAGGAACTCAATCGCCAGCTCCAGCGGCGCGCCGCCGAGGCCGAAGCCGCCACCGCGGCGAAGAGCATGTTCCTCGCCAACATGAGCCACGAAATCCGCACGCCGCTCAACGTCATCGTCGGCTTCGCCGGCCTGGTGCAGCGCGGCGTCGAGGACCCGAAGCTGCGCGACCAGCTCGGCAAGATTACTGCCGCCTCGCGCCATTTGCTGTCGATCATCAACGACGTGCTCGACATTTCGAAAATCGAGGCGGGCAAGCTGGAGATCGACAAGACCGAGTTCTTCGTCGATCAGATACTCGCCAACGTCGACAGCATGGTCGGCGCGCGCGCGCAGGAAAAGGGCCTCGCTCTCGTGCGCGACATCGATCCGCGGCTCGCCGGCCTGCGCGTGCGCGGCGACGCGCTGCGGCTGGAACAGATCCTGATCAACTTCGCCGGCAATGCCGTCAAGTTCACCGAGCGCGGCGGCGTCACGCTCGCCGCCGCAGTCGTCGAAGAGAGTCCGGAGGCGTGCCGCATCCGCTTCGCGGTGCGCGACACCGGCATCGGCATCGCCGCGGCCGACCAGGAGCGCCTGTTCGAGGCCTTCGAGCAGGCCGACGGCTCGACCACGCGGCGCTACGGCGGCACCGGCCTCGGGCTCGCGATCTGCCGCGGTCTGGCCGAGCTGATGGGCGGCAGCGTCAGCGTCGACAGCGCGCCCGGCCAGGGCAGCACCTTCGCGCTGACGGTGTTGCTGGAGAAGGCGTCCGGTGCGGACGTCGCCGAGCTGCGGACGCGGCACGCCGACGCGGCGCAGATTCTGCGCCGCGACCATGGCGGGGCGCGGCTGCTGCTGGTCGAGGACGATCCGCTGAATCGCGAGATCGCGCTCGAAGTGCTGGCCGACACCGGGCTCACGGTCGATGTCGCGGTCGATGGCGCCGCTGCGGTCGAGCGCGTCCGCCAGGACCGCTACGACCTGGTCCTGATGGACATGCAGATGCCGGTGATGGACGGTGTCGCCGCGGCGAGGGCGATCCGGCAATTGCCGGACTGCGCGCAACCGCCGATCGTGGCCATGACCGCCAATGCCTTCGCCGAGGACAGGCAGCGCTGCCTCGATGCCGGCATGAACGACTACGTCGCCAAGCCGATCGAGCCCGAGCTGCTGTTCGCGACGATACGCAAGTGGCTCACGCGACGGGATGCGCCGCCGGACGCCTGAGCGGGCGAGCAGCGACGGAGATGGGATAATCGCGGCGGCGCCGTCCTTTCGCGCCGTCCGACAGAAAGTCCAGCCATGAACGCGGCACTCCTCGGCAACATCTTCCAGTACTGGTACGTGTGGATCGTCGGCCTCCTGCTGGCGGCCATCGCCGCCGGCTTTGCCGCCCGCTTCGTCTGGCCGGCGCTGCGCATCGGCCGCGAGCTGCGGCAGGCCGGCGCCGCCTTGCGCGCGCTCAAGGCGCGCGGCGGCGCGGCCGAGCCCGCGGCCATCGCGCGCCAGGCGATGGCGAGCGAACGCCTGGCGCGGCTGTGGGCCGAATACGCCGAAACCCTGCATCCGCAGGCCGACGCGGCGGATGCGGCCGCCGCGCCGCGCTGGCGGGCGACGGCGCTGGCGGAAACCTTCTTCACCGAGCAGGCCCTGGTCGATTCGCCGCTGAAGACCGAGTTCTACAAGCACTTGCCGGGCATCCTGACCGGCCTCGGCATCATCGGCACCTTCACCGGCCTCATCATCGGCCTCGTCCATTTCGACGTTTCGCTCGATCCCAACCAGGCGCAGACGCAGTTGCGCAATCTCATCAATGCGGTCGGCCACGCCTTCCTCGTCTCGGCCGTCGCCATCACGCTGGCGATGCTGTTCACCTGGATCGAGAAGTCCCTGCTGACGGCACGCTACCGGCAGGTCGAGGAATTGCGCGAACTGGTGGACGGCATGTTCGCCGTCGGCGCCGACGTCGAATATCTGGAGCGCCTGGTGGTCGCCGCCGAGGCCTCGGCCGCGGCGACGGCGGCGCTCAAGGACGAACTGGCCGCACAGTGGCGTGCGATCCTGGCCGAACTGGCCGGCAACCAGCAGGCGGCGACGGCGCAACTGCAAGCGCTGTTCGCGGCGCAGACGCAGGAGAGCGGGGAACTGCTGCGGCAGACCAACGCGGCGATGCGCACGAGCGCGGCGCAGTTTGCGCACATGGCCGAGCGCATGGACGCGGCCGGCCGCGACGCCGTCGCCGCGCTGGGGACGCGCCTGGGCGAGCAGGTCGTCGCCGTCGTCGGCCAGTTGCAGGATCAGGCGCGCGGCGCCGCGGCCGTGCAGCAGCAACAGAGCGAGCGCCTGGCGCAGGAGGCCGGCGCCGCCGTCGCCGGTATCGCCGGGCAGGTCGAGCGCCTGATCGTCTGTGCGCTGGACGCCGGCAACGCCATGCAGGCCGCGGTGGCCCAACTGGCGACGACGACGGGCACGGCCATCGCCGGCATGAACGCCGGCGCCGGCACGCTGGCTGGGGCGGCCGGCGATTTCGCCGCGGCCGGGCAGGGCGTGGCCACGACGCTGGACCATACCGCCGCGGCGCTGGAGAACATCAACGTCGCCTCCGCCACGCTGCTCGCGGCCAGCGGCGTCACCCAGAAAATGCTCGACGGCCACGGCCAGGCGCATGTCGCTTTCGCGGCGCTGGCGGCCGACCTCAAGGCCACGGTGGACACCGCCAGGCGCGAGGCGGCGCTGAGCGCCGAACTGGTGGACCGGCTGCAAGCGGCGGCCGCCCAACTCGCCGGCGCCGAGCGCAAGTCGGCCGCATACCTGGAACAGGTCAATGAGGTCCTGATCCAGTCGCACCAGTCCTTCGCCGACAACGTCGAGCGCACGCTGCGCGAAAGCAACCGGCAGTTCCAGAAGGAGCTGTCGCAGGCGGTGAGCCTGCTCTCCGGCGCCATCCAGGACCTCGGCGACACCCTCGACGAGCTGCCGGCGAAACGGGCGCCGTCGTGATCGGACCGAAGAGCGCGGCGCGGCGTCCGGCGCGCGACCAGGCCGAAAAGCCGTTCTGGATTTCCTATTCGGACCTGATGACGGCGCTGATGGTGCTGTTCCTGATCGCCATGGCCGTGGCGCTGATGGCCGTGACCCAGGGCTTGCAGCGTCTCGAAGCGGAAAAGGCCGCGCGCGAGGTCGCCATCGCGTCCTGCATGGCCGACGTCGCCGTCCTGGCGCAGAAGCCGGAATTCGCCGGCGTCACGGTCAAGGACAAATCGATCGAGTTCGGCACCCAGGCCGAGTTCGACAAGAAGGGCTACGGCCTGACGCCGGCGCAGCGGAACTTCCTGCGCCGCTTCGTGCCGCAACTGCTCGACACAGTGCGCGGCGGCCACTGCGCGCCGTGGTTCAAGCGCTTCGTCGTCGAATGCTTCGCCAGCCCCGAGGGCTAAGCTGAAGGCCGAGGAAAGCCGGCGCGTCGAGCTCAAGCTGGAGTTCCGCGAGCTCGGCGAGGGCAACGCCGCCGCGCCGGAAATTCCCTGGGACGAGGACGCCAAGTGCCCGCTCGACAAGTGAGGCGCGGTGCCGCGGGCCGCCTGCAAAGCGGCCTGCACGCGGTGCTGGTCGACGACCGCGGCGGCGCCTGGGACGAGCCGCAAGTGCTGACGCCGGTGCTCGAAGAATTGCGGCGCCGCTTCGACCACGCCGCCGGCCCCGCCGTCGGCGCCGAGCGCATCGCCCGGGCCGTGGCCGCCTTCCGCGCCGAAGGCCGCGTCGCCGGCTTCGTCGCGCTCAAGCACGTCTGCCTCGGCGCCGCCGCCGTCGATGCGTCCGGCGCCTGCCTGCTGGCCGAAGCGCCCTTGCGCGAGCGGCTGCTGGAACTCGCCGCCACCGTACCGACGCGGCGGCGCCAGATCAAATGCTTCCAGTGCCTGCTGCGCGCCTACTGGTCGTTCCCGCTGCACGGCGACGCCGTGGACGCGGATGCGCTGGCCGGGCTGGCAGCGCTACGTGTCTGGCTGGGCCGGCGCTATGCGGAACTGAGCGCAGCGGCTGCGCCGTTGCCGGCCTGGTTCGCCACGCTGGCGCGGCATGCCAACCTGCTCGGCCCCGAGCCCTGCGCGCGCTACGGCCCCGGCCTGCTGCGCGGCGATGCGGCGGAACTGCGCAGCGCGGTGGACGGCCTGGCGATTCCCGGCGACGCCTGGGTCACGGGCGAGGCGGTGCTCGCGCGCTTGCGGGCGGCGGAAACGCTCGGCGATGCCGCATGGCTGGAAGTCCTGCCGCAGTTGCTGGACATCGCCGCCGGCAAGGCCGGCATCGCCGTCTCCGAAACGCTGGCGCGGCGCTGCGTGGCGCTGCTGGCGGCGCGCCATGCGCGTTGCGCCGAGGTGGTCATGCACGTGGGACTGCTCGATGCCGCGCTCGCCGCCGTCGGCAATCCCTGGCAGCGGCGCGCCGCCTGGGACGCCAGCGTGCTCGAAGCGAACGGCAAGCCCGCCGAGTCCGCGCGCGCGATGGTCGCCGGCTGGCTGAAGCAGCGGCTGATCGCGGATTTTTTCGCGCTGCACGGCGGCGCCGACGAGAGTGCGGCGCGCCGCGCCGCCTACTGGCAGCGCTACGAACCCTTCATCGAGGCGCTCTGGATCGGCCTCGGCAAGCGCGCGCTGGAGCGCGCGGGCGAGGCCCACGAGGCCTTCCGCCGGCGCGCCCAGGGCCTGCTGCTCGGCTTCGACGAGGTGCCGGCGAGCGACAACGCATTGCTCATGCGCATCGGCCAGCACCTCGTCGTCGAATTCGGCGGCGGCCGCGCCATGCTTCTGCTGCTCTGGAGCAGCCTCGACGCCGCGCTGACCAAGCGGCTCGGCGGCGACCGGCAAAAGCGGTTCTTCAGCCTCGGCGAACTCTTGCAGACGCCGCTCGCGGCGCGCTTCGAGCACCGCGACGGCGTGAGCCCGGAGGCGCGCTGGGAGCAGCGCTGCGATGCCTTGATGCGGCCGGTGGTCTGGGCGGGCGGGGGGCGGCGCGCGCATTAGCGTGAAATACGCCGACGAGAGCGCCGTCCAACGACGCGGATCGCGCATACTATTGCGGCGATTGACCGTCGCCGGTGGGGCGCGTGCCATCGTCACTCACAACGTGCGCGATTTGCGCGGCGGCCAACTGCTGTGGGAAAACCTGCTGGTGCTGACGCCAGCGCAATGCCTGGAGAAACTGCCATGAGTACCCTGACCATACGCCTGCCGGACGATACCGCGGATCGCCTGAAAGCCCTGGCGCACAACCGGGGACAGAGCCTGAACAAGCTGATGGAGGAAATGAGCGCCCAAGTGCTCGCGGCCTATGACACGGAGAATCGCTTTCGCGTCATGGCAGCCCAGGGGAACGTGCAAGAGGCGCTGGCTATTCTCGACCGTCTCGATGGAGCGGACGCGAACGCTGCTTTCTAGGGCCTGTTCTCATTCCGGCATCGCGCCGCCTGAATGAGAACAGGCCCTAGTCAGGACTGCCCGACTTGTCGTTCGTGGTGGCGGCGAAAAACTCGTAGCGGTTCTTGCCCTTCTGCTTGGCCTGGTACATCGCGTGGTCGGCATGGCGCAGCAGCGTGTCGGCGTCGGTGTTGTCCTTGGGGTAGAGCGTGACGCCGATGCTGGCGGAGATGTGAGTGCTGTGTCCGGCCGCGACTTCGACGGGCCGGTTCAGCGCTTCCAGGATGCGTTGCAGCGCGGCCTCGCATTCCTCGGTCTGGGCGAGGCCGAGCAGCAGCAGGACGAACTCGTCGCCGCCGAGGCGGGCGACGGTGTCGCCGGCGCGCACGCAGTAGCGCAGGCGGAAGGCGGTCTCCACCAGCAGCCGGTCGCCGGCCTCGTGGCCGAGGCTGTCGTTGACGGCCTTGAAGCCGTCCAGATCGAGATAGCAGACGGCGAGCAGGCCGGCGCTGCGTCCGGTCTGGGCGATGGCCTGGAGCATGCGGTCGGGCAGCAGCGAGCGGTTGGGGATGCCGGTCAGCGCATCGTAGTGGGCGATACGCTCCAGCCGCTCCTCGTGCTCCGACTGGCGGCCGGCCTTGAGCAGGCGCGGGGTCTTGCCGATGACGTCGGCGCGCGCATAGCCGGTGGTCTCGCAGAAAGTGGCGTTGACGTCGATGATGCGTTCTGCGGGATCGGTGATGCAAATGCCCTCGTGTGCGCTTTCGAACACGCTGGCCGCGAGGCGCTGCTGCGCTTCCAGGGCCTTGCGTTCGGTGACGTCCTGCACCGAGCCCAGCGAGCGCAGCGCCTTGCCGGAGGCGTCGTAGCGCGTCTGCCAGCGCACGTGCACGTACTTGATGCGGCCGTCGGCGAGCAGGACGCGATGGACGATCTCGCCGGGAGCGTGGCGCGCGACCGAATCCCGGTAGGCCTGGTCGACGGTTGCGCGGTCGTCGGGATGGATCGCGGCGAGGAAGCCCTGGTAGTTGCTCGCGCGCGTCGCCGGGCCGTTCTCGAAAATGCGATGACTGGCTTCCGACCAGATCAGGCTGTCGGCGGCGAGGTCGAGTTCCCAGCTCCCGAGGTTGGCCAGTTGCTGCGCCTCGTCGAGCTGCTGCTTCTGCCGCGCCAGCAGGCGCCGCGAGTGCTGCATGTCGCCGATGTAGATGACGCTGGCGCCGCCGGCGGCGAGCACGAGCAGGCCGAGGGCGGCGAGAAAGGCGAAGTGGAGCCGGCGCTGGCCTTCGAACTCCGCCAGTTGCGGAAACGGCCGCGTGACGGTCAAACGCAGATCGAATTCCGGCAACGCGAGGCTGTGCAGGATGACGGGCACGCTGCCCGCGTCGAGCCGCTGCAGGGACGGGTAGCGCGCAGCGTCCCAGGGGGCGATGCTCAGTTCGGCAAAATCGTTTCTGCGGTAGGTCGCCAGCCGCGTCGCGGCATCGATGCGGCCGACGTCGGCGCCGGGCAGGGTGCGCATTTCCAGCGCCTTGTCGCGCGCCAGGACGACGACGCCGTGATTGTCGACGAGGAAGGCCTCGGCCTGGCCCATCCAGGTGGCGAGCGAGGGCAGGTCGATTTTCACGACGACGAAGCCGAGGAAACGATCGCCTTCCATGACGGGGGCCGAGAAGAACATACCCGGAATGCGGGTCGTGCGGCCGACGGCGAACTGCATGCCCGGCTGCCCCGCCTTGGCTTGGCGGTAGTAGAGGCGGTCGCTGTAGTCGATGCCGATCGGGCTCGCGGCGCTGCCGGCGTTGGCGGCGGCAAAGCCTTTGCCGGCGGCGTCGCCGACCCAGAGGGCGCCGACGGCGAGGTGTTTCTCGGCGCCGGCGAGAAAGCGGTTGAGCGCGGCGAGCGCGGCCGCCTCGGCGGGCGGCGTTCCGGCGCCGGCGTATGCGGCGCGCAGCACGCGCCGGATATGCTCGTCGGCGGCGAGGGCGGCGGCGACGCCGCGGCGCGAGGCGAGCACTTGTTCGATGCCGGCGCCGATGCCGGCGCCGATCTGCTCGACTTCCGCGCTTTCGTGCGCCAGGGCCGCGGCGACCGCCGCCGCGCGCTCGCGGTCGACGATGTCCCAGGCGGCCAGCAGCCACAGCAGCGCGGCCCCGGCGCCTGCCGCCAGCAGCCGCCGGTAGCCGGGGCGGGCGGAGAAGAGCCTGTTGCGTGCGTTGCCAAGCGTCATCGCCGCTGCGCCGCGTCGGCCCTACACGGCCGTCGTCATGTCGGCGAGCAGCGTTTCCTGCGCGCAGACGCGTGCGGCCCGCTTGCGCTGCACCGGACTGTACTGGCCGTCGCTTTCCATCCGCCAGGCCTGGCAGTTGTCGGCGAGGTAGGGGCGCAGGCCCTCTTTGATGACGCGCTGCTTGAGCTTCTTGTCGAGCACCGGGAAGGCGATTTCGATGCGGCGAAAGAAGTTGCGCTCCATCCAGTCGGCGGACGAGAGGTAGAGCGTCTCGGCGCCGTCGGCGTGGAAGTAGAAAATGCGGTGGTGTTCGAGGAAGCGGCCGACGATGGAGCGCACGCGGATGTTGTCGGAGAGTCCCTTGACGCCGGGGCGCAGCGCGCAGACGCCGCGCACGACGAGATCGATCTCGACGCCGGCCTGCGAGGCCTCGTAGAGCGCCTCGATGGTGCCCGGATCGAGCAGGGAATTCATCTTGGCGATGATCTGGCCGCGGCGGCCCGCCTTGGCCGCCTCGGTTTCCGCCCTGATCGCCGCGATCATGTTCGAATGCAGCGTGAAAGGGGCGCGCCACAGGTGCTTGAGCGCGCCGACCTTGCCCATGCCGGTGATCTGCTTGAAAACGTCGCCGACGTCGGCGGCGATGTCCTCGTTGCAGGTCATGAGGCCGAAGTCGGTGTAGAAGCGCGTGGTGCGCGGGTGGTAGTTGCCGGTACCGAGGTGCACGTAGCGGCGGTAGCCCTCGTCCTCGCGCCGCAGCACCATCAGCAGCTTGGCGTGGGTCTTGTAACCGAAGACGCCATAGACGACGTGGGCGCCGACCTCTTCGAGCTGGCTGGCGATGTTGAGGTTGGCCTCCTCGTCGAAGCGCGCCATGAGCTCGATGACGACGGTGACTTCCTTGCCCTTCTGCGCCGCACGCAGCAGGTGTTCGAGCAACACCGAGTCGGTGCCGGTGCGATAGACGGTCATCTTGATCGCCACCACCTGCGGGTCGTCGGCGGCCTGCTGCAGCAGTTGCACCACGGGCTCGAAGGACTGGAACGGATGGTGCAGCAGCACGTCCTGCTTGCGCATGGCGGCGAAAATGTCGAAGCGCTTGGTCAACACCTTGGGCAGGCCGGCGCGGAAGGGCGGGTACTTGAGGTCGGGGCGCTCGATGCTGTCGGGCACCGACATCAGGCGCACCAGGTTCACGATGCCCGGCACCTGATAAACGTCGCCGGGGTCGAGGCCGAACTGCCGGCGCAGGAAGTCGCCCATCACCGCCGAGCAGTTGTCGGCGATCTCCAGGCGCACGGCGTCGCCGAAATGGCGCTGCGGCAGTTCGCCCTGGAGCGTGGTGCGCAGGTTCTTCACTTCCTCGTCGTCCACCCAGAGGTCGGAGTTGCGCGTGACGCGGAACTGGTGGCAGCCGAGAATCTCCATGCCGGGAAACAGTTCGTTCACATGCTGGTGCATGATCGAGGAGAGGAAGACGAAGCCGTAATCGATGCCGGTGAGTTCCTTCGGCAGCAGGATGACGCGCGGCAGGGCGCGCGGCGTGGTCGGTTCCAC
>JACRPB010000187.1 GCA_016214175.1 Rhodocyclales bacterium
ACCGATCTGTCGAAGTACTTCCCCAAAGGCGTTCCCTGGGCGATTCCCTACGACACCTAGCGCTTCGTCCAGATTTCGATTACCGAAGTGCTGTTCACCCTCGCCGAAGCCATGCTCCTGCTCTTCCTGGTGATGTACCTGTTCCTCGAAAACCTGCGCGCCACGCTGATCCCGGCCGTCGTCGTGCCGGTGGCGCTGATGGGCGCGCTCACCGGGCTGTTCGTGCTCGGCTATTCGATCAACGTCCTCACCATGTTCGCCATCGTGCTGGCGATCGGCATCGTCGTTGACGACGCCATCGTGGTCGTCGAGAACGTCG
The DNA here is from genome assembly GCA_016214175.1 of Rhodocyclales bacterium. GTDB lineage: Bacteria > Pseudomonadota > Gammaproteobacteria > Burkholderiales > Rhodocyclaceae > Nitricoxidireducens. The sequence goes on from JACRPB010000187.1 coordinate 320, forward strand.
AACGCATCATGACCGAAGAGGGCTTGCCGCCGCGCGAGGCGACGCGCAAGGCCATGGGCCAGATCTTCGCCGCCATCGTCGGCATCACCGTCGTCCTCATCGCCGTCTTCGTGCCGATGGCCTTCTTCGGCGGCTCGGTCGGCGCCATCTACCGCCAGTTCGCCGTGACCCTGGTGTTGACCATGGTCTTCTCGGCCCTGATGGCGCTGACGCTGACGCCGGCCATGTGTGCGACGATCCTGAAGCACGCGCCGGGCAAGGAGCTCATGCCCAGCACCGGCTTCTTCGGCGCCTTCAATCGCGTCTTCCGCCGCACCCATACCGGCTACCAGTCGGCCGTCCAGCGCATCCTCAAACGCACCGGGCGCTGGCTGGTGGTCTATGCCGCCATTATCGCCGGCGCCGGCTGGCTGTTCGCCCACCTGCCCGGCAGCTTCCTGCCCGAGGAGGACCAGGGCTATTTCATCAACATGATCCAGTTGCCGGCCGGCGCCACCCAGGAGCGCACGCTCGAAGTGGTGAAACAAGTCGAGGACTTCTACCTCAAGCAGACCGACGTCGTCGACCACGTCATCGGCGTCGTCGGCTTCTCCTTCTTCGGCCGAGGCCAGAACTCGGCGCTGGCCTTCGTGCGGCTGAAGGACTGGGACGAGCGCAAGGGGCCGGACAACGCCGCCGGCGCCATCATCCGCCGCGCCAACATGGCGCTGTTCCGCATCAAGCAGGCCTTCATCTTCGCCGTTAACGTGCCGCCGATTCCCGAACTCGGCGCCGTCGGCGGCTTCGACTTCCGGCTCCAGGACCGCGCCGGTCTCGGTCGCGAGAAGCTCATGGAAGGGCGCAACATGGCCCTCGGCTGGGCGGCGCAGAAGCCGGCGCTGGCCGGCGTGCGCCCCGAAGGGCAGGAGCCAGCGCCGCAGCTCATGCTCGACATCGACCGGGCCAAGGCGCAGGCGCTGTCGATCGACATGGCCGACCTCAACGACACGCTGCAGGCGGCGCTCGGCGTCGCTTACGTCAACGACTTCGTGCGCGAGGGCCGCATCCTGCGCGTGCAAATGCAGGCCGAGCCCAACCTGCGCGCCCGACCCGAGGAAATCCTGCGCCTGCCGGTGCGCAACACGCGCGGTGAAATGGTGCCCTTGTCCGAAATCGCCCGTCCGCGCTGGGTGGTCGGCCTGCCCAAGCTCGACCGCTACAACGGCAATCCCTCGGTCAAAATTTCCGGCGCGCCGGCGCCGGGTCGCAGCACCGGCGACGCCATGGCGGCGATGGAGTCCGTCGCCGCCCAACTGCCGGCGGGACTCGGCTTCGACTGGTCGGGTACCTCCTTCGAGGAGCGGCTCTCCGGCGCCCAGGCGCCCTTCCTGTTCGCGCTGTCGCTGCTGGTGGTCTTCCTTGCCCTGGCGGCCCTCTACGAAAGCTGGGCGATACCGTTCGCGGTCATCCTCGTCGTGCCGCTCGGCCTGCTCGGCGCGCTGCTGGCGGTCACTTTGCGCGGCCTGCCCAACGACGTCTTCTTCAAGGTCGGCCTCATCGCCATCATCGGCCTGTCGTCGAAGAACGCCATCCTGATCATCGAATTCGCCCGCACCCTGCAAGACGAAGGCATGAGCCTGATCGACGCCACCGTCGAGGCCTGCCGCCTCAGGTTCCGGCCGATACTGATGACCTCCTTTGCCTTCATCCTCGGCGTGCTGCCGCTGGCGATCTCGACCGGCGCCGGCGCCCAGAGCCGCCACGCCATCGGCACCGGCGTCATGGGCGGCATGATCGCCGCCACGGTCCTGGCGATTTTCCTGGTGCCGGTCTTCTTCGTCGTGGTCCGGCGCATCTTCCCCGGCCATGCGCGACCGGAGCACGAGCATGAATAAATTCCTCGCAGTGCCCCTTGCCTTGGCGCTCGGCGCCTGCTCGCTGACGCCAGACTACCAGCGCCCGGCCGCCCCCGTACCGGCGCAATGGTCGGCTGAACCCGCCGCCGCCGGCGTGAAGCCGCCGCAGCTGGAATGGCAGACGCTGTTTCCCGATCCGCGCCTGCAAGCCCTGATCGCCGCCGCCCTGGAACACAACCGCGACCTGGCGCTGGCCACCGCCCGCGTCGAGGAAGCGCGCGCGCTGTATGGCATCGCCCGCGCCGACCGCCTGCCGACCGTGAACCTCGCCGCCAGCCGCGCCGCCTCGCGCACGCCGGCCGATCTGGCGATGACCGGTCGACCGCTCAATGCCCAGCGCTACGACGCGGACTTCGCCGTCGCTGCCTTCGAAGTCGATTTCTGGGGCCGCGTCGCCAGCCTCGGCGAGGCCGCCAAGGCCGCCTACCTGGCGACCGAAGAGGCGCGGCGCGCCTTCCGTCTCACTCTCGTCGCCGACGTCGCCAACGCCTACCTTACCCTGCTGGAAATGCAGGAACGGCAGGCGATCGCCGTCGACACGGCAAGGACGCGCGAGGAGACCCGCAGCCTGATCGCCAAGCGCCGCGACGTCGGACTCAGCTCCGACCTCGATCTGCTGCAAGCCGACGGTGCGCTGCAAGCGGCCCGCGCCGAAGCCGCCAATCTGGCGCGCCAGCGCGCGGCCGCGGAGAACGCCTTGCGGCTGCTCGTCGGGGCGTCGCCGGGCCTGCCGGCGGGCCGGGCGCTCGCCGACCAGGGCATCGTCGCCGACGTCCCGGACGGCCTGTCGTCGGAACTGCTGGTGCAGCGTCCCGATGTGCTCGCCGCCGAACAGCGGCTCATCGCCGCCAATGCCAACGTCGGCGCCGCCCGTGCCGCCTTCCTGCCGCGCCTTGCCCTGACGGCGACCCTGGGCACGGCCAGCAAGGCGCTGGCCGGTTTGTTCGACGCCGGCAGCGGCGCCTGGGCCTTCCAGCCGGCGCTGAGCTATCCGCTGTTCGACGCCGGCCGCAGCGCCGCCAACCAGGACCTAGCCGAAGCGCGCAAGATCATCGCCGTCGCCGACTACGAAAAGACGCTGCAACAGGCGTTCCGCGAAGTCGCCGACCTGCTCGCCGCGCGCGAGCAACTGGCGATCCAGCTCGCCGCCCTCGACGCCGCGGCGAAGACCCAGGCCGAACGCCTGAAGCTCGCCGATGCGCGCTACCAGGCCGGGATCGCCAGCTACCTCGAAGTGCTCGACGCCCAGCGCGAGTCCTTCGCCGCCCGCCAGAACGCGGTACAGACGCGCCGTGCGCTGCTCGGTGCGGCGGCGCAACTCTACAAGGCCCTCGGCGGCAGTCGCTAGAAAGCATTGCGGCGCGCCTTGGGGCATGGGCCAGGGGAGGATCTCCCCTGTCGCCGGGCCGCGCGTTACGGCAGGATCTCGTAGCTCGTGATCATGCCGGCGTCGATGTGGTCGGCGACATGGCAGTGAAACATCCATTCGCCGGGGTTGTCCGCCTTCATGTCGGCCGTCACCATACTGGCCGGCATTAGTTCGATGACGTCGGTGCGCCGTGCGGCGTCGTGTCTGCCGATGGTGAGCGTCTTGCCGTGCCAGTGCGCCGAGTGGTTGTCCAGCTCGTTGCCCATGCCGAGGACATGCCAGCGCACACGCTCGCCGTTCTTCATGACCAGTCCCGTGAGGTTGCCGAAGATGTAGCCGTTCATCGCGTGCATCAGCCCGGGCTCCTCGCCGTCCAGTTCGTTGAAGATCATGAAGGCGACGACGAACTCGCGGTCGACGTCCTTCGGGCTGCCGTCGCGCCGGGCCTTGCCCTCCTTGGTGATGATGATCGGGCCGAGCAGGCCGGCATTGACGTTGGCGGCCTCGTCGAGGTGGGAGTGATACCACCAGACCTTGGAGCTTGCTTCGCCGTCGCCCGGCGCGCTGTCGCGGTCCGCCTCCCAGCGATAGTCGAAGCACTCGCCCGGCGCGACGGCGGAACCGGCGCCGGGTGCCTGGTGGCTGTTGACGCCCAGATAGTGCGCACCTTCGTTGTCCTTGGTGTAGCGGAAGCCGTGCGGGTGCATGCCTAGCTTGCGTCCTTCGCCGGTTGCCGGGTCGGGCGAGGTCGTCTTGTTGCAGAAGCGGACGATGACGGTATCCCCTTCCTCGGCGCGGATGATCGGCCCGAGCACGCCCAGCCACGGCGGCTGCGGCGTCCTGGCGATGAAGCTGGCGTCGCTGTATTCGATGTAGCGGACCTTGTTGAAGACATGGCTCGCCGTCCAGGGATCGGGAATCGGACAGCCGCCGGGATCGTGGCAATGCATCAGGTTCCGATTGCTGGGCGCAAAGTCCCAGATCACGTCTTCGGCGGCGATGTAATAGTGCCGGGTCGCGGCGATGCCGGCATTGGCAACGAGGGCCAACGCGACCGCGATGGCGCCGATCAGCTTGCGACAAACCATAGCAAATCTCCTCAACGACGATTCCCCTTTGTTGCCTCCCTGCGATCCGACGTTGGGAAAATCCTAGGCGCCGCGCGCAGCGGCACCAATTCCAGAAACCCGTTATTCGGTCTAACTAAAGGGGGGTAATGCCGGCCGCAATCGCTCACGGCCACGGCTTATCCGGTCCGCCGACCTCTTGCAGTCTCTGCTGCACCAGCGTTACAAGCTGCGCCGCAGCACGATGATTACGTCCAACCGCGTACTCGACGACTGGAAATCCTTCCTCGGCGATGCGGCACTCACCACCGCCATCCTTGATCGCCTCCTGCACCGGAGTGTGCTCGCGGAGTTTCGCGGCAAAAGCTATCGGCTCAAGGAAGCCGCCAGCCGGCTTGCGAAAGGTTCAGCCAGCGAGCAACACACACTCGTCCTGTCGCCTCCCACTGGGGGAATTTGACCTGGCCACAGATGGAGGAATTTGAAGTGGCCGCCGGGGACGATCAGCACCTTCTTCGGAATCGTCATCCAAATGTTCTGGCGGGAACATGGGCCACCGCACTTTCATGCAATGTATGCCGAATCTGAAGTTGTGATAGACATTCGCACTCTCGAAGTCGTAGGCGGCGACAGGTTTGGCGGATCATTGCGCAAGCCGATGGTGCCATGTATGTTGACGATCAATACATCAACATGGTGGACGCGCAATCATGGCACTCCAAATCGCCAATTCCGTTGTTGTCGGCAAGGTCGAGCGCTTGGCCAAGGCAACCGGCCTCTCCAAAACTGCCGTGTCGAACGAGCGGTCGACCGCCTAATCAATGAAACGATGGGACCCGCCAACGCCGCCGAGCGTATGGCTGCGCTACTGGCTCAGTTGGACCGAATTCCCGACCGCAAGGATGCCTTCGATCCGCTGACATGGGACGAACAAGGTTTGCCAAAGTGATCGTCGTCGACAC
>JACRPB010000198.1 GCA_016214175.1 Rhodocyclales bacterium
CCCGCCGCTGTTCGTCATGTCCATTTACGACCGCGTGCTGCCCACCGGCGATCTGGTCATGGGCGGTTCCATACTGTTCGGCGCGGCCATCGCCGTCGCCCTCGACTGGGTGGTCCGTACCTTGCGCGGGCGCGTCATGGCCTACATCGGCGGCCGCACCGAGTACGTCCTCGGCAGCAGCGTGTTCGAGCGCATCCTCAACTTGCCGTCGACCTCCACCGAAGGCGCATCGGTGAGCCGTCAGGTCGGCCGCATCAAGAACCTCGAAGGCTTGCGCGATTTCTTCCTCGGGCCGCTGGCGATGCTGGCATTCGATTTGCCCGCGACGTTGATCATCCTGGTGGCGGTCCTTTTCATCAACGCCTGGATCGTGCCGGTGATGTTCCTGTCAGCGATGGGCTTTGCGCCCCTCGGCCTGGCGACGAAACGCTTCGGCGAATCTTCCGCCGACCGTTCTTCGCGCAATACGGCCCTGCGCTGGGAGATGCTCAACGAAACCCTCATCAACATGCGCGCCATCCGTACGGTCGGAGCCGAACGCAAATGGATCCAGCGCTTCCGCGACGTCAGCGGCAAGAGCGTCCTGGCGGCCTTCAACGACCGGCAGGCGCAGTCCCGCATCGGCAGCGCGGCGCAGGTTCTCGGCACCTGCACCGGTTTGCTGGCCCTGGCGGCATCGGTCGTTCTTGCCATCGAGGGCGCGCTGACCGGCGGCGCCATGATGGCCACCGTCCTGCTGGTGTGGCGGCTGACCGGCCCGATGCAGAATATCTTCATGGCGACGACGTCGCTGTCCCAGGTGCGCGGCCAGATGCGCCAGGTTGAGAACCTGATGCGCTTGCAGACCGAGCGCGAAGGCGGGACGCGCCAGACCATACGCCCGGCGATTCACGGGTCCCTGAGCTTTTCGCGCGTTTCCTTCCGCTACGCGAACGACGCCGATCCGGCCTTGCTCGGGGTCAGCTTCGCCGCCCAGCCGGGGGAACTGGTGGTGATCACCGGGCCGAACGCCTCGGGCAAATCCTCGCTGCTGAAACTGGTGGTGCGGGCTTATGTGCCCCAGGCGGGAACGATCCGCCTCGACAGCATCGACATCCGGCAACTGACCGCGGCCGATCTGCGCTCGCGCATCAGCTACATGCTGCAGCATTGCGAACTCTATTACGGCACGGTCGCCCAGAACCTGCGACTTGCCCATCCTGCCGCCACCGACGAGGAATTGCGCTGGGCGGCGGCGATGGCTGGCGTTCTGCCCGACATCGAGGCCCTGCCGGAGGGCTTCGCCACCCGCATCTCCAACAGTCGCTCGGATCAGTTGCCGCACGGATTCCGGCAGCGCCTGTCTCTGGCCAGAACCATGCTGAAGCCCGCCGCCGTCGTCCTTCTCGACGAACCGGGCGCCGGCATGGACCAGGACGGCGAAGACGCGTTGCTGCGATGCCTGGAGTGGTTGCGCGGGCGTAGTACGGTACTCATGGTTTCGCAGCGCCCCGGCCACATGCGCCTGGCCGATCACGTCATTTACCTGGAAAAGGGGGCGGTGGTGGCCATGGGGAAATTCGATGAGATCAAAGACAAAATCATGTCGGGGATGAGGAAATGAGCTTCTGGACCAAGAAACCGCAGCAGGAGAGCAGCTACGGCGGCGCCGTGAAGCTCGGCAGCCGGCAGCGGCGCCTATTGTCCGAGACCGTCCATATCGAGGAAGAACTGGTACCCACCTTCGTCAGGCCGGTGCTGCAAGTGGTCGCCGCCATGCTGGTCCTGTTCGGCCTTTGGGCCGGACTGACTCACCTGGAAGAGGTGGCGCGCGCACCCGGCGAAATCATTCCGTCCGGCCAGAACAAGGTCGTTCAGCATCTCGATGGCGGGGCCATCGCCTCCATCGACGTCGAAGAGCACATGTTGGTCCAGCAGGGACAGTTGCTGCTCAGGCTGGACGGCACCCAGGCGCTGGCCGACTTGCGCCAGATGGAAGCGCGGCTGGTTTCGCTGCTACTGCGCGACGAGCGCTTGCGGGCTTTCGCCGAATCGCGGAAACCGGATTTCGGTTCGCTCGCCGGCGACTACACCGACCTGCTGGCCAACCAGAAGGAGATCTATCGGACTCAAAGCGATACGCGCACGTCGACCATCTCCATCCTCGACCGCCAGATCGAGCAGCGCCTGAGGAGAATTCTTCAACTCCAACAATTGCTTGCCTCCGCCAAGGAGCAGCAGGTCCTGACCGGCGAACTGACCAACATGCGCGACGATCTCGGTTCCCGCAAGCTGGTCAATCGCAGCGTCATTCTCGAAACCCGCCGCGCCAAAGTGACCGCCGACAGCGAAGTCGAACGTCTGACCCGTGAAATCGAAGTGGTCAACCAGGAATTGGGCGAGGTCAGAAACCGCCGCGTCGATACCCTCAACCAGTTGCGACGCGACGCGCTGGCCGAAATGGGGGCCGTCGGAGCCGAAATGGCCGAAGTCGAGGAAACCATACAAAGATTGCAAGCCAAGGTCGATCGACTGGACGCCGGACGATGCGCCGCTCGAAGCCATGATCCGCATCTCGCCGAAGGACATCGCCTATGTCAAAGTGGGCCAGCCGGTTAAACTGCGAGTCACCAGCTTCGATTACGCGCGGTTCGGCTTTGCGCGGGGGACGCTCAGCAAGATGACCGCCTCAAGTATTACGGAGGCGGTAGACGGAAAGCCGTATTATCGGGCCTGGGTCAAGCTGACGCAGCCTTACGTCGGGGACGAGCCGGGGCGGTATCCCTTACAGACGGGCATGAGCGTCGAAGCCGAGGTCCTGACCGGGCAAAAGACGCTGATTGCCTACCTGACCAAACCGGTCACCGACGTGATTTCCCGGTCCTTCCGGGAGCGCTGAGCCGGAAGCTATAACCTTTGGACGTCTATCCCCTTGACAGGCGAATGGCTATGATTTGATCATCCAGTAAAGTATTACTAGGGGTGGCAACCATGGCTGACAACAACGAAACCGGCAACGACACGCACGCCAATCCGGACACGGCAAACGCATCGACGCAAGAAGATGCAGCGCTGCTGGACGATCTGACGGTACTCAGTCGCGGTCAGGCTACGCAAGAGCAGGAAGGCCCCGAGGATCTTACGGCCGCCCCGGATAAGGCCGAGGGCGACGGTTACGAGAACATCCAGACGAGTACCCGCACCAATGAGGTGAGGGACAGGGCCACCGGCGACGAGGACATTATCCGAGACGTGGGTCTAGACGTCGCGCGCCAAAATGTACTCGGCGGCGTTCAGGTTCCGGGCCAGTTCTCCGCCTCAAACGGCGTCCAGGATCCGGTTCCGTTCGTCGATCAGCCGTTGCCCAAGGCAAATGTCGATGAGCATGCACCAGCCCCGCATGGGGATGTTACTCCTGAGCCGAGGAATCCCGAGGTGGTGCCGCCGATCGGGGCGCAGGGTGAGGGTAGTCCGCTAACCTCCAATGGTCCGACGACGCCGAC
>JACRPB010000199.1 GCA_016214175.1 Rhodocyclales bacterium
AGCTCGACCATCAGCTCCCATTCATTGACGCGGTTGCGCGTCTGGATCGGCGATAGGCCGACATTGAAATCGGGATAGCGGTTGCGATAGGCGAGGTCGCGATTCTTCTCGGCGGCGCGGATGCGCGCGTCCTCGGCGAAGAGCTGCGGATTCTTTTCGCGCACGCGCTGCGCGAGCGCGGCGGCGTCGAGGCGCGCCGCCGCCGGCAGCGGCCGCAGCCGCTGCGGTTCCGCCAAGGCCGCGGCGGCCGGCCGCGCCAGCAGCGCGTTGATGCGGATCATGGCGTGATGGCGCTCGGTGTCGAGCGCGATCAGCTCGCTTTGCGTGGCGGTGGCTTCGACCTCGGCGCGGATCGCATCCTGCTGCGGCGTCAACCCGCCGGCATAGCGCGTGCGCGCGACCTCGGCCAGCCGCAATACGAGATCGAGCACCTCGCGCGCGAACTGCTGCGACTTCGCCGTCTGGTAGTACTGGACGTAGGCGGTTTTCAGCCGGGCGGCGATCTCGGCCCAGTTGCCGGCGGCGCGGCCTTGCGCCTCGTCGACCGCGGCGGCGGCGGCTTCGCGCTTGAGGTCGCGTTTGCCCCAGAAGGGCACGGCCTGCATCAGCGTGTATTTGGCGCTGCCGACGCGGCTGGGCGAGAGGTTGGGACTGGCGTCGCTGCCGAAGTTGGTGACGTTCTGCAGCTCGGTGCGCAGCACCGGATCGGGCAGGGCGCCGGCCGGGAACACGCGCTCGGCCGCCGCTTCGGCTTCGAGTCGCATCGCCGAGAATTCCGGGTTGTTCGCGCGCGCCAGCGCCAGCAACTCATCGACGCCGGCGCCGGGCGGCGCCGCCCACGCCGCCGGCGCCGCCAGCGCCAGCAGCAGGGCGGCGCGGCGCGCGGCCGGGCTCATTTGGCGGCCTCGATGCGGACGACGACCAATTCGCCGCCGATGTAGTCGGCGAAGAAGCGCACCTTGTCGCCGACCTTGAGAGCGGCCAGCAGCTTGCGTTCCTTGACCTTGAAGGCCATGGTCATGGCCGTCATGCCGAGGTTTTCGATCGGGCCGTGCGCCAGCGTCACTTCGCTGCCGGACTTGCCGATCTTCTTGATCACGCCCGTGGTGAGCGCGGCCGGCGCCGTGGCGGCGGGGTGATGATCGTGGTCCGCCGCGTAGGCGGGGACCAGGGACAACAGGGCGCCGCCGACGGCGGCGTGCGCGAGAATTCGCTTCATGGGAAAACCTTCCATCAATACGTTACAGGCCGGGGAGCAGGCCGCGGCCTGCTCCCGCTCGGGAGCACCTACTGTCTGGCGCTGCGTTTAGGCGGGTATTGGGGAGGTTCGGGGACGTGGCTGTGGAGGGCGGCAACCGGGCGCGGCTGCAAGACCTCGCCCGCGGGTGCGATGCCGGTCCTGACTTCGGCGGTCGGGACGTAGCCGCTGGCGGCCAGATGGCAAACGCCGCAGACCTTGCAACCGGCATCCTGCGCTTGGCCGGTATCCGCCGCGCCGTCGGCGTGATGGCATTCGGCCGTGGCGGTCGCGGCGGCCGCCGTGTCCGTCGCGATCTGCTGCATGCCGCCGAGCACGGGCAGTTGCATGTTCACCGCCGCCGGCGCCTGCAAGGGCAGGGCCAGGGCGGCAAAAAGCAGCAGGAAGCGGGCGAGGCGTTTGCGCATGGACGGGATTATAGGCACGCCTGCGCTTGCCGCGCTACTCCTCGTCTTCGCGCAGCTTGAACTGCGCCGCGAGCTTCTGCTGCAGTTGCGGCGGCATCTGGGCGTAGCGCGCGAACTCGATGTTGTAGCTGCCCTGGCCGGCAGTCAGCGATTTCAGGCGCGAAGCGTAGCCGTCGATCTCGGCCAGCGGCACTTCGCCGGCGATGGCCATGCTGCCGTGGCCGCGCGGCGTGGTGCCGGTGACGTGGCCGCGGCGGCCCGAGAGGTCGCCGGCGAGGTCGCCGACGTTGGCTTCGGGCGTGACGACTTCGATGGTGACGATGGGTTCGAGCAGGATCGGTGCGGCGGCGCGGATCGCCTCGATGGCGGCCTTGCGGCCGGCGGTGACGAAGGCGACTTCCTTGCCGTCCACCGGGTGCGTCTTGCCGTCATAGACGATGACGCGCAAGTCCTCGACCGGATAGCCGGCGACGACGCCATCGTCGAGCGCCTGGCGTACGCCCTTCTCGACCGCCGGCATGAAGACGCCGGGAATCACGCCGCCCTTGACTGCGTCGACGAACTCGAAGCCGGCGCCGCGCTCCAGCGGCTCGATCTTCAGGTAGACCTCGCCGAACTGTCCGGCGCCGCCGCTTTGCTTCTTGTGGCGGCAATGGCCTTCGGCGTTGGCCGTGATCGTCTCGCGATAGGGCACGCGCGGCGGCTTGGTGTCGAGCTCCATTTTGAACTGGCTCGCCATCTTCTCCAGCTTGTAGCGCAGGTGCATTTCGCCGAGGCCGCGACTCACGGTCTCGTGGGTGGTCGGATGGCGCTCCATCCGGAAGCAGGGGTCTTCGAGTTCGAGCTTGTGCAGGATGTCGAACAGGCGCTGCTCGTCGCCCTTGCGCTTGGTTTCGACGGCGAGGCCCTGCATCGGCTGCGGGAATTCCAGCGGCTTCAAGTGGATGTGGTCTTCGTCGTGCGAGTCGTGCAGCACGGCGTCGAACTCGATCTCCTCGACCTTGGCGATGGCGCCGAGATCGCCCGGCAGCAGCTCGTCGACCTCGACGTAGTCCTTGCCCTGCAACTGGTAGAGATGGCCGACCTTGAACGGGCGGCGGCCGGAGCCGACGAAGAGCTGGGCGTCCTTGCGCAGCGTGCCCTGATGGACGCGGAATATGCCGACGCGGCCCATGTAGGGGTCGGCGACCATTTTGAAGACGTGGGCCAGCACGTGCTGGGCGGGGTCGGGCGCGCGGTCGAAGGGCTCGGTGGCATCGCCGGGTTCGCCGCGGTAGAAGGGCGGCGGGTTGCCTTCGGCGGGGTTCGGCGCCAGCGTCGCCAGCACGTGGAGCAATTCGTCGATGCCGGCGCCGGTCTTGGCGGAAACGAACAGGATAGGCACCAGATGGCCCTCGCGCATCGCCTTTTCGAACGCGGCATGCAGTTCGGCCGGCGTCGGGTCTTTGCCGTCTTCGAGGTAGCGCGCCATCAGTTCCTCGTCCTCTTCGACCAGCTGGTCGATGAGTTCGCGGTGGGCATGCGCCACGGTATCGATGTCGGCGTCGCCCGAGTCGTGCTCCAGCACTTCGACCACATCGTGCCGATCATGCGCCGGCAGGTCGAGGAACATGCATTCGCGGCCGAAGCGCGCACGGATGTCGGCCACCAGGCCGTTCAGATCAAGGTTGTCGGCATCGATCTTGTTGATGACGATCATGCGGCACAGGCCGCGATCCTTGGCCCACTTCATCATGCGTTCGGTCATCAGTTCGACGCCGGTCTGGGCATTGACCATCACCAGCGCCGTATCGACGCCGGCCAGAGCGGAGATCGCCTGACCGGCAAAGTCCGGATAGCCCGGGGTGTC
>JACRPB010000200.1 GCA_016214175.1 Rhodocyclales bacterium
GTCAGCGCATGCACGCCGGCAGCATTGAGCCGGCGAAAATCCACCGCCACCTTGCCGACGGCCTGCACCGCATCGCTGTGGAACCAGGCACGGCACGGCTTGGCGCGTTCCGCCAACACCGCGACGTCTTGCAGCACGCCGGTCTCGTTGTTGGCGAGCATGACGGAAATCAGTTGCGGCCGCTGCTCCAGCGTCCGCGCGTAATCCGCAGCGTCGATGCATCCGCTGCCATCCACCGCGATTTCGTGCAAGGTCCAGCCTTGTCGCGCCAACTCGCGCGCCGGTTCGCGCACGCAGGGATGCTCGACGGCGGAAATCGCCAGTAGGCTAGGCCGCATGGATGCGGCGGCTCCCTTGAGGAAAAGATTGTTGGTCTCCGAACCGCCGCTGGTGAACACGATTTCGGTCGGATGTGCGCCCAGCGCCTCGGCCACCTGCTGCCGCGCCGTATCCACGGCCAGCCGCGCCGCACGGCCGTATTCGTGGCGGCTGGAAGCATTGCCGTGCCGCTGCGAAAAATACGGCAGCATGGCGGCCAGCACGGCCGCGTCGACCGGCGTGGTCGCGTTATGGTCGAGGTAAGCGGGAGCGAACATCGACGCCGCGCGTTTTCAGGCGCTGACCGCCAGCGAAATATGACGCCGCACGCGCCGGGCCGGCGGCGGCTCGGTATAGGTGGCAGGCTCGACCTCCGGCTGCTGCTGGCGCACCAGTTCGGCCAGGGTCACCGAACTCAGGTATTCGAACATGCGATTGTTCAGGCTGGTCCACAGCGCGTGGGTCATGCACAGTTGCTCGTCGTGGCAGTTGCGCTTGCCGCCGCAATTGGTGGCGTCCAGCGGTTCATCCACGGCACGGATGATGTCCGCCACGGACACCGCATCCAGCGGCTGCGCCAGACAGTAGCCGCCGCCGGGGCCACGCACGCTGCCCACCAGTTGCTTGCGGCGCAGCTTGCCGAAAAGTTGTTCGAGATAGGAAAGCGAAATGTTCTGGCGCTCGGCGATACCCGCCAGGGTCACCGGGCCTTCGTGCTGGCGCAGGGCCAAATCGATCATCGCCGTTACGGCAAAACGTCCTTTGGTTGTCAGTCTCATGATTACCTCTCCGCGGTTAAACGGCCATTAACGAACAATACCTGACCGTTTTGATCGACTATACATACCCCATCCTGGTCAGTCAACTATTTTCGAGAGATATTTTGGGTCGAATTTGTCGGCCGTGGCGACGTCGTCTTCGACCGACACCCCGGCGCGCTCGATGTACTTGAGCAGGGTCTCGATGCGGCGATCCGTCTCCACCGCGTGATCGAGCAGGCCGTGTATCGCCTGAGACAGCGGATCGTCCTCGCCGCGCGTGACGGCATACGCGGAAAAGCCCAGTTTCTCGGCCTTTTCCTCGCGCACCGCGGCGTGGCCGGCTTCGACGATGCGCGCCGGTATGCCGACGGCCGTCGCCCCCGGCGGAACGTCGCGCACGACGACGGCATTCGAGCCGATTTTCGCCCCCTCAAAAACCGTGATCGGCCCCAGCACCTTGGCGCCGGCGCAGATGACGACACCGGCCTTCAGCGTCGGATGGCGCTTGCCCTTGTTCCAGGAAGTCCCGCCCAGCGTCACGCCGTGATAGAGCGTGCAATCGTCGCCGATCTCGGCGGTTTCGCCGATGACCACGCCCATGCCATGGTCGATGAAGACGCGGCGGCCGATGGTGGCGCCCGGATGGATTTCGATGCCGGTGATCCAGCGCGTGAAATGCGAGGTGAAGCGCGCCAGCCAGCGCAGGCGAAAACCCCACAGCCAGTGCGAAAAGCGGTGCAGCGTCAAGGCGTGCAAGCCCGGATAGCAGGTCAGCACCTCCCACATGTTGCGAGCGGCCGGATCCCGCTCGAACACGCAGGAAATGTCTTCTTTTGTCCTTGCGAACATTGGGGCTAATCCATTAGAAATTGGTGAAATAATAAAAATCCCGAGAGGGCCGGTCAACTTATTTCCGGTACGGTCCCTTCTCGAACGACGTCAGCATGCCGCGCAGGATGTTGACCTCCTCCTTTTCCAGGCCGGCGCGCGCGAACATGCGGCGCATGCGCGGCATCAGCCGCTTCGGCTTTTCCGGATCGAGGAACTCGGACGCGATGACGGCGCGTTCGAGATGGGCCATCAGGCCTTCGATCTCTTCGTGGCTCGCCGGCTCGCCGGCGTCGTTGACCGGCGGCGGCGCGCCGACGGCAACCGCGGCCATGCGCATTTCGTAGCAAAGCACCTGCACCGCCTGGGCCAGATTCAGCGACGACCACTCCGGGTCGGTGGGAATTTTCGCCCAGCGCTGGCACAGCGAGACTTCCTCGTTGGAAAGCCCGGCGGTCTCGTTGCCGAAGACCAGCGCCACCTCCTCGCGCACGGCCAGCACCGCCAGTTCCGCCGCCGCCTCGCGCGCCCACAGCGGCTCCACCGCCAGGCCGCGGCGCCGCGCCGTCATCGCCGTGGCGAAGGTCGTGCCGACCAGGGCGTCTTCCACGGAAGCGCAGACGCGCGCCTGCTCCAGGATGTCGACGGCGCCGGCGGCCATGGCATCGGCCTGGGGATCGGGAAAATGTTTCGGATTGACCAGCACCAGGCGGCTCAGCCCCATGGTCTTCATCGCCCGCGCCGCGGCGCCGATGTTGCCGGGATGGCTGGTGTGGGAGAGGACGATGCGCACGTGTGCGAGCGGCGACGTGTCGCTCGCCGGCACTGCCGTTTCGTTCTTCAGCGGGGATGTGTCGTTCATATTAGAATTCGGGCCTTCGCGGTTACCGCCGTTCGCCGTCCCGATCCTCCATGCATCCCATGCTCAATATCGCCGTCAAGGCTGCCCGCCGTGCCGGCCAGATCATCAACCGCGCCAGTATGGATGTCGGCCACCTCAAGGTCAGCGTCAAGCAGCAAAGCGATTTCGTCACCGAGGTCGACCGCGCCGCCGAGGCCGTCATCATCGATACGCTGCGCGAGGCGTATCCACAGCATTCCATTTTAGCAGAGGAGTCCGGAGCGACCGCAGGCAGCAAGGGCGAATCCGACTACCAGTGGATCATCGATCCGCTCGACGGCACCACCAATTTCATTCACGGCTTTCCGCAATACGCGGTGTCCATCGGCCTCGCCCACAAGGGCGTCATCAGCCACGGCGTCGTCTACGATCCGACCAGCAACGAGCTGTTTACCGCCAGCAAGGGCGCCGGTGCCTTCCTCAATGAAAAGCGCATCCGCGTCAGCTCGCGCGCCAAGCTCGCCGAGGCCCTGATCGGCACCGGCTTCCCCTATCGCATGTTCGACCACGCCGACGCCTACCTCGCCATCTTCAAGGACATGATGAAGAAGACTGCGGGCATCCGCCGTCCCGGCGCCGCTTCGCTCGACCTCGCCTACGTCGCCGCCGGACGCCTAGACGGCTTCTGGGAATTCGGCCTCTCGCCCTGGGACATGGCCGCGGGCACCCTGCTCATCACCGAAGCCGGCGGCCTGGTCGGCGATCTCGCCGGCGAAACGGACTATATGGCGACCGGCAACATCATCGGCGGCAATCCGAAAATATTCTCGCAGTTGTTGCAGATCATCGCGCCGCACAAGACCGCCAAGCTCGCGGCCTGACATACCGCTCCGCTACGCCGGCCCCCAGCGCACCACCGTCGCGCCCCAGACATAGCCGATGCCGGCGGCGATGGCGACCATCAGGTCGCCGTCCTGCAATCGCCCTTGCCGCAAGTGGCCGTAGTCTTCGAGATACACGGCCTGCTCCGGCCGCAGGCCCAGGGTTTCCAGCAGCCCCGCGTGCATCGAACGTTTGAAGTGCAGCACGTTCAGGTAGTCGATGTCGGCGCGCGTGGCGCCGCTCTTCGCCAGTGCCTCGTCGATACAGCTCAGCCAGTTCGGCATCGAGACTTCGTTCAGCCGCGCCTTCATGTGCGCGGCGTCGAACACGCGCAGGCTGCGGTTGCCCGTGGCGCGCAAGGCCGCCAGCTCGGCCTCCGGCAGCGCTTCGATCGGATGCGCGGTGCCTCCGTACCAGACCCCGGTGTCCCGCGCCAGCGAGCCGTCGGTGATGATGTGGCTGCCGAGCACGAGGTTGCGCCCGAGATCGCGCCGCAGCAGCAGTGCGCCGGCGCCGGCAGCGAGGTCGTACATGAAGGAGACGTCGGGATCGGTGAAGTCGATGAGGTCGCCGTTGCGGTAGCCGCCGACGATCAGCGTCGTCGCGATCTCGGGATCGGAAAGCATCATGTCCTTGGCGATCTTGATGCCGGCCACCGTAGTGTTGCAGCGCTGCTGGATGTCGATGCCCCAGGCGTTCTTCGCGCCGATGCGTTCCTGGATATAGATCGCCGAGGTGGTGAGCGGATATTCCTTCCACTCCTCGCCCATGCACAGGATGAGATCGATTTCCTGCGCATCGATGCCGCTGCGCGCGATGGCGTCGAGCGCGGCGCGGGCGCCCATTTCCTGGGTGCCGTCGTCGGGACCGGGCACGCTCTTGCTGACGATACCGAGCTTCTCGCGCACCGCTTCCGCGCTCCAGCGTCCACCGGTGGCCGCCGCGATATCGGCGGCGCTCATGCACGGCTTCCCACCCTTGTTTTCGAGATTGCGCACCAGCACCAGGGCCTCGCCGTCGCAAACGACGCGACCGTCGCCGGCGACGATGCGGGTGGCGAGATTCACCAGTTCCTTGTCGGCGCGCAATCTCGTAATGCCGACCGACGCGCGGAGTTCCTCGCCGGGATAGGCCGGCGCCGGATAGCGCAGCGCCTGCTTCATCCAACCGGTGCCGCGCCCCGGCAGGCTGGTGCCGAGCAGATCGGAAAACATCCCGGCCAGGAGCGGCCAGGGCACGATCCGGCCCTTGAAGCCACGCGCGCGGGCGGCGCCGTCGTCGCGGAAAATCGGATTGCGATCGCCGACCAGATCGCCGTATTCGTCGAGGTCGGCGCCGCTGAAGACGCGCGTGCTGCTTGCGCTCATGCCCAGGCGCAAACCGTAGAACTCGCTGTCGCCGAGTTCGGCGCGATGCTCCAGCGCAGGCACGGCAGGCAGGGCAACGGCGGCCGGGACGACGCGCGCGCTGCCCGTCGCCGTCGGCACGGACGCGCCGTCCGCGCCGGGCTTGCTGACCGTGGTGGCGACGTCCAGGACGCCGGCGTCTTCCGCGATGACTTCCAGCGCGATGGTGATCTGGTCGGCGACGAAGGTCGGCTGGGGAAACATCAGCGTCTGCTCAAGCTGTACCGCGCCCGGCCCCGGAATCAGCTCCGCGATGGCCTTGCAGATGCAGCCATAGAGCATCATGCCGTGGGCCACGGTGGCTCCGAAGTGGCTCTTCGCAGCGAACGCCGGATCGCAATGGATCGGATTGTCGTCGCCGGTCAGCTTCGCAAAGCGATCGAAGTCGCTTTGCAGCAGCACACGGCGATAAGCCGCCGCAACGACGCTCACCGGGGCACCCTCCCCCCAGCCCCCTCCCCGGAGGGGGTGACGGGTGTTCGCCGCTGCGCGGCTCCGGTAGATGACTGGCGCCCCTTGGGGCGGCCCTGCGGGGCGCTCATGCGTGGTCGCCGAACTTCGCGCGCGAGGTCGGCTTGTCGATCTTGCCGGCCGCGTTACGGGCGACGGCCGGCACGAACACCACGTACTTGGGCGCCTTGAAGCCGGCCAGCTTGGCCTTGCAATGGGCGATCACCTGCTCGGCGGTCACCTCGGCGCCGGGCTTGAGGGCGACGATGGCCTTGCCGACCTCGCCCCACTTGGCGTCATGGACGCCGATCACCGCCGCCTCGGCTACGCCTTCCATCTGGAAGATCGCGTTTTCGACCTCGGCCGGATAGACGTTTTCGCCGCCCGAGATGTACATGTCCTTGGAGCGGTCGACGATGTAGTAGTCGCCATCTTCATCGAAATAGGCGATGTCGCCGGTGCAAAGCCAGCCGTCCTCGAAGGCCTTCGCCGTCGCTTCGGGCTTGTTCCAGTAGCCCGGCGTGATGCCGGGCCCGCGCAGCAGCAGCTCGCCGCGCTGGTTGGCGGCCAGCGGCTGGCGCGTCGCCGAGTCGACCACCTTGGCCTCGACGTACATCACCGGCCGGCCGACGGTGCCGACCTTCTTCTGCGCCGTCGCTTCGTCGGTGAGGAAGACCGTGGGGCCAGTCTCGGTCATGCCGAAGCCGAAGCAGATGACGATCTTCTTGGCCAGGTATTGTTCGAGCAGCACCTTCGGGATCGGCGCGCCGCCGCAGGCCCAGTTGCGCACGCGCGAGAAATCAGCGGCGGCGAAGCGCGGGTGCTGGCTCAGGAACAGGTAGATCGCCGGCACGCCGAACATCACCGTCGCCTCGCGCTCCAGCAGTTCCAGCGTCTTGTACACGTCGAACTGGCGCATGATCAGCGTCGTGCCGGCGCACATGATCATCGGATTCATGTAGAGATTGAGGCCGCCGGTGTGGAAATAGGGCAGCACCGAAAGCAGCACGTCCTCGCGCCGCAGGCCGGCGGCGAGAATCGCATTCACCGCGTTGGTGAAGGCCATGCCCCAGGTCTGGAGCACGCCCTTGGGCTTGCCCGTGGTGCCCGCGGTGTAGAGCAGGTACCAGACGTCGTCATGCGCGCGCCAGGGCATTTCGATCGTTGCGCCGGACATCTCGGCCAGTGCCGCCTCGTAGCCGGCAACGCCCGCGCGCGGCGCGGCGACGATCATGCGCCGGTCGAGCGTGCAGGCGTCGGCCAGCGCCGTGCCGGTCTGGTCGAACTCCGCGCCCCAGACCAGGGCTGCCGGCTGGGCATCTTCTGCGATGCCTTTCAGTTCGTCGACCGACAGCCGCCAGTTGAGGCAGACCATCACGGCGCCGATCTTGCCGCAGCCGTAGAGCATTTCGACGTAATCGGACGAGCTGTGCGCGAGCACCGCGACGCGGTCGCCGGGCTTGATCTGCCAGCGCTCGCGCAGGAATTCGGCGAAGCGGCAGGCCCGCTCGTTGAGCTGGGCGTAGCTGACGCGGCGGCCGTCGTAGAGATCGACCAGGGCCGTCTTGTCGGGAAACTGCCGTGCATGCTTGACCAGCCAATCGGGAATTTGCATTTTCTCCTCCTATCGGTCCGGGGTATCGGGATAGTCCTTGAAACTGAGCAGGAAGGCGTCGACACCGGCCAGCGCGGCCGGTTGCGCGATCAGTTCGAGGAAATGGCGGCGTTCGTCTTCGAGTTCGACGGCCAGCCGCGCGCGCTCGCGCCAGAGCAGGGATTTCGCCGCGCGCATGGTGCCCGCCGGATAGGCGGCGATCTTGCGCGCCGCAGCCATTGCCGCTTCTGCCAGCCGTTCGGCGGCAACGACCTCGTTGGCGAGCCCCCAGGCCACGGCCTCCTCGGCGCGCAGACTGCGGTTCTGCAGCAGCGCAGCGGCGGCGCGGCGCTGTCCGGCGAGGCGATTGACGAGCACCGTCCAGCCGCCGTCGGGCGAAAATCCGGCCGTCGCATAGTGCGCCTTGAACAGCGCCTGCGGCGCCAGATAGACGAGGTCGGCCGCCAGCGCCAGGCCGATGGAGCCGCCGGTAACCACGCCATGCACGGCGGCCACCACCGGCTGCGGCAGATCGATCAGCGCCAGGATGGCGTCGTTCAGCTTGCCGACCAGGCCGGAAGCATAGGAATACAAATCGCCCTGCCGTTCGCGCTGGAAGCGCCGCATATCGCCGCCGATGGAAAATGCCGGTCCGTCCGCCGCCAGCACCACGGCGCGGCAAGCGGCATCCTGCGCCACGCGCGCCAGCGCCGCCAGCAGGTCGTCGAGCAGTTCCGGCACCAGGGCGTTGTGCATATTGGCGCGTGCCAACACCACGCGCGCGACGCCCTCCTCTGCCGCTTCGACGCGCACCAGGCTCATGGTTTTCGGCCTGCGCGCGCGCGCAGGCGGCCGACGATGCCGGTCGGGAAGAAATACACCGAGAGCACGAACAGCACGCCGAGCCAGAGCAGCCAGCGGTCGGGATGGAACAACTGCGGCAGCAGCGGCAGGCCCGCCAATGCCGCCGAGGCCTGCCCCATCAGCGCTTGCAGGTAGTTCTGCGCCAGGATGAAAATCGCCGCGCCGATCACCGCGCCGTAGAGCGTGCCCATGCCGCCGATCACGACCATCAGCAGGATGTCGGTCATGACCTCGAAGGACAGCATGGTCTTGGGGCCGACGTAGCGCAGCCAGAGCGCCATCAGCACGCCGGCCAGGGTCGCGATCAGCGCACCGAGGCAGGCGTAGAAGATCGCTTTCACGCGCAGCGAGAACAGACCGATGACGAAGGCCAGCACCAGCGAAACCGCCAGCGCCGCCAGCGTGCCGACGAGGATCGCCCACCAGCTCGGTCCCATTTCGTAGAGCGCCAGCCCGGCCCCGTAGGCGCCGATGCCGTAGAACATCGTATGGGCGAAGGAGACGATGCCCGTGTAGCCGAGCAGCAGGTCGTAGGAGGCGACCAGGACGATGAAGACGCAGATCGTGGCGGCGACGTTCAGCGGCCGCGCCCCCGACACCAGGAAGGGCGCCAGCGCGAGGCCGACGAAGACGAACAGCAGCAGCGCTGTCAGCGCACGGCTGCGCGGAAAGTCGCCGGAGAGGAGTTTGTTCAGCATCGTCGCCTCCTAGCGCTTCGCCACCGGATAGAGGCCGCGCGGCCGCCACAGCAGCACCGCCACCATCAGCAGGATGTCCGAGACCAGGGCCACTTTCGGCGCCAGGAAGCCGGCGTAGTTGGCGACCAGCGCCACCAGCAGGGCGCCGATGAAGCAGCCGCCGACCGAGCCGAGGCCGCCGATGATGATGACAATGAACACCAGCACGGTGATCTCGCCGCCGATGGCCGCCGTCAGCATTTCCTTGTAGAGGCCCCACATCACGCCGCCGAGCCCGGCCAGCGCCGAACCGGCCATGAAGACGCCGACGAACAGGCGACGGATGCGGTAGCTGAGCGCTTCGACCATTTCGCCGTTCTCGACGCCGGCGCGGATCAGCAGGCCGATCTTGGTGCGGTTGAGCACCAGGAACATGGCGGCGAAAACCGCCAGCCCGATGACCACGGCGATCAGGCGGTACTTCTCGACCGCGGCATCGCCGAGCAGGATGGCGCCGCGGAAAGTTTCGGGCAGCGGCAGCGGAATCTGTTCGGCGCCCCAGACGACGTGGATCAACTGCTCGGCGACGATCATGCCGCCCATGGTGATCAGGATCTGCTTCAGGTGCAGGCCATACACGGGACGGATGATGATGCGCTCGAAGGCCCAGCCGAGCAGTGCGGTCACGGTCATCGCCAGCAGGATCGCCAGCGCCAGCACCGACAAGTTGAGCAGCACCGAATCGGCCTGCACCCAGTCCTTCATCGGCAGCAGGACGTAGGTCGCCGTGAAGGCACCGACCGAGACGAAGGCGCCGTGGCCGAAATTCAGCACGTCCATGAGGCCGAAGATCAGGGTCAGTCCGCTGGCCATGATGAAAATCATCATGCCCATCGCCAACCCGGCCACGGTCAGGGTCACCCAGGTCGGAAAGCTGCCGACCAGAGGCAGCATGACCAGCGCCAGCACGGGGATCAGCAGGGCCGGCAGGTAGTCCCGCTCCACGCTGGGCAATGCGCCGTCGGCGGGGGGAATCGCGACCTGAGTCGTCAATGTCATGTTCTCACCTATTGGTGCGTGTCCAGCGACAGGCCCAGCAGCTTCTGCTGGAGGTTGCGATCCGCGGCGAGTTCGGCCATCGAACCGGCATGCACGATGCGTCCGCCATCCATCACCGCCACGGTGTCGCCGAGCGAGCAGACGAAATTGAAGTTCTGCTCGACCAGCAGGATGGTTTCGGCGCCGGCCTTCAATTCGCGGAAGGCGGCGATCATGCCCTGGACGATGGCCGGCGCCAGCCCCTTGGTCGGTTCGTCGACGAGCAGCAGCTTCCTCGGCTCGACGATGGCGCGGGCGATGGCCACCATCTGCTTCTGGCCGCCGGAAAGATTGCCGGCCGGGTAGTTCCAGAACTTCTTCAGCGCCGGGAAGAAGCCGAAGATCCATTCGAGCCGGGCCGTATCCACGTCGCCCGCCCGCTTGGCGCTGCGCGCCGCCAGATAGAGGTTCTCGCGCACCGTCAGATCGGAGAAGATGCCCATGCTCTCGGGCACGTAGGCAATGCCGGCGCAGGAGATGTCCGG
>JACRPB010000201.1 GCA_016214175.1 Rhodocyclales bacterium
GCGAAGGTCTCGGTGTTGTTGATCGTGGTCGGCTTGCCGTAGAGGCCGAAGCTCGCCGGGAACGGCGGCTTGAAGCGCGGCTGGCCCTTCTTGCCCTCGATGGATTCGAGCAGCGCCGATTCCTCGCCGCAGATGTAGGCGCCCCAGCCCTGGTGCGCGAACAAGTCGAATTCGACGCCGGAGCCGAGAATGTTCTTGCCCAGATAGCCGGCGGCGCGGGCCTCCGCCAGCGCCTCTTCGAAGCGCTCGTAAATCTCGAAAATCTCGCCGTGGATGTAGTTGTAGCCGCGCAAGGCGCCGACCGCATAGCCGGCGATGATCATGCCCTCGATCACCGCGTGCGGGTCGAAGCGCAGGATGTCGCGGTCCTTGAAGGTGCCCGGCTCGCCTTCGTCGGTGTTGCAGACGACGTATTTCTCGGGCGCGTTCTTCGGCATGAAGCTCCACTTGAGCCCCGTCGGGAAGCCGGCGCCGCCGCGGCCACGCAGCACCGAAGCCTTGACCTCGGCGATGACCTGATCCTGGGTCAGCTTGTCGCCGACGAGGATGCGCTTGAGCGACTGGTAGCCGCCGCGCGCTTCGTAATCCTTGAGACGCCAACCGGCGTCGCCCTGGGTCCAACCGGCGGAGAGCAGCGGATTGATCGCGTCGATGAGGGCCATTACTTACACTCCTCCAACAGGCGATCGATCTCGTCCGGTGTCATGAAGCTTTTCATGCGGATGTTGTTCACCAGCAGCACCGGCGCGTCGCCGCAAGCGCCCATGCACTCGCCTTCCTTGAGCGTGAACTTGCCGTCGGCCGTCGTTTCGTTGAAGTCGATGCCGAGCTTCTGCTTCAGGTAATCGGCGGCATGCACGCCGCCGGACAAGGCGCACGGCAGATTGGTGCACACCGTCAGCTTGTACCTGCCGACCGGCTGCAAGTCGTACATGTTGTAGAAGCTGGCGACCTCGAAAACGGCCATCGGCGCCAGGTCGAGCACGGCCGCGACGTCGGCGATGGTCTCCGGGGCCAGCCAGCCCTTTTCTTCCTGGGCGATGCGCAAGGCCGCCATCGCCGCCGACTGCTTCTGGTCGGCCGGGTACTTGGCGATTTCGCGCTCGATGCGCTGTAGCGATTCTTGACTGAGCATGACTATCTATCCGTATCGCCCAGCACCAGATCGATGGTGCCGATGATGGCCGTTACGTCGGCGAGCATGTGGCCCTGCGCCATTTCGTGCGTCGCCGCAAGGTGCGGGAAGCCCGGCGAGCGCAGCTTGAGGCGGTAGGGCTTGTTGGCGCCGTCGGAAACCGCCCAGACGCCGAACTCGCCTTTCGGGTGCTCGATGCCGGCATAGACTTCGCCGGCCGGCACATGCATGCCCTCGGAGGAGAGCTTGAAATGGTGGATCAGCTCTTCCATGTTCGATTTCATGGACGCGCGCGGCGGCGGCGCCACCTTGTGGTTGTCGCTGATGACCGGGCCTGGATTCGCGCGCAGCCAGGCGATGCACTGGCGCACGATGCGATTGGCCTGACGCATTTCTTCCATGCGCACGAGATAACGGTCGTAGCAGTCGCCGTTGGTGCCGACCGGCACGTCGAACTCCATGCGATCGTAGACTTCGTAAGGCTGCTTCTTGCGCAAATCCCACTCGATGCCGGAACCGCGCAGCATCGGGCCGGAAAAACCGAGTTGCAGCGCGCGCTCGGGCGGCACCACGGCGACGTCGACCGTGCGCTGCTTCCAGATGCGGTTGTCGGTCAGCAGCGTGTGGTAGTCGTCGAGATAGCCTTCGAAGCGGTCGCAGAAGTCTTCGACGAAGTCGAGCAGGGAACCTTCGCGTGCCGTGTTGAGCCGCTTGACGGTCTCCGCGTTCTTGAACTTGTTCTCCGTATAGCGCGGCATGCTCTCGGGCAGGTCGCGGTACACGCCGCCGGGGCGGTAGTAGGCAGCGTGCAGGCGCGCGCCGGACACCGCCTCGTACACGTCGAGCAGGTCTTCGCGCTCGCGGAATGTGTAGAGCACCATGGTCATGGCACCGATGTCGAGCGCATGGGTGCCGATGTTCAGCAGGTGGTTCAGGATGCGCGTGACCTCGTCCATGAAGACGCGGATGTACTGCGCGCGCAGCGGCACTTCGACACCCAGCAGGCGTTCCACCGCCAGGCAGTAGGCATGCTCGTTGCACATCATCGACACGTAGTCGAGACGGTCCATGTAGGGCACCGACTGCAGCCAGGTGCGCGTCTCGATCAGCTTCTCGGTGCCGCGATGCAGCAGGCCGATATGCGGATCGGCATGCACGACGACTTCGCCGTCGAGTTCCAGCACCAAGCGCAGCACGCCGTGCGCTGCCGGGTGTTGCGGGCCAAAGTTGATGCTGTAGTTCTTGATTTCAGCCACGGCCGTATTTCTCCTCGCGCACGACGCGCGGCGTGACTTCGCGCGGCTCGATGGTCACAGGCTGGTAGACGACGCGGCCCTGTTCGGGGTCGTAACGCATCTCGACATAGCCCGACACCGGGAAATCCTTACGGAACGGATGACCGACGAAACCGTAATCGGTGAGGATGCGGCGCAGGTCCGGGTGGCCCTCGAAAACGATGCCGAACATGTCGAAGGCTTCGCGCTCGTACCAATTGGCGCCGTTCCACACCGGCGTCACGCTCGGCAGCACCGGCGACTCGGCATCGGCCGCGTAGGCGCGCAAGCGCAAACGCCAGTTATGCGTGATCGACAGCAAATGACAAGCAACTGCGAAGCGCTTGCCCGGCCAGCCGGCATAAGCCGAATAGTCGATGCCCGAGAGGTCGATCAATTCCTCGAAGCGCAGGTCCGGATGATCGCGCAGCGTACACGCCACCTCGATATAGACGTCGGCCTGGCACTCGATGGTGACCTCGCCCAGACGCAGCACCGGGTCGGCGATGCGCTCACCGAGGATTTCCTTCAATTTTTGGCACAGCTTTTCCAACTTGGCGCTCATGATCGCTTCGGTTCCGGTTCAGCGGGCGATGGTGCTAGTGCGTTTGATCTTGTTCTGCAACTGGATGAGGCCGTAGAGCAACGCCTCGGCCGTCGGCGGGCAGCCCGGCACGTAGATATCGACCGGCACGATGCGGTCGCAGCCGGGCACGACGGAATACGAATAGTGGTAATAGCCGCCGCCGTTGGCGCAGGAGCCCATCGACACCACCCAGCGCGGCTCCGCCATCTGGTCATAGACCTTGCGCAGCGCAGGTGCCATCTTGTTGGTCAGCGTGCCGGCCACGATCATGACGTCGGACTGGCGGGGACTGGCGCGAAAAACGATGCCGAAGCGGTCGAGGTCGTAGCGCGAACAGCCGGCGTGGATCATTTCCACGGCGCAGCAGGCGAGACCGAAAGTCATCGGCCACATCGAACCGGTGCGGGTCCAGTTGATGACCTTGTCGAGCGTCGTCGTGACGAAGCCTTCTTGCAAGACGCCTTCGATGCTCACGCGCTTTTCCTATTCCCAATCCAGGGCGCCCTTGGCCCAGGCATAGACGTAGCCCACCACCAGGATGGCGATGAACACCAGCATTTCGATGAAGCCGAAGAACTTGACCTCCGGCGTGGCGACGATTTCCTTGAAAATCGCCGCCCACGGAAAGAGGAAGGCGATTTCCAGATCGAAGAGGATGAAAATGATGGCGATCAGGTAATAGCGCACATCGAACTTCGAACGCGCCTCGTCGAAAGGCGCGAAGCCGCATTCGAACGGAGAAAGTTTCTCGCTGTCGGGGCGGTTGGGAGCAATCAACCAGCCGAGGAGAATCGGAACGCACCCGAAGGCAAGGCCTACGAGCACGAAGATCAGGACAGGAAAGTAGTTTTGCAACATATCTTCCGTAACCAATGCCACGTTACTTGCACAAAAGAACTACCACTGAAAGGCACCGGAAATTCTGGTGCCGACGGTGAGACTCGAACTCACACGGCTTTCGCCACTACCCCCTCAAGATAGCGTGTCTACCAATTTCACCACGTCGGCCCTACTACCGGGTTTCCGGTAGCCAGAGCGGCGCGAATCATACCATTTATGCGCCGCCGCAAAACCCTTATAGAAAAAATCAGAAAAGTCCTACTTCGGTATGTCCTTCGTCTTGGAATCGGCGGCCTCCGCAGGCACCGGGATGTCCTTCTGCGCCGGCAGCGCGGGCACCGAATCGACCGCATTGTCCATCACGCTGCCCGAGGTACGCGGCTTGTTGGTCGCGATGTAGGACAAGCCCAGGCTGGTCAGGAAAAACACCGCCGCCAGCACGCCGGTGGTGCGGGACAGGAAGTTCGCCGAACCCGAAGAGCCGAAGAGGCTGCCGGAAGCGCCGCTACCGAAGGCGGCGCCCATGTCGGCGCCCTTGCCGTGCTGCATCAGCACCAGA
>JACRPB010000028.1 GCA_016214175.1 Rhodocyclales bacterium
CTCGGTTCAAACGTGACGCAGCGCGCTGATCGGGTCCATGCGCGAAGCCTTCCAGGCCGGTTGCAGGCTGGCGACGACGGCAACGACGACGACCAGCGCGGCGATGGTCAGCACGTCGCCGGCGGCGATGGTGGGCGCCATCACCAGGTTCTGCTGCTGGCCGAAATTGAAAGTCGGGCTCCAAAGATTGATGCCGAAAATCGCGGCGAGGCTCAAGAGCGTTCCCGCCACGGTGCCGGCGAGCCCGAGCATCAGCCCCTCGGCGAGAAACAGCGCCAGGATACGCGACGGCGGCGTGCCGATGGCGGCGATGGTGCCGATTTCGCGAATGCGCTCGAACACCGCCATCATCATCACGTTCATTACGGACACCAGCACGATGGACACCAGCACGACCTTGATGAACAGGGTCATCAGGTCGATCATCTTCGCCAGGTTGGCGAAGGGCGAGAGGTCGGCCCAGGTGTGGACTTCGAGGACCGGCTTGCCTTCCTTGCTGGTCACTCCCTCAAGCGCCCCCTTGATGCGGCCGGCGCTGCGCTCCAATTGCGAAAAATCCTTGAGCCGCACGGCGATTTCGCTGACCTCGGCATCGGACATGCGCAAGAGTTCGCGCGCGTCGTCGATGTGGATGTAGCCGTCGCGTCCGCCGGGACCGGTAACGCTTTCGAGGATGCCGCGCACGACGAAGGTCTTGCCGTTCACCGAGCCGTCGCGATTGGTCGCCACGACGACGACGGTGTCGCCGACCTGGGTCTTCATGCCGCGCGCCAGCAATTGAGGAATCGTGATCTGGCCGCGCGCGACGAGTTCCCCGGCCTTGTCGCCCTCGACCATGCGGCCGGGCAGCAGCGGCGTCGTCGCCGCCTCGCGCGCCGGATCGACGCCGTTCACGCGGATGCTGGTGGTCTCGGCGAAGTTGCTGAACATGCCGCCGAACTTGACCCGCGGCGACCAGGTCGCGACGGCCGGATCCGCCTTCAGCGCCGCCTCGGCCTTGGCCACCATGGCCGGCGGCATGTTGAGGTTGAGCGGCAGGTTGTCGATCGAGGCGACGTAGCCCTTGCGATGCACCTGCAAGTGGCCGAGCACCGAATCGGTGATCTGGCCGACCATCATCGACTTGAAGGAGCCGGCGACGGCGACGAACAGCAGCACCGCGAGCATGCCGATGACGATCAGCAAGAGCGTCAGCAGGGTGCGGCGGCGATAGCGCAACAGGTTGCGGCTGGCGATGGCGATGACGTCAAACATGATCGCCCCCGTTTTGCAGGCGCCCGTCTTCGAGCGTGAAGGTCGTTTCCGCCTCGCCCATGATCTTCGGATCGTGAGTGGAAAAGACGAAAGTGGTGCCGAAGTCGTCGCGCATTTTCTTCATGAGTTCGAGGATGCGGTAGGCGGTGGCGTGGTCGAGGTTGGCCGTCGGTTCGTCGGCCAGCACCAGCTTCGGCTGGCTGACCAGGGCGCGCGCCACGGCGACGCGCTGCTTCTGGCCGCCGGAAATCTGGTCGGGACGCTTGTCGGCCTGATCCGCCATGCCGTCGGCGTCGAGCAGGCGCAGCGCCTGTTTGCGGCGTTTCGCCGCCGGCCATTCCAGTACCATGCGCAAGGGATATTCGACGTTTTCGAACACGGTCAGCACCGGGATCAGGTTGAAGTCTGGAACACGAAGCCGATGTGCTCGCCGCGAAAGCGCGCCGCGGCGCGGCGGTCCAGCGTCGCGATGTCGGTGTCGAGCACCCGCAGCGTGCCCGAGGACGGGTGGTCGAGGCAGCCGATCATGTTGAGCAGCGTGCTCTTGCCGCTGCCCGAGGGGCCGACGAAGGCAACGAAGGACGCAGCCTCGATGGCGAAGTCGATGCCCTTGAGCGCCGGCACGTCGATGTCGCCGACGCGGTAGGTTTTGGCGAGATTTTCTGCGTGCACCAGGCTCATCGCCTTCTCCTCATTTGCAGTTGTTGTGCAACTTCCACATTTCGCCGTGGCCCATCGCCACGGCCCAGTCGGGCGGCGTGCACCCGCCCGCGCCCGGCGCGCCTGCGGGTGCCGTTGCCGCACTCGGCGCGACGGCTGCGGCGGGCGGGAAATAGCGCGCGCCGACGAAGCCGATCAGCGCGACGAACGCGACGACGATCGCCGCCTCGCCGGCGCCGACGCGCTGACTGGCGTGAGGCACGAAGACTGCGCAGACGCCGCCGGGACAATGTTGCGCCTGTTGGCGAGAAAAGGCGTTGTAAATCTTGCAGGCCAGGCAGATGCCGAAGGCGCTTTCGAAGAACATCAGCGTCAGGCAAGTGGCGCAGACCAGCAGGTTGATCGGCCCGACCACGTCGTTCAGCACGATCAGGATGAACATGAGCACGGCCAACGCCCAGCCGACCGCCCAGGCGAAGCGCTTCTGCGGCGCGCCCGACCATTCCGGCACCTGATTGCGGACGGCGAAGCGGCCGAGGATCATGCTCGGCGCATAGCGCGGATTGATGAAAATGCGGATCGTGAAATCGATCAGGAAGGCGACGATGAAAATCCGCGTCAGGCGGAAGTTGCCCAGCGTCCACGCGTTGAGGAAGGACACCAGCGCGAACACGAACAGGATGCCGGCCGCCGCCCGCACCTCGCGCTCGTTCAGCACCGGCACGTCGTAGCCGGGTACGGCCTCGCCGCAAGCCATCAATTGGGTCATCAGGGTTTCCCTCCGTCGATAAGCGTCATTACAACCCGGCGCCGGCAGCCGCGTGTTGCCGCGGGACGGGAAATTGCATCGCAGCGTTGCCGGCGCCAACCGCGATACAGTGCGTTACATTTCCCAGCGACCGGCCTGCCGGGAAGCGATATAAAGGCGCCATGGACACCAAGGACCGCATACTCATCGTCGACGACGACGCGGAAATCCGCCGCCTGCTGGTGGACTATCTGGCGAAGAACGGCTTCGAACCCTACGCCGCGCGCGACGGCCGCGCCATGTGGCAGGGGCTGGAGCAGCATGCCATCGATCTCGTCGTGCTCGACCTGATGCTGCCCGACACGGACGGCCTGACGCTGTGCCGCGACTTGCGCGCGCGCTCCAACCTGCCGGTGCTGATGCTGACCGCGCGCGGCGAGGAAGCCGACCGCATCGTCGGCATCGAAATGGGCGCCGACGACTACCTGGTCAAGCCTTTCAGTCCGCGCGAACTGCTGGCGCGCATCAAGACCATTCTGCGCCGCACGCGCGCCCTGCCGCCCAACCTGCGGCCGGAACCGCAGCGCTGCCTGGCTTTCGCCGGCTGGCGCCTGGACACGGCGACGCGCGCGCTGACGGCGCCCGACGGCGTCGTGGTGCCGCTGTCCGGCGGCGAATACCGGCTGTTGCGCATTCTGCTCGAACATCCGAACCGGGTGCTGAATCGCGACCAACTGGTGGAAATGATCCATGGCCGCGAGGCCGAGCCCTACGACCGCGCCATCGACGTGCAGGTGAGCCGCCTGCGGCAGCGCCTGCGCGACGAACGGCGCGAGCCGCAACTGATCCAGACCGTGCGCGGCGAAGGCTATGTGCTGGCGACCAGCGTCGAGGGCCGGGAGGCATGCGACTGATGCCGCGCTCGCTGTTCGGCCGCCTGACGCTGATTCTCGTCGGCGGCCTGCTGGCGGCCCAGATCGCGAGCATGTGGCTGCACATGGACGAGCGGGCGCTGCTGATGCAGCAAAGCCTCGGCCACCTGCCGGACCTGCCGAGCCATTTCGGCAGGCATCTGCTGCTCACGGTCGTGGCGGTGATCGCGGTATCCCTGGTCGCCGTGCGCCTGGTGACGCGTCCGCTGCAAAAGCTGGCCGCGGCGGCCGATGCCTTCGGCGACGACCTGGCATCGCCGCCGCTGCCGGAAACCGGGCCGACGGAAACGCGCCGCGCCGCCGAGGCCTTCAACCGCATGCAGGAAAGGCTGCGCCGCCTGATCGCCGAACGCAGCCGGGCGCTGGCCGCGGTTTCCCACGATCTGCGCACGCCGCTGACCCGCTTGCGCCTGCGCGCCGAACTGGTGGACGACGAAGCGCTGCGCGCGCAGATCAACGCCGACATCGACGACATGCAGGCCATGGTCGAATCGACGCTCGACTACCTGCGCGGCCTGCGCGAAAGCGAACCGGTGCGGTCGATCGACATGGAGGCGCTGCTGCAAAGCCTGGTGGTCGATCAACAGGCCCTGGGGCACGCGGCGACGCTGACGGGCGAGGTCGTCGCGCCCTATGTCGGGCGCTTTTCGGCCCTCAAGCGCGCCTTGGACAATCTGGTCGACAACGCCGTGAAGTACGGCCAGTCGGCGCATCTGGCCGTCGCGGACGACGCGGAAACGCTGCGGATTTCGATCGAGGATCAAGGTCCGGGCATCCCCGAGGCCGACCTCGCGCGCGTGGTCGAGCCCTATGTGCGCCTCGAAACCTCGCGTAGCCGCCAGACCGGCGGCGTCGGCCTGGGCCTCGCCATCGCGCGCGAAGCGGCACAGGCGCACGGCGGCGACCTGCGCCTGGAAAATCGCCCGCAAGGCGGCTTGCGGGCGACGCTGATATTGCCGCGCACCGCGGCTTGAGATTTCGATCCCGAGCGGGCGCGAGCCCGCCGCACGACGCCTGAAAGTGCGCGCATATATTTCATGTATTGCTAATATAAGCATTAGGTGATAGAACTTCGCATGTGGCTTTGCCATTGCAAAGGGGAGGGAGAAATGCAACATCCCGACAACCATGCCCTGAACGTCGTCCTGGCCGAGGCCGGCCTCAGCCGCCGGGATTTCCTCGGTTTCTGCGCCACCCTCGCCGCCGCCTATGCGCTGCCGGCATCCAGCGTCGGCGCCATCGCCGCGGCGCTGGAAAAGGCGCCGCGCGCCTCGGTGATCTGGCTTTCGTTCCAGGAATGCACGGGCTGCACCGAGTCGCTGACGCGCTCGCACGCGCCCAGCGTCGAGGGCCTGATCCTCGAACAGATATCGCTCGACTACCATCACACGCTGCAAGCCGCCTCGGGCGCGGCGGCCGAGCGCGCGCGCGACGCGGCGATGCGCGCCAACGCCGGCAAATACCTGCTGGTGGTCGACGGTTCGATCCCGCTCGGCAACGCCGGTTATTCGACCATCGCCGGCCTGAGCAACCTCGACATGCTGAAGGAAGCGGCACAGGGCGCGGCGGCGGTGATCGCGGTCGGCACCTGCGCGGCCTACGGCGGACTGCCGGCGGCCGACCCGAATCCGACCGGCGCCGTCGCCGTGAGCGCGATCGTCAAGGACAAGCCGGTCATCAACGTGCCGGGCTGCCCGCCGATCCCGGTGGTGATTACCGGCGTGCTCGCGCACTTCCTCACCTTCGGCACGCTGCCGGAACTCGACGACCTCGGCCGGCCGAAAATCTTCTACGGCGAGAGCATCCACGACCGCTGTTACCGCCGGCCGTTCTACGACCAGGGCAAGTTCGCCGACACCTTCGACGACGAGGGCGCACGCAAGGGCTGGTGCCTGTTCAAGCTCGGCTGCAAGGGACCGGTGACCTACAACGCCTGCGCGACGACGAAATGGAACAACGGCGTCTCCTTCCCGATCCAGTCCGGCCACGGCTGTCTGGGTTGTTCGGAGCCCGGCTTCTGGGACATGGGGCCGTTCTACCAGGCGCTGTCGATGCCGGCGACGCCGGTACAGAAGACGGTGGCTGGTGCGGCAGCGGCCGGCGCGGCGGTGGGTGTTGCCGTGGCCTTCGCCAACCGCGGCAAGAAGGCGGCGGCGAAGGCCGCGCACCAAGCCGTGAAGGTCGAAGACCTGGAGAAGAAATCATGAGCGCCCCGCAGGGCCGCCCCAAGGGGCGCCAGTCACCCACCGGAGCCGCGCAGCGGCGAACACCCGTCACCCCCTCCGGGGAGGGGGCTGGGGGGAGGCTACCCCAATGAACGGCCTCGAACTCCTGACCTGGGCGCGCGGACCGGGGCTGGCGCTGGCATTGGGCATCTGCGTCTTCGGCGTGATCCTGCGCAGCGTCGAAATCCTCGCCCTCGGCCGCAAGCCCGATCTCGCGCCGGCGCGCGCCGTCACGCCCGGCAGCGGCTGGCGCACGATTTTCTCGCGCTCGCTGCCGCCGCCCGGCATGCTGCGGCGCGCGCCGCTCACTTATCTCGGCGGCTACGTGTTCCACCTCGGCTTCGCGGTCACGCTGTTCTTCTTCGTGCCGCATATCGAGCTGATCCGCGGCGTCCTCGGCCTCTCCTGGCCCGGCCTGCCGAATTCGCTGATCGACGCGGCGACGATCGCCGCGATCCTGGCGATGATTGCGCTCCTGATCGGCCGTCTCGTCGATCCGGTGAAACGCCTGCTTTCGGGCGGCGGCGACTGGCTGGCCTGGGCGCTGACGTTCGCACCGCTCGCCACCGGCTACGCGGCCTACCACCACTGGTTCGAGAACTATGCGCTGACCTTGGCGCTACACATCCTGTCGATCGAACTGCTGCTGGCCTTGCTGCCCTTCACGAAACTGTTCCACGTCGTCAGCCTGTTCATGGCGCGCTGGTACAACGGCGATATCGCAGGTAGGAAGGGGGTGGCGACATGAGCAGGAAGCAGGGGCCCCTTCAGGGGATGCGACCGGCCGCGAATGGCGCCGGAGGCCGACACCTCGGCAGTCGAATTATCGACAAGGGATCGGAGGCCGAATCATGAGTGCATCCTTCGAACGCGGCATCAACGCCTTCAAGGAAGTCATCGACGCGCCGGTGGCGAGCTTCTTCTCCAGTTGCGTGCATTGCGGCCTCTGCGCCGAGACCTGCCTGTTCTACACCGAGACCGGCGACCCGCAATACGCGCCGATCCGCAAGCTGGAACCGCTGCGCCGCACCTGGTTCCAGGAATACACGCTGCTCGGCCGGCTGGCGAAACTCGCCGGCCTTTCCAAGCCGGTGACCGACGAGGAACTCGCCGCCTGGAGCCCGCTCGTCTACGACAGTTGCTCGATGTGCGGCCGCTGCTCGATGGTCTGCCCGGTCGGCAACGACCTCACGCTGATGATCCGCAAGATGCGCGAAGGCATGGCCGCCGACGGCCATGCGCCGGAGGGCCTGATCACGGCGACGACGCGCGCCGTCACCAGCGGCAGCCCGGCGGGCGTGAAGTGGGTCACTGTGCAGGCGCAGACCACGCCTATGAAGCCACCAACAGCGGCATCCAGATCGGCGCTTCCGACCTCGCGCGCGAACTCGTCGGCCGCATCGTCGCGGCGGCCGAGGAACTCCAGGTCAAGTGCGTGATCAGCCCCGAGTGCGGCCATGCCTACTCGGCGCTGCGCTGGGAAGGTCCGAACCTGATGGGCCGCGCCTTCGGCTTCGAGGTCAAGCACATCCTCGAAGTGCTCGACGAACTGAGCAAGAGCGGCCGCCTCAAGCTCAAAGGCACGATCGACCGCCCGCTCACCTATCACGACCCTTGCCAGATCTCGCGCCGCGGAGGCGTCTACGAGCAGCCGCGCGCGCTACTGCACCAGATCGCACCGCAGTTCCGCGAAATGAACGACACGGGCACGATGAACTGGTGCTGCGGCGGCGGGGGCGGCGTCGGCGCCAACGAACGCGCCGAACCGCTGCGCATGGTTTCCTTCAAGCGCAAGAAGGCGCAGATCGAGGAGACCGGCGTCAAGACGGTGGTGACCGCCTGCGCCAACTGCCGCGTCATCATCGAAGAGGCGCTCGAGCATTACCACATGGACATCGAAATGCTCGGTCTCACCGAACTCGTCGCCGAGCATCTGGAAGAGAGCCCATCATGAGCGAACGACTCGTCATCGACCCCGTCACCCGCATCGAAGGCCATTTGCGCATCGAAGCGCAACTGAAGAACGGCATCATCGAAGAGGCCTACTCGGCCGGCACCATGGTGCGCGGCCTCGAACTGATCCTGCGCGGGCGCGACCCGCGCGACGCCTGGGCCTTTGCCCAGCGCATCTGCGGCGTATGCACGGTTGTGCATGCGGTGGCCTCGGTGCGCGCCGTCGAGGACGCGCTGAAGATCACGATCCCGAAGAACGCCGAACTGATCCGCAACCTGATGGTCGGCGCCCAGTACATCCACGACCACGTCATGCACTTCTACCACCTGCATGCGCTCGACTGGGTGGACGTGGTCTCGGCGCTGAAGGCCGACCCGAAGGCGGCCTCGGCCTTGGCGCAATCGATCAGCCGCCATGCGCAATCCTCGCCCGGCTATTTCGCCGACGTGCAGAAGCGCCTCAAGGGTTTCGTCGAGACCGGCAAGCTCGGCATTTTCCAGAACGGCTACTGGGGCCATCCGGCCTACAAGCTGCCGCCGGAAGCGAACCTGATGGCCGTGGCGCACTACCTCGAAGGCCTGGCCTGGCAGCGCGACGTGGTCGCCCTGCATGCGATCCTCGGCGGCAAGAATCCGCATCCGAACTTCGTCGTCGGCGGCGCGCCGATCGCCATCAGCATTTATCCGGATCACCCGGGGCGCGGCAAAGGTCCGCATTACCGCGGCGGCCAGGGCGGCACCGCACTCGACGTCACCGGCCTGGCGCGCATCCAGGCGGTGATCGACGCCATGCGTGCGTTCGTCGACAACGTCTATGTCCCCGACACGCTGGCCATCGCGGGTTTCTACAAGGACTGGTTCAAGCAGGGCGAGGGTTTGGGCAATTTCCTCTGCTACGGCGATCTGCCGTCCCGGGGCATCGACGATCCCACGGGCTTTCTGTTCCCGCGCGGCGCGATTCTGAATCGCGACCTGTCGACGTTGCACGACGTCGACCTCGATGCCGACGACCAGATCCATGAGTACGTCGCGCACTCGTGGTACGACTATGCCGGCGGCAAGAACAAAGGCCTGCATCCCTACCGGGGCGAGACGACGCTCAACTACAGCGGACCCAAGCCGCCGTTCGAGCACCTGCCGGTCGAACAGGCCTATTCCTGGCTGAAGACGCCGCGCTGGAAGGGCCAGGCGATGGAAGTCGGCCCGCTGGCGCGCGTGCTGATGCTCTACGCCAAGGGCCACGCCCAGACGAAGGAACTGGTCGGCATGGCGCTGAAGAAGCTCGACCTGCCGGTGAGCGCGCTGTTCTCGACCCTGGGCCGCACCGCCGCGCGCACGCTGGAAACCAAGATCCTCGCCGACGCCATGCAGGGCTGGTACGACGCGCTCGTCGCCAATATCAAGGCCGGCGACGTCAGCACGTTCAACGACGCCAAGTGGGAACCATCGACGTGGCCGAAGCATGCGCAGGGCGTCGGCTTCATGGAGGCGCCGCGCGGCGGTCTCGCGCACTGGATCGTCATCGACGACGCCAAGATCACGAACTACCAGGCCGTGGTGCCTTCGACCTGGAACGCCGGTCCGCGCGATCCCGCGGGCCAGGCCGGCGCCTACGAGGCGGCATTGCAGGGCCATGTGCTGCACGACCCGGCGCAGCCGCTCGAAGTGCTGCGCACCATCCACAGCTTCGACCCTTGCATCGCCTGCGCCGTGCATCTGACCGATGAACACGACTCGACCTACGAGGCGCGCATCCTCTGAACGGGAACATGAACATGGACATGAACAGCGAACGGAAACATGCACTCGCCGAGCAGGCCTACGCCAAGGCGCTGCAATACGAACTCGACTACGGCTGCTGCCCGCAGTGCGTGTTGGCCACGGTGCAGGAGACCGTCGGCATCGTCGACGACCAGACCGTCAAGGCCAGCCACGGCCTCTCGGGCGGCGGCGGCCTGCTCGGCGAGGGCGTCTGCGGCGCGCTGACCGGCGGCCTCATGGCGCTCAGCGCCAAGTACGGCCGCGACCGCGACAAGCTCGACCGCGGCCGCTACATCAACAACTTCAAGAAGGCGAAGGAACTCACCGAGCGCTTCCGCGCCGAGTTCGGCGGCGTCACCTGCCGCGAATTGCAGCAACAGTTCACCGGCCGCACCTACGACATGTGGAATGCCGACGAGTATCGCGCCTTCGACGATGCGCGCGGCCTGCAGTGCGCCCGCGCCACCGGCACGGTGACGAAGTGGGTGATCGAAATGCTGTGAGCGCTCGCCGGCGCGGCGGCACGGGCGCGGCTCAGCCCGCCGACTTGAGCTTGCGGTAGAGCGTGCGCATGCCGACCTTGAGGCTGGCCGCCAGCGACTTGCGGTCGCCGTTGAATCGCGCCAGGACCCAGGCCAGGTAGCGGCGTTCGAGTTCGTCGAGCGCGAGCGGCGCCGCGACGACGAAGGCATCGGCCGGCGCCGCCGCCGGGGCGGATACCGCGGTCGGCATCTCGGCATCGAGGTGGGCCGGTGCGATCTCGTCGCCGTCGGCGAGGATGCTGGCGCGCTCGATCAGATTGCGCAG
This sequence comes from Rhodocyclales bacterium, assembly GCA_016214175.1. Taxonomy (GTDB): domain Bacteria; phylum Pseudomonadota; class Gammaproteobacteria; order Burkholderiales; family Rhodocyclaceae; genus Nitricoxidireducens. The sequence goes on from JACRPB010000028.1 coordinate 10,341, forward strand.
TTCGCGGATGTTGCCGCCGTAGTGGCGGCTTTGCAGCACCGTCTCGGCCGCGGCCGTAAAGCGCAGATGGCGCTCGCCGGCGACGCGTCGCAGCAGCGAGTTCGCCAGCAGGACGATGTCCTCGCCGCGCTCCGCCAGCGCCGGGACGTGGATCGGGAAGACGCCGATGCGGTGATAGAGATCGCGGCGAAATGTCTCCTGTTCGACCATCGCGCCGATGTCGCGGTGCGTCGCGCAGACCAGGCGAAAGTCCGAGCGCAGCGTCTCGACGCCGCCGACGCGGCGGTAGGTGCCGGTCTCCAGCAGGCGCAGCAGCTTGACCTGGAGCGGCAGCGGAATGTCGCCGACCTCGTCGAGGAACAGCGTGCCGCCGCTGGCCGCTTCGACGAGCCCGACCTTGCGGTGGGCGGCGCCGGTGAAGGCGCCCTTCTCGTAGCCGAAGAGCTCGCTTTCGAACAGCGTTTCGGTCAGCCCGGAGCAGTCGACGGGCACGAAGGGCCCGTCGGCGCGGTGGCCGGCCTCGTGCAGCAGTTGCGCCACGAGTTCCTTGCCGGTGCCGGTCTCGCCCAGCAGCAGCACCGAGGCGTCGGCGGGCGCCACGCGCAGCGCCAGCGCCAGCATGCGGTTGAAGGCCGGCGAGCGGCCGACCAGGCCTTCGGCGGCGGGGCCGCTCGACGCCTGCTTGACGACGCGCAGGGTCTCGACGAAGTAGGCGATCTGCCCGTCGCGGTCGCGGATCGGCGTCGTCTCGACATCGACGTGTTCCTCGCCGCGCGGCGTGTGGTGCAGGTGCAAGACGCGCTGCCCCTGGCCGCTTTCCTGGCTCATGCGCAGGGGACAGGATTCGCCGGCCTGGTCGCAGGGCACGCTGAAGTGGTGCGAAACCTCGTAGCAATGGCGCCCCGCGATCGACTGGCCCTGGCCGAATTCGCGCGTGTAGGCACGGTTGGCGGCGACGACGCGGTAATCGGCGTCGACGACGATGCGCGGCTCGGCCTGGGCGTCGAGGAAGGACAGGAGTTCGGGCAGGGAGGTGGCGGGGAAGTTCATACGGCAATCACGGAGTGTCAATTACGGCAGCCATTAAACCGCATAACGCGCGCAAGGTGTCAGCAATGACATCAAGACGCTGCCGGCGGCCGTCGCGGATAGCGCCGGAATCATGGCAATACGATTTACAAACAATGAGTTGAAAGCATTTCGACGTTGCGGCGAAGCACGGGCACGCAACTTGTGTTGCATAGCCTGCCATGGAAGCGACTGGCGTAGCCACTGATCGGGTCGCAGCGGCTGCAAGTGCAACTTGAAGACCCCAACGACCAGGAGTCCAGGATCATGAAAAAGACATTCATGTTGTCGGCTTTGGCTGCCGCCCTGGCGCTGTCCGGCGGATTTGCGTCGGCGGCCGATCAGGATCCGTCCCAGGCCAAGCCGCAAGCCCAAAAGCAGGAGCCCATCTACGGCAGCCAACTGATGACGCGCGAGGAACGCGCCGAATACCGCGCAAAAATGCGCGCCGCAACCTCCGCCGACGCGCGGGAACAGATCCGCGTCGAACATCACGAGCGCATGAAGGCACGCGCTGCCGAGCGCGGCGCCACCCTGCCCGAAGCGCCGCCCGCACGCGGAAGCGGCTTGGGTCCCGGAACTGGCATGGGTCCCGGCGGCGGCATGGGTCCGGGCGGCGGTCGCGGGCGCTGATCGATGCGTCGCCAAACCTGCAATCGCGGCGACCGGCCCGGAACCTGATCATGGCCCACTTCCGCCAGCTTTACGACGCGCGCTCGCACAGCTACGCCTACCTGCTGGCCGACGCCGACCGCCGCGAAGCCGTCATCGTCGATCCCACTGCCGGGCAGGCGACGCTCTATCTGGCTTTGCTCGACGAGTTGCGCCTGCGTCTGTCCCACGTGCTGCTCACCCACGTGCATGAGCGCGCCGCGCCGGGCGCCGACGAGTTGCGCCACGTCACCCGCGCACTGCTCGTGGCCGGCCGCGCTTGCGGCCTGCCGCACGTCGACCTGATCGCCGACGACGGCATTGCCGTCGCCTTCGGCAACGAGGTCCTGCGCTGCCGCACGACGCCGGGCCATACCGCCGGCTGCGTCTCCTATCTGTGGCGCGACCAGGCGTTCACCGGCGACGCGCTGCTGATCGGCGACTGCGGTGCGAACAGCGCCGACGGCGGCGACGCCGGCCTGCTCTTCGACAGCATCACGCGCAAGCTGCTCGTCTTGCCCGACGAAACCCTGATCTATCCCGCCCACGACGGCGCCGGCCGCCGCGTTTCCTGCATCGGCGAGCAACGCGCAGCCAACCCGAAACTGGCCGGGACCACGCGCGACGAATTCATCGCCAAACATTCCCAAAGCGACCGCCAACAGGCCGCCTGACTCGCACACCGGAGCGCAACATGACCCCAACCCAGCACGCCGCCACCCTCGAACAGCCCATGGCGCTCTACGAGAAGCACCGCACCATCCAGGTCCGCTCCGTCACCGGCTTCTTTTCCAAATGGCGCTGGGCCATGGTCTGGATCACCCAGGCGCTGTTCTACGGCCTGTGCTGGCTGCCCTGGAACGGGCGCCAAGCCGTGCTGTTCGACCTGGTGCAGCGCAAGTTCTACATCTTCGGCCTCGTCTTCTGGCCGCAGGACGTGCTTTATCTCACTATCCTGCTGATCGTCTCGGCCTATGCGCTGTTCCTGTTCACCGCCGTCGGCGGACGTCTGTTCTGCGGCTACGCCTGTCCGCAAACCGTCTATACGGAAATCTTCTTGTGGATCGAGGAGAAGATCGAGGGCGACCGCAACGCCCGCATCAAGCTCGACCAGCAGCCGCTCGACGCGCGCAAGCTGCGCCTCAAGCTCGCCAAGCATGCGGCGTGGATTGCGGTGGCGCTGTGGACCGGCTTCACCTTCGCCGGCTACTTCACGCCGATCAAGGCCCAGGTGGCGGAGTTCGCCAGTTTCAGCCTCGGTCCCTGGCAAGCCTTCTGGATCTTTTTCTACGCCTTCGCCACCTACGGTTTTGCCGGCTTCCTGCGCGAGCAGGTGTGCAAGTACATGTGCCCCTACGCGCGCTTCCAGAGCGTGATGTTCGACCCCGACACGCTGATCGTCACCTACGACGCCGCGCGCGGCGAACCGCGCGGCGCGCGCAGCAAGCACGACCACGCCAAGGCCGCCGGCAAGGGCGACTGCGTCGATTGCAGCATCTGCGTCCAGGCCTGCCCCACCGGCATCGACATCCGCAACGGCCTCCAGTACGAATGCATCGGCTGCTCGGCCTGCATCGACGGCTGCGACCAGGTGATGGACAAGCTCGGCCTGGCACGCGGCCTGATCCGCTACTCGACCGAGAACGCGATGGCGCAGAACTTCGGCCGCGCCGAAATCCTCGCCCACCTGATCCGCCCGCGCATCCTGCTCTATAGCGCCATCCTCGTCGCCATCACCGCGGCCGCGGCCTACAGCATCGCCGTGCGCCTGCCGCTCAAGGTCGACGTCATCCGCGACCGCGGCGTTATGTCGCGCGAAGTCGAAGGCGGACTGATCGAAAATGTCTACACCTTGCGCATCATGAACACCGACGAGCGGCCGCATCGCTATCGCATCGACGTCGCCGGACTCACGGGCATCGGCCTCGCCGATCTCAAGGAAACCGAAGTGCCCGCCGCCAGCACGCAGTCGCTGGTGGTCTCGGCCCGCGTGCCGGTCGAGACCGCCGGCAAGGGTTCGCAGCCGATCGACTTCAACATCGAGGCCGCGGAAGATCCGTCCATCCACCTCAAGGAAAAAGCCGTCTTCATACTGCCATGAACACATCCGACGCCATGCCCGCCGCAGTCGCTACACCGCCCGAACTGCCCCTGAACAAACTGCGCCGCGCCCGCGGCCTGTCGCAGAAAACCCTCGCCGGCCGCATGAACGTCCAGCAGCCGATCGTCGCCAAGCAGGAGCAGCAGGTGAACATGTACATCTCGACGCTACGCAGCCACATCGAGGCGATGGGCGGCAAGCTGGAAATCTTCGCCCGCTTCCCGGAAGGGAATGTGAAGATTTCCAGCTTCTAGGTTTCGCTACTGCGGAGCGACGGAGGCGGCAGGCCGAGGCCTCATGCGGTCGAATCGCGATGCGTAATCGGAAAACCGTTCAGTTCCGATTGCGCCAGTAGCCCGGCTCACGGCGGCAGTGCATGACCGCTACGACAAGGATATGCTCGGGCTCGATCGAGTAGAGAACGGCATAGGGAAATACTTTCGTCAGGCAGCGGCGGATGTCGTCCTCAATGACGCGCCATGACTCCGGCGCTTTGACGACATGGGCAACTGCCATTTCCACCGCATTGGCAAAGCGCTCGCCCAGTCCGGTCTGCTGTTGTTCGTAATACTCGGCGGCGGCGCGGAATTCGGCCAAGGCCTCTGGGTGAAATACGACCCTCATCGGGCGAGGGCTTGGCGGACCTCCGAGAATGCCACCTCGGCAGGAATGGTCTGGACTTCGCCGCGCCGCACTTCATCCACCCGCCGCTTCGCTTCGCGCATCCAGAGCTGACGGATATAGCCGTCCTCGGCCGGGTCAAGGCTTTCTACAAGCCGGTCGGCCAGCAGCGCACGCGCCTCGCTGGGCAATGCAAGCGCCTCATCGGCGATTTGTTCGACAGTCATGCGCATGGTGGCCTCCGGTCTGCTTGATGGCAGAACTATTGTAGTCCCGATGAACCGGGAAGAAGTCGGAGTCGGCGTCGGTATCCGTGGTTCATTCTCGCCGCCCGCGCCGAGCGCCAACGACGGCCGCCCTGGAGCGAACAACTTCAAACCATTCACGACACGCTGTCGGACTGACGCGGATCCGGTGACCACCTTTCAGTTCCCCGCGCGCGAGCGCACCGACACGCCGAAGCCAGGGGCGACATCGACCTGGACCCGATATCCGCCAAGTCCCTCGAAGTAGGTGTCGGCGTCGGCCCGTACAGCCCGTCCATCGGCGACGAAGGCAACGGCCAGGCTCGACTCCCCCGCGGGATGGGCGACCACTTCGGCGCTTTGGCCGGGGTCGATGCGCGGAATTTTCTCGACGAACCCCCTGCCCGTCAGGGTCACGTCGCGGAGTTCGACCTCGGTCGCGTTCGAGACGCGGATCACCGGCGGATCCCAGTAGCCGACGACGTGCAGCATCCCGGCCACGGCCGCCGCCAGCAACAGAAATCGAATGGCGTTCTGCTTCATGACTTTCGAATGTCCGCGACAAGGGCCAATGGTATCTCGTTCGCAGCGATCGGCGGCGCGGATTGTCGACCACAGCTTCGCGATCGGCGCAGCCGCGGTGCCGTCGCCCGACGCGCGCCGGGAGATCGATCGCCAGCCCGCTAGCGGACTGCCTGGCCGACGAATCGGCAAGTGCCCCGCAGGAACGCCTGCTCCGGCTCCACTTGGCAACGCCACGTCAGGTTTCCGGCGCGCAGAGGCCTGGTCGGCGATGGCAACGCCGATGCCGCTGCCCTTCAGGCTGCCTTGGCGCACCGCCGCGCGTGCGATCTGCTCGACGGCCGCTGCGGACTGGCCGACGGCAAACCCGAAGGCTGCCGCACGCCGCTCGTCCTGTCGCACGAACGCCATGTTGCCGGCGACCATCAGCGCTGCAACGACGGCCGCAGCAATGGCGGCGACCCTGACTCCTCGCGACATGTGCATCGGCAGCCCCCGTTCGACCGGTCATTCGGAAAGTGAGGGGATTGTGCCATGGCGGACCATCGCCGCGCCCGCCTTGATGTTGGCGACATGGGGCAGGAACCGAATGCGTGCGCGGCATATCCAACCTTGGCCGCCCCCAGTCACCGACCGAAAGGAGAACTGATCATGCCCACAGGCACTGTACGGCTTCACCGCGTGCTCCGTGCGAAACCGGAGCGCGTCTATCGCGCCTTCCTCGATGCGGACGCCTTGGCCAAGTGGCTGCCGCCCTACGGCTTCACGTGCACGGTCCACCACCTGGATGCGAAAGTCGGCGGCACTTACAAGATGTCGTTCCGGAACTTTTCGACGGGTCAGGCGCATTCCTTCGGCGGCGAGTATCGCGAACTCGTTCCGTCCGAAAGGCTGCGCTATACGGACCGCTTCGACGACCCGAGCCTGCCCGGAGAAATACAGACGACGGTGAGCTTGAAGCAGGTGTCGTGCGGCACCGAGGTCAGCGTGATGCAGGAAGGCTTGCCCGCGGAGATTCCCGTCGAGATGTGCTATCTCGGCTGGCAGGAGTCGCTCGCGCAGCTTGCGACGCTCGTCGAGCCCGAGATTCCGGACTGACGCCGGCGTCCGGCGCGATGCCCGACGACGAACGGCTTACGCTTGAGCGGCGACGCGCTCGGGCCGTTGCGCGATGCTCAGATGGCTGGGCTTGCTGCGGTCGAGAATCCTGGCGATTTCGGCAAGCTGTTCCGGCGTCGCGCCCTTGAACTTCTTGATGACCGAAGCCTGGGTCAGACGCTGGGCGTCCTTCGATTTGCGCTTGGCCTCGAAGTGGGAACCGAAGAAGACCTGGTTCACCTGGTCGAGCATGACTTCGATGACCTCGCCGCGCGTGATGCGGTAGGTGGTAGGTCTTGGCGAGTTGCGCAATCTTGGACTTGTGCTGGTCGCCGAGAAACACGGTGTAGCGACTTGTGCGCTTTTCCTTGGGGCGATTGAGTGAGGCGTTCATGATTCAGTCCATTGGGGGAGTCCCCGAAGACATACAAGTTGTGTGCCTGCCGATCACACCCCCCGACCGATGCCGCATATTATTGATTGGTATCAAGTTTTGCGGTCAAGAGTGGGACTTTAGTCCGTTCAGTGGCCAACGCGAATGTCGAGGATGGCATTTCATGTGCGACATGACAGTCAGCCGCCGCCAACTTTGGCATGCCGAATTTCCCGGTATTGGGGAAATCCGGACCGGGATTCCTGATTCCGACACTGTCGGCCGGCAAGTTTCCGGAGATGGGGAACGTCGGCACAAGAGCAGAGATTCCGCGCAAACGCGCGCTAAGCTGACCGGATGCCACGGATTGCCGACATGACCCCTCGCCGCTGCGCCGCCCTGTTCTGCGCCTTGCTGCTGACGCTGCCGGCATGGGCGGCGGAACTGGTCTATCTGAACACGCCGGCGGGCGCGGAACGCCTGATCGGCGCGCGCTACAAGCAGCAGTTCTTCCTCGTCCAGCCCTATGTCGAGACCCAGCAGAACCTCGCCTACTGCGGACCGGCGAGCATCGCCGCGGTGCTGAACAGCCTGGACATCCCGCGCCCCGCCAGCGCCGCTTTGTATCCCTACGGCTTTTTCACCCAGGACAACGTCTTCACCGCGGCGACACAGCGCATCAAGCCGCAAACCCAAGTCGCCGCGCAGGGCATGACGCTGGCCGAGGTCAGCGCCTACGTCAACGCGCTCGGCATCCGTGCGAGCGCCTACTACGCCGACCAGATGGACCTCGACTGGCTGCGCGATCTGGTGCGCGCGGCGCTGGCCGACCCCAAGCGCCGCGTCATCGCCAACTACAGTCGCAAACCCCTGGGCCAGGCCGGCGACGGCCATCTGTCGCCGCTGGCCGCCTACGACGAAGCCAGCGACTCGGTGCTGCTGCTGGACGTGGCGAAGTTCAAGTATCCGCCGACGTGGATCGCGCTCGCCGATCTGCTGGGTGCGCTGCGCACCACCGATCCGGAATCGGGGAAAAGCCGCGGGGTGGTGGTGGTCGGCCAGTGACTTGCCCGCGGACGGCGACCCAGTGCGTCGATCCGGATCTGCCCCAAGGTTTCAGAAGATGCCGGCAGCGAGCCCGCATGCCATCGTCGCGCCAAGCGTCCTGCAGGCGTCGAGTTGTGCCGGATCGATATGCTTGGGCGCGAAGATTTCTTCCTTCGTCTGGGCATGGCTGCAGACGATCAAGGGCGGCGCTATCGCCTTCAGACGCCAGCCGGTCGCGATGCGCTCGATTTGTCGCGCCGCGTTGTGGCCATCGCTGCCCGCACACACCAATGCGGCGTAGGGATTGCCGTTGATCGCGTCCAGCACCTGGTAATAGGTACGATCGAAGAAGTCCTTCATCAGGCCGGAGACGGCGGCGAGATTTTCCGGCGTCGCGAAGATATAGCCATCGGCCGCAAGCAGATCGGCGGCCTTTGCCTGCGGCGCCCGCAACACCCTTACCCGCAGCTCGGGTTCGCTCGCCGCGCCGGCCGCCGCCTGCACCATCTGCTCAGTGCCGCCGGTCATCGAGTGGTAGACGATGAGCAAGGTCTTCATGATTGCGGATTCGCCTTTGGCATTCACTCCCGGCTGCGCGGCCGGAACGGTTATTGCCCGTCTGCGGCTCGGGCGGCGGCTTCACTGCGCTCTACCGCCCGCCGCACGCGCGCCGGCATGCAACGCCCGTATGTTCATGTCGACCAGTTTCGGGCGCAACGACTTGCGCAATGCCGCCTCGATCTGATCGAGCGTGAGGCCGAGCGCGCCGGCCGCCGCCGCGGCGCCGATCAGCGCGACGTTGAGCACCTTGGGCGAGCCGACCTCGGCGCAGATGGCGTCGCCGTCGACGACGACGAGCCGGCAGCCGCACTGGCGCAGATAGTCGATCATCGCCGCCCCGCTGTAGTCGGTACTCTTCAGCGCCGCCGCCACCGGCGCCACGCTATGCGGATTGACGACGACCGTGCCGCCCGGCCGCAGAAACGACAGGCAGCGCACGACCTCGCCCGGTTCGAAGCCGACGAGCGTATCGGCCGCCCCCGGCGGCATCAGCGGCGAGGCGATGGGTGCGTCGGCGATGCGCACATGGCTGACGACGGAACCGCCGCGCTGCGCCATGCCGATGGTCTCGGAGGTGCGCACGGCGAGGCCCGCGTCCATGGCGGCGCGCGCGACCAACTTGGCGGCAAGCACGGTGCCCTGGCCGCCGACGCCGGCGATGACGAGGTTGGCCTTCATTGCGCGGCCTCCGGCGCCACCGCATGGATGGCATCGAACCGGCAGATCTGGGCGCAAAGATCGCAGCCGGTGCAGAGCGAATTGTCGATCCACGCCTTGCCGTCGACGCTGAGTATGGCCGGACAGCCGAGCTTGACGATGCACTCCTTGCACTCGCACGCCGCGGCGTCGACGACGTAGTTGGCTCCCGGCGCGGCGACGTGGATGCACGGCGACTCGAAGACCAGCGCCGCCACGCCGGCGGCGGTGGCCGCGGCCGCGCGGTCGACGGCCGCCATCGCTTCGTCGAACTTGAGCGGATCGCATTTCTCGACGTGCCCGACGCCGATCGCGCGCAGCACCGTCGCGATGTCGATCTTTTGCGACACCGCTCCCATCATGGTGGCGCCGGTGCCGGGGTGCGGCTGCAAACCCGTCATCGCCGTGGTGGCGTTGTCGAGGACGACGACGACGATCGGCGTCCGGTTGTAGACGGCGTTGATGACGCCCGTGATGCCGGCATGGAAGAAGGTCGAGTCGCCAAATGCACGGCGTCGGGTTCGACCACGTGCAGGCCCTGCGCCACCGCGATGCCGGCGCCCATGCACAGGCAGGTGTCGACCATGTCGAGCGGCTCGGCGTTGCCGAGCGTGTAGCAGCCGATGTCGCCGCTGAAGACCGCCCGCCGTTTGCGCATGGCCCGCTTCACCGCCAGGAACGAAGCGCGATGCGAACAGCCGGCGCAAAGCACGGGCGGACGCGCAGGCAGGGCGGGGGCATCGGCTGTCGTGGCCGGCGTGGTCGCAGTGGCGGCGGACGGCGCGGGCAGGTCGAAGAAGCCGGCGAGCGCCTGCGTCGTCGCGGCGATAGTGTTCTCGCCTGCCACCTGGATATGGCCGCTGGCCTTGCCGAGCACGGTCACCGGCAGTTGGCGTTCGCCGGCGAGGCGCTGCAGCTCGCGCTCGATGAAAGGATCGAGTTCCTCGACGACGAGGACGCGATCGAGGCCGTCGAGGAAGTCGAGCGCCAACTGCTTGGGGAAGGGATGCGGGGTAGCCACGCGCAGCAGCTTGTGTGGCGGAACGCGCTCGCCGAGGAGGGACAGGGCCTCGCCGACATAGCCGGTGCTGATGCCCTGGGTGACGATGCCGAGACGGCCTGCGCCCGCCAGCGCGTTGAAACGGTAGCGCGAAAACTCTTCGGCAATGACGGGCAGGCGCTGCTCGATCTTGATGTGATTCGCATACGACAGGCGCGGGAAGATGACCCAGCGCGCATCCTTTTCGAAGCGTACCGGCGCCGGCGCCGCCGACGTCTCGCGCA
>JACRPB010000210.1 GCA_016214175.1 Rhodocyclales bacterium
ACCGGACAGGGATATGCTGCGTGCAACAGGCGATGGAGGCGGGCCGCCGCCATCCAGGTTGTGAAAATAGACTGGACTTGAATATAACCAAAAACAACCGTAATATAACCATGCCCTACACCGTCGTTATCAAACAGCAGGCGCGAAAGAAATTGCAGAGCTTGGCCAAGCCGGATCGACTGCGGATCGCCGACAAGATCAACCAACTCTGCTACAACCCGGACAGTTCCGACTTGGACATCAAGAAGCTCGAAGGTGAGCCCGGCTGGCGGTTGCGTGTCGGTGGTTGGCGAGTAATTTTCGACCGCCAGGATACGCTGAAGATTATTGCTATCGAGAAGATCAAGCCTCGCGGGGATGCGTACAAATGAACCTGCAAAAAATTCGGTCGCTTAATGGCAAGGATGAATACGTCCTCCTGCCGGTCGCAGTCTATGAAGCCCTCAAGCATGAGATTCAAGACGCACTCGCCCATCCCAAGGCCAAGGCCGGCACCGATGACGTATACGTTCCCTTTGTTCTCGAAGATTACGTCGACAACCCTGTTGCTCTGGCGCGCATGAAAGCCCACTTGACCCAAAAGCAACTCGTCGAACGTATGGAAGTCACCCAGGCCTACATCAGCAAAATCGAGCGCCAGGACAAAGTGACTCCGGCGCTGCTCGACCGCGTACGCAAGGCGATACGCCGCAAGTCTTGAGCGTCGAACGGGCCCCATCTGCCCAGGGTAACCTCCCAGCCCGGACTCACCCCCTCTGCCGGTTTCTTACGCAAATCTACGGCCACCGGACGCACAGCACCCCGTTGGCATATCCACCCCAACACTGCGGCCTCGTCGAGAAGCATCCGCGCTCGCCTGCTGCGGCAGAGGCGTTCCCCTTCGCGCGGCTGGGCAATTCACCCCATACCTTTCGTCGTGCTGCCGCGACATACTCGTAGTCCCGCAACACCACCTGCCGGCCGGACGGCGGCGGCACCGAATCATGCGCAAGCGTCCTCGCCTTCCCGCAGCTTTTCTGCCAGTGGCCATGGCCTGTACCGTCGCCGTCTTGTTGCCGCTACCGGCGCGGGCGGCGCCCGACGAAGTCGCGCTGGGGGAACGGATCTATCGCGAAGGCATCCTGCCCGACGGCTCGCTGCTCGCCTATCGCGGCGCCGGCGGCACGGAAATGACCGGTCGGCAGGCGGCCTGCGTGCAATGCCATCGGCGCAGCGGCATGGGCGGCCGCGAAGGGCGCTTTCTCGTGCCGCCGATTTCCGGCCCTGCGCTCTTTTCCAGGCCCCAGGTCAATTGGCCGCAACGCGCGGGCAGCGCAAACGTGGTGGTCGTGCCCTTGCGCCACTTGTCCAGAGACGCGTATGACGACGAATCCTTCGTGCGGGCGGTGACGACGGGCGTCGACGCGTCGGGCAGACCGCTGAACGCGCTGATGCCGCGCTATGACCTCGACGAGCGCTCCGCCGATGCGCTCGCCGCCTACCTGCGACAGTTGTCCGCGGGTCCGGTGCCGGGTGTCCATGCGCAGACGCTGCATCTGGCGACCATCGTCACTCCCGACGCCGACCCGGTGCGCAGCCGGACCGTCGTTGCGACGCTCGGCGCCTGGGCGGCGCAAGGCGGCATCGGTCGCCGCGACGCGACGCTGCACGTCTGGCGGCTGGAGGGCCCCGCGGCGACATGGTCCGACCAGTTGCGCGAGCACTACCGCCGGCAACCGGTCTTTGCCGCGATTTCCGGCGCCGGCGGCACGCACTGGCAGCCGGTCCGGGATTTCTGCGAAGAGGCCGCGCTGCCCTGCCTGTTTCCCATCGTCGATCTCGCGCCCAGCGATCCCGGCGATTTCTACAGCTTCTATTTCAGCGACGGCATCGCCCTGGAAGCGCGCATGCTGGTGAAATACCTGCGGGACTACCAGACGCCGAGCGGCCGCATCGTGCAGTTGGTCGCCGACGCTGCCGGCGAGGGCGCAGCCGGGACGCTGGTCGCCGGTCTCGCCGGCCAGCGCGTCGAAACCCGCCGCTGGACTCCCGAGCGGGCGGCCGAGCTGATCGCCGACCTCGGGCCGGACGACGTGCTGGTCGCGTGGCTGCGCCCGCATATGATGCGGACCCTGACCGCGGCGCTGCCGGCGGGCCCGGATTGCAGGCTAGTGTTGCTTTCCGGCCAGATGGCGCCGATCGAGAGGCTGGTCTTGGCAGACGCCTGGCGCCAGCGCGCGCGCTGGCTGTCGTCGCGCTCCGATCCGCGCCGCTTGCACGGCACCGCGGTGCTCGGCCTGGTACCCTGGGCCCGGCACCACGGGCTGAGTCTCGACGAAGAGCCGCTGCTTGCCGAAGTTTATGCCGCGACCTATTTCTTCAACGACGCGCTGGCGCGCATGCGCGGCGTCTGGAATCGGGACTATCTGGCGGAAACCCTGGAACAGGCGGTGGACAATCGCCCCGCCGGCGGCGCCTTCTTCGGCCTGTCGCTGGCGGCAGGACAGCGGGTGGCGGCAAAGGGCGGACACCTGCTCGGCTACGCCCCGCCCGATTTGACAACGATCGCCGCGCTGAGCCCGCGTATCGTTCCCTGAGCCGCCCAAAGAAAACGGCCCGGTTACCCGGGCCGTGGCAAAAGCGCTGAACGGCGTCGACGCTACACCACCTCGTACCAGCGCATCATGTCGTGCTCTTCATGCGACAGGATGTGGCAGTGGTAGACGTACTTGCCGGGCCGGTTGAAATTCACGAGGACGCGGGTCACCTGGCCGGGATAGCACAACACCGTGTCCTTCCAGCCTTGCTCGTCGAGCGGCGCCGCCAGGGCCTTGGACGGCAGGCCGCCGACCGTCAGGGCCTGGGCCGCAGTCATCGGCGTGCCGATGGCGTCGGCCGCCAGTTGCACGCCGGTCCAGCCATTGACCATGGTCGTCGCATTCACCGACGGCGCGGTAAACGCCTGGCGATTGAGGATGCGGAACCTGACCAGGTGCATATGGATGGGATGGGCGTCGACCGTGCTGTTCCAGAATTCCCAGACTTCGGTGCTGTTCAGCGCCGGGGTCTCGGTCGGCACTTGCGAGAACGCCAGGGTGCCGGGGTTCGTCGCATAGCCGTTCGGCAGCGGGGCGTCGCCCGCCAGCGACACTGCGCCCAGCAGCGGCATGACGCGGCCGAACTCGTCCACGCCTTCGCCGAGCAGAATCCGCCGCACCTTGACGTTGGCCGGCACGCGCGGCGCCGCCAGCCGGGGCGTCGCGGCGTCGAGCCCGCGCAGCGCCAAGTTGTTTTTCAACTTGGTCGCGCGGGAACCGGCGACCGCCGGCATGCCCAGCGCCGCGGTACGCGAATTGAGCGGCAGATTGACGTTGAAGCGCATGACCGTGCCGGCCCCCATGGTGCCGGCCACCGTCGGCGCACCCAGCGGAAAGGGTGTGGCGCCGCTGTTGGTCAGCACCACCGTGCGCGGGCCACCAGGCACGGTGGGAACCACCATGCTGAAATCCACCACCACGTCCATGCGCTCGCCCGGGGCGATGACGACTTCGCCGCGGGGCATTTCCACCGGACTGTTGAGGAACCCGAGATCGGTCGCGATCTTCACCACGGGCAGGAACGCGTTGAAGCCGCCGCGGCGATTGTTGCCGCCCCAGCCGAACTTGAGCACATAGACGCGCGAATCGGAACCGTTGAGCAGACGCAGGCGGTACTCGCGCGGCTCCACGTCGAGATTCGGCCAGGCGACGCCGTTGACGACGATGATGTCGCCGAACTGCTCGGGGAAATGCGTCGGCTTCGGCAGAAGCGCCGGATCCGGCACGGGTACCGGATATTGCAGCGGGTCGCCGGCGTAGGCGAGTTCGCCGTTGGCGGTGAAGCACTTGTCCTGGATGACCAGAGGCAGCTCGTAGGGACCGGACGGAATCGCGCCGGCGTTGGCCAGCAGGGCCTCGTTGTTGTCGCGGATCACGTAGATGCCGGCCAGGCCGGCATAGGCATTGATGCGGGTGACGCCCTCGCCATGGTCGTGATACCAGTTCATGGCGGCTTCCTGCGCGTTGTCGTAGGTGTAGGTGAATCCGTTGGCCGTGGCGAAGCCCGGACCCCACTGGACGCGACGCGGCGCCGTCCATTGGTCTGGACCGCCGTCGAATTCGGCGCGCGAATCGCCGCCGTGATGGTGCATGGCGGTGGGCACCCCCAGGAGGGATGCACCCTGGTAGGTCACCTGATTGGTCTTCGGGTCCATGATCGCCAGCGTCTGGTCGGTCTGCATGGAGATGCTCTGATCCACGCCCACCAGGTGCGACAGCGGCGCACCGCCGACATCGACGAGATTGTTGAGCCAGTTGACCTTGATGGCCGTGCCGCGCTGGACGACGAAGCTGCGCCCCGGATAGGTCACGGGCAGACCGCTGCCATTGGCGAACACCTTCTCGAGATCGGCGTTGCCGTAGCCCCAGGTCCGGGTCGTCGGAATGCCCGCCGTATTGCCAAGCGGCGCCAGTATCGGCCAATCGACCTGGCCGGCCTTGACGGTGTAGGTATCGACCGTGCCCGCGTCGGGATGGTAAATGAAACCGACGTTGGCCGGCGTGGCCGGATCGAGGGCGACGCCGCTCGCCGGCACGTTGAGCGCCTTGACCAGCACGCCGTTGGTCGGGTCGAGTGCCCAGGGCAGGGTATTGGTGAAACGGGCGGTCCAGACCTTGCCCAAGAGTACCGGGTCGCTGGCGATGGCCCAAGTGGCCTCGTTGACCGACCCGACGGTTGCCGCGAGCGCGCCTTTCGGCACGGCGAAAGTGATGCCGGCATAGCCGATGCCGGCCGCGGCGGACTGCAAAAATTTCCTTCTCGTCGTCATACTTGCTCTCCTGAGTGCAAAAAAAATGCTTACACCCGGATGCGCCGCGAGTGTAAGCCTCACCTTCCACCGCCACCGCTGCCTTCCCCGGGGGCGACGCTTGGATCTGGACTCCACCCGCTCAGCAGTGACGCCACCAGTATTCGATCAGCGGAACGCGGCATCAATACAGTGTTGCCCCCAACAGCGCCGGCGCAAGTCTCCATTTCGCGACTACTGCCCGACGGCAGCGGCACCGGCCGGGGGCAGCCGTGAGAAAATCGCGGGCGACGTCCATGCCAACGCGGATCAGCGCCACCCACACTATGCCAATAGATTTCGATGTCGCCATCGTCGGCGGCGGCCTCGCCGGCCTCGCGCTGGCGGTAGCCTTGCGCACGAGCCGCCTCGAGGTAGCGCTCGTCGAAAGCAAGCCGCCGGCGACGCCGCCGGGCTGGGATGCACGCGTCTACGCCGTGAGTCCGGGCAGTGCCCGCTTCCTCGACGACATCGGCATCTGGCCGCACCTCGACCAGACGCGCATCGCCCCGGTGCGGCAAATGGAAATCCACGGCGATGCCGGCGGCCGGCTCGATTTCTCCGCCTACGACAGCGGCGTCGGCGAACTCGCCTGGATACTCGAATCCGCGCTGTTGCAGCAGGAGTTGTGGGAATCGGCGAAACGCCAGGCCAACCTCACCCTGCTGTGCCCAGCGGTCCCGGCCGATCTGGCGTTCGCGGCCGAGGCGGCCGCCCTCGTGCTCGCGGACGGGCGCAGGCTGCGCGCCAAACTCGTCGTCGCCGCCGACGGCGCCGACTCCTGGACGCGTGCCAAGGCCGGCATCGACGTCGCGTTCCGCCCCTACGGACAACTCGGCGTCGTCGCCAATTTCGCCTGCGCCAAGGCGCATCGCGACACCGCCTGCCAGTGGTTTCGCGAAGACGGCGTGCTGGCGTACCTGCCGCTGCCCGGCAATTTCGTGTCCATGGTCTGGTCGACGCCCGAAGCGCACGCGCGCGAGTTGCTGGCACTTGCGCCGCAGGCGCTGTGCGCCAGCGTGGCGCAGGCCGGCGGCGACCGCCTGGGCAAGCTGGAATTGGTGACCCCGGCCGCCGGCTTTCCGCTACGCCTGATGCGCGCACCGCGCGTCGTGGCGCCGCGCCTGGCCCTGATCGGCGATGCCGCGCACACCATCCACCCGCTTTCCGGTCACGGCATCAATCTCGGTTTCCAGGATGCCCGCGTCCTCGCCGAGGTCTTGACGCAGCGTCCGGATCACGTCGATTGCGGCGACGAGCGGTGGCTGCGCCGTTACGAACGCAGCCGCAAGGAGGAAGTTGTCGCGCTACAATCGGTCACCGACGGCTTGCAGAAACTGTTCGCTCATCCCGGCCTGCCGTTGGCGGTGCTGCGCAACCTTGGGCTGAACCTGACCCAGCGTCTGCCCGCCGTGAAAAATGCGTTGGTCCGCTATGCGATGGGCTGACCTCAACCGACCCACGGAGATTCCATGTTCAATCGTATCCTGTCCGGCTGTTTCGTCTTTCTGTTCGCCTACGCCGCCTGCGCCCAATCGGCGGAAAGCGACGCCCGGAAATCGGTCGAGGCATTTCTCGCCAAGGTTTCGGGCGACAAGAGCGCCAAGGTCGATAGCGTGCGCGAAACCGCCGTTCCGGGATTTTACGAAGTCGGTGTCGGCGCGGACATCCTCTATGTCGACAACAAGGGCAGCCACATCTTCTTCGGCAACGTCTATGACGCCAAGTCCGGTGCCAATCTGACCGAAG
>JACRPB010000211.1 GCA_016214175.1 Rhodocyclales bacterium
CTTCGAGTTCCGCCGCCCGCTCCAGCGCCGCCGCCTTGATTTCCAATTCCGACCAGCGCCGCTCCGGCGCGGCGACGACGATGCTCGCCACCAGCGGCACCGGCAGCACCGGAATCACGCGTCCGATCTCGCCCATCAGGTGTCGCGCCAGCGCGGTGACCACCTCCTGCCGGCGCGCGTCGTCGAGCTCGGCAAAGCTGAGCTGGCGCTCCTGCATGTAGGCGCGCAAGGAGAGCGGCGTGCCGAAATTGACGCAGGCGTAGCCGAAGCGATGCCAGCGCCCGCTCAGCATCAGGCGCAGGTTCTCGACGACGAACAGCAAGGTGTTCGCCACGCCGCGCGCCTTGCCGGGCCGCGGCTGCTCGGGGTGAAGCTTGAGCAGTTGGCTGCGGTCTTCCAGCACGCGGTCGTAGTTGATGCCGACGGGGATGAATACCAGGTCGCGCCCGGCATGGACGTTGAAGCCGCGCGTCATGTAGTCGAAGAGACCGAAGCGCGGCGGCCGTAGCCGGCCGTCTACGGTCAAGCCGCCTTCCGGAAACACCGCCTGCGTCACGCCGGCTTCCGAGGCCATGCGAACGTAGCGCGCCAGCACCGTCCGATAGAGCGGATCGCCGGAATTGCGGCGCACGAAATAGGCGCCGGTGGCGCGGATGATCTGTTGCAGCGGCCACACCCGCGCCCACTCGCCGACCGCATAGGAGAGCGCCGTGCGCTCGGCGGCGAGGAAGGCCACCAGCACGTAGTCCATGTTGCTGCGGTGATTGATGACGAAGACGATGGTGGACTTCGGATTGAGCCGCGCCAGCGCCGCGTCGTCGACGTAGCCGATGCGCACGCGGTAGAGCGAGCGCGCGATGGTGCGCGCCAGCGCATAGCCGATGCGGAAGTAGAAATAGGCGTTGAAGGCGGGCACGATTTCGCGCGCATAGCGGTCAACGCGCGCCCACACGGCGCCGAGCGGCTCCTCGTGCTCTTTCGCATAGGCTTCGGCCGCCGCCTGCACCGCCGGGTCGTGGAACAGGCGATCGATCAGCACCTGGCGCCGCGTCAGCTTGAAGGCCGGCAGTTCCACTTGCAGCTTGCTGCCGATCTGGCGCAGCGCGCTGCTGATCTTGCGCCGCAGAAACCAGCGCATGCCCGGCACCAGGAACAGCACCAGCAGCGCCCAGCCTGCCAGCGCGGCCATCGGCGCGAACAGCCACAGCGGTACGCTCAATGTTTCGGTCATTTCTTCTCCTCCCGGCGCGCGGTTCTGCGATCATAACGTCATGAAGCTTTCGCGTCGCCATTTCCTCGCCGCTGCCGGCATCGGCGGCGGTCTGCTCGCCTGGGGCGTCTGGCCGCGCCAAGGCCTCTGGAATCCCTGCCGCGGGCCGCTGCCCGCCGACCTCGCGCAGCACCCGCTGGTGCGCGCGGCCTGGCAAGGCCTCGATCCCGCCCACGTCTGGGACACGCATATCCATCTGCTCGGGACCGGCGCGACCGGCGCCGCCGCCGGGTTCAACGAGGGCCATGGCTGGCGCTGGCCCTGGCATCGCGTTCAGCGCTCGTTCTTCCTCAACGCCGCGTGCAGCGACGGCGCGGATGCCGATGCCGCCTACGTCGCGCGCCTGGTCGCACTCGCCGACGCCATGCCTGCCGGATGGCAAGGACTGCTGCTGGCGCTCGACGCCAGCTACGGCACGACCGGCGCGCGCGACGCCGAACACACTCACGCCTGGACCGGCAACGACTACTGCCATGCGGTCGCCGCAGCGCAGCCGCTGCGCTTCGCCTGGGCCGCCTCGGTCCATCCCTACCGCCCGGACGCGCTGGCCGAACTACAGCGCGTCAAGACCCTGGGCGCCTGCGCGCTGAAGTGGATACCGTCCGCCATGGGCATCGATCCGGCATCGGCCCCCATGCCGGCGCCGAGCGCGCGGCGCCCGGCGACGACGAACTCGGCAATCCGCTGCGCCTGCGCCGTGCGCTCGACCACGGCGTGCGCGTCGTGGTCGCCCATTGCGCCTCGATGGGTAAGAGCCGCGACCTCGACGCCGGCGGCGGCGAAGTGGAAAGCTTTCGCCTCTTCGAACGCCTGATGGATGCGCCGCAATACGCCGGCCGCCTCTTCGGCGACATTTCCGCCGTACCGCAAAGCGCACGCGCCGGTCCGCCGCTGCGGCGCATCCTCGAACGCGCGCGGCCCGGCGGCGACTGGGCCGCGCGCCTGCTCAACGGCAGCGACTATCCGCTGCCCGGCCTGATGCCGCTCTATGCGCCGGAACGCCTAGCGGCGCAGGGACTGCTGGACCCGGCGGCGGTCGCCCCGCTGACGGCCATCCGCCGCCACAACAGCCTGCTCTTCGACTTCGTGCTGAAACGCCATTTGCGCCTTGGCGGCCAGGGCCTGGCGAACCGCGTCTTCGAAACACGGGATTTCTTCGTCGGCACCCCGTAGAATCCGCAGCGAGTGGCCGCGGCGCGTCTGGTCCGCGGGTCGTGGCGGATGTGCCGCGAAAGCAACGACAGTTTCGCGCGACGGTGAGCCAAGACCTTTACGGCTGGCCCAAGGCCGTATATCGGTGGTAATCTTGTTGCATTGCAGCATCGCTCGAAAGACATGCCATGCACTACGAACAACACTATCTGACACCTCTCTTCGAGCCCAAGTCGGTCGCCATCATCGGCGCTTCCGAGACGCCCGGCTCCATCGGCGCCACCCTCGCCCGCAACATGCTCGACAACCTCGATGCCGGCTACAAGGGCAAGGTGTTCTTCGTCAATCCCAAGCACGACACCGTCTTCGGGCTGCCAAGCTACGATTCGGTCGAGAGCATTCCGCAGCGGCTCGACCTGGCCGTCATCTGCACCAAGGCGCAGACCGTGCCGTCGATCGTCGACGCCTGCGGCCGCGCCGGCGCGCGCAACGCCATCATCATCGCCGGCGGCTTCGCCGAGGCCGGCCCGCGCGGCGCCGCGCTCGAGCGCACGGCGCTGGAATAGGCGCGGCGCCATCGCATGCGCCTTTTGGGTCCGAACTGCCTGGGGCTGATGCGGCCCTCGGCCGGCATCAACCTCACCTTCGCCCACAACAACGCGGTCCCCGGCACGCTCGGCCTGATTTCGCAATCGGGCGCGCTATGCACGGCCATTCTCGACTGGGCACTGCCCAACAACGTCGGCTTCTCGACCGTGGTCTCGCTCGGCAGCGAAAGCGATGTCGATTTCGGCGAAGTGCTCGACTACATGGTTGCCGACCCGCGCACCGAGAACATTTTCCTCTACATCGAGGGCATCAAGAATGCGCGCCGCTTCATGAGCGCGCTGCGCGCCGCCGCGCGCTGCAAGCCGGTGCTGCTGATCAAGGTCGGCCGCCACCCGGCCGGCGAACAGGCGGCGCTCTCGCACACCGGCGCCGTGGTCGGCGCCGACGACGTCTTCGACGCCGCGCTGCGCCGCGCCGGCGTCGTGCGCCTGGGCACCATCGGCCAGATGTATGCGGCGGCCTCGGCCCTGTTCTCGCATTTCCATCCGCGCGGCAACCATCTCGCCATCATCACCAACGGCGGCGGTCCCGGCGTCATGGCCGCCGACCACGCCTCGGACATCGGCATCCCGCTGGCGAAGCTGTCGGCGCCGACCGTGCTGAAGCTGACCGAATCGCTGCCGGCCACCTGGTCGAAGACCAATCCGATCGACCTCGTCGGCGACGCCGATCCGGCGCGCTATGCGGCCGCGCTGCAGGCCTGCCTCGAAGACGAGCAGGTCGACGGCGTGCTGGTCATTCTCACGCCCCAGGCCATGACCGACCCGACCCAGGCGGCGCGCATGGTGATCGAAATCGCCAACAAGACCGACAAACCCATCGTCACCTGCTGGATGGGCGAGGAGCAGGTGCGCGAGGCGCGCCTGCTGTTCAAGGGCGCCGCCATCCCGACTTTCCGCACGCCGGAGCCGGCGGTCGAACTGTTTTCCCATATCTCGGCCTACTACCGCAACCAGAAGCTGCTGATGCAGACGCCGGCCGCGATTTCGAACCACGTCGCGCCGCGCCTCGAATCGGCCAGGCTGGTGATCGAGACCGCGCTCGCCGAAGGCCGCAAGGCGCTCAACGAGATGGAATCGAAGGCGCTGCTGGCCGCCTTCCGCATTCCCATCGCCCAGACCGTGGTCGCGCGTTCGCCTTCCGAAGCGATGGTGCTGGCCGAGGAAATCGGCCTGCCGGTGGTCATGAAAATCGACTCGCCGACCATCACCCACAAGACCGACTCGGGCGGCGTGCGCCTCAACCTCAATTCGCTGGCCGCGGTGCGCGACGCCTATCCCGAGATCATCGACGAGGTGAAGAAGCACCGCCCCGACGCCATCATCCACGGCGTCGCCATCGAACCGATGATCCAGAAGGCGAACGGCCGCGAACTCATCGTCGGCATGGTGCGCGACGAGATCTTCGGCCCCACCATCATTTTCGGCCCCGGCGGCGTCGGCATCGAAGCCACCGGCAAGGACCGCGCCGTGGCGCTGCCGCCGCTGAACCGCTTCCTCGTCGCCGACATGCTGGCGTCCACGCACACATCGGCCAAGCTCGGCGAATTCCGCAACATGCCGCCGGTGAGCATGGAAGCGCTCGAAGCCGTGCTGCTGCGGGTGTCGGAAATGGTCTGCGAACTGCCCTGGATCCGCGAGATGGACATCAATCCGCTGATCGTGGACGAGAACGGCGCCGTCGCGGTGGATGCGCGCATTTCGATCGAGAACCTGCCGCTGACGGCCGGCCGCTACGATCACATGGCGATCCATCCCTACCCGTCGCATCTGACGACGAGCTACCAGACCGGCGACGGCATCCTGGTGTCGATCCGCCCGATCCGGCCGGAAGACGCCGACATGGAGCAGGATTTCGTCAAGCACCTGGCGCCGGATACCAAGTACCACCGCTTCATGAACACCATCCGCGAACTCTCGCTGGCGCAACTGACGCGGCTGACCCAGATCGACTACGACCGCGAAATGGCCTTCGTCGCCCTGGCGGACGAAGACGGCGCGTCGACCGAGATCGGCGTCTGCCGCTATGCCACCAATCCCGACGGCGAATCCTGCGAATTCGCCATCGTCGTCGCCGACCATTGGCAGGGCAAGGGCCTGGCGCGGCGCCTGATGGGCGTGCTGATCGACGCCGCTGCCGCCAGTGGCCTCAAGTACATGAACGGCGATTTCCTGGCCGAGAACTCGCGCATGATCGCCTTCGTGTCGAGCCTGGGCTTCGTCATTTCCGCGCATCCCGACGATCCGGGGCTGAAGCGCGGCGTGCTGACGCTTAGTTAGCGGCGAGCCGCAGATAATCGTCGAGACGCTGCCCCGGCGCCAGCGTGAAGCCTTCGTCGAGGACCGACAGTTCAGACAACCGGTCGATGCGGAACGTACGGAAATCGTCGCGCAATTCGCACCAGGCGGCCAGGGTCCAGGTCTCACCCCAGAACAGCAGGCCCAGCGGCCGCACCGTGCGTTCGCTCGATGCGCCGTCGGCGCGGCGGTAGCCGAAACTCACCTTGCGCTTGGCGCCCACCGCGCCGCGCAATGCTCCGAGCGGCGCCACCATCGCCGTCGGCACGTGGAAATCGGGCACCAGCAGCGCCGCCGCCCCTGCGCCGGCCTTGAGTCGATCCGGCAGCACCGCCTCGATTTTCGCCAGCGCCTGCTCGGCCGCCCGGCCCAGCGGCGGGTCGGACCAACCCTTGACCATGCGGCTGCCCAGGGCCAGCGCCGCCAGTTCCTCCGCGTC
>JACRPB010000212.1 GCA_016214175.1 Rhodocyclales bacterium
CAGCGCCGCCGCCGCCGGTCCGACCGCGGCGAAGTTGGCGGCGAGAACCTCGCGCTGGCTGGCGAAAGTGGCGAAGACGATCAGCAGGAACAGCGCCGTGGCGACACGCTCGGTGCCCTTGAGGAGGCGCGCCGTCAGCGCGGCGCGGTGGTGCTTGAGCAGCATGCCGGCGGCCACCGGCACCGTGGTCAGAAAGAACACGCCGCGCACCAGGCGGCCCACCGGCAGTTCGCCGGCGACGCCGCTGCCGGTGAAATGGCGCAGCGACAGGTCGACGACGAGCGGCAAGGTGGCGACCGCCGCGACGCTGGAGACGGCGGTGAGCGAAATCGACAGCGCCGTGTCGCCGCGCGCCAGGTGCGTCACCAGGCCGGAACTGGCGCCGCCGGGGCAGGCGGCGACGATCATGAGGCCCGCGGCCATGTCGGGCGGCAGGCCCCAGGCCGTGGCGACGGCGAAGCCCAGCAGCGGCAGCAGGAGCACCTGGCCGACGAGGCCGGCGGCCATGGCCGTGGGGCGCTTGAAGACGCGGGCGAAGTCGGCGGGTGTCAGCGTCAGGCCGAGCGCGAACATGATGAAGGCAAGCGCCAGCGGCAACAGTACGTCGACGACCGGCTGGTTCATAGCGAAACGCCGACGGCCAGCAGCAGGCCGAACAGGAACTCGGCGCGGGCGGTGCCGGCCAGCAGCAGGTTCAGCGCCGGCCCCGGCTCGCTGCGCGCGACGCGGTGAACGAGCACCAGGCAGGGCGGCAGCGCCAGCAAGGCCAACAGGGCGCCGACGCGGCCGTGCAGCGCGAATGCCGCGGGAACGGCAAAGGGCGTCAGCAAGAACCCGGCATATGCCCGCCGCGCGCCGGCGGGACCGAGCACCGCGGCCAGCGTGCGACGCCCCGCGCGCAAGTCGTCGGCGAGGTCGCGGTAGTTGTTCAACATCAGCACCGCCGCCGCCGGCAGGCCGAGGGCGGCGCCGCCGAGGAAGGCCGGCAGCGACAGGTGCGGCACTTGCAGCCAGGCGCTGCCCATGACGGCGACGACACCGAAGAACAGCCAGACGAACGCCTCGCCCAGCGCCGTGTGCGAAATCGGCCGCCGCCCGCCCGAGTAGGCCCAGCCCGCGGCGAGCGCGGCCAGGCCGACGGCGAGTATCGGCCAACCGCCGACGGCGACGAGGTAGATGCCGAACACGAGGGCGATGCCGAAGGCGGCAAAGGCGGCGCGGCGCACCGCGGCCGGTCGCGCCCAGCCGGCGGCGGTGACGCGCAGCGGGCCGACGCGCGCCGCGGTATCGTTGCCGCGCTCGAAGTCGGCGACGTCGTTGTGGAGATTGGTGCCGGCCTGGATCAGCAGCGCGCAGGCGAGGGCGGCGAGCGCCGGCAGCCAGGCGTGCGGGGCGCCGTCGGCCCAGGCCAGCGCCGTCCCGAGCAGCACCGGCGTCGCGGCGATGGTCAGCGTGCGCGGCCGCGCTGCGATCCACCAGATGCGCCAGCCCTGCGGCGGCGAAGCGACGACGGCTTGCGGCAGATCAGGTTTCACGCGCCGGCGCCTCCGCACGCTCGCTCAAAAAAATAGCGCGGCACCGCACCGCGCTGTAGAGATAGGGTCCCCCGCGAGTGCCGTTAGGCCGGCATCCTGAACCTGGGTTCAGAGTGGCTGCGTTCCTGCCGCATCAGGTGCGCCCGCTATGGGGCGCTCGCAACAGCGGCGTCTAGGGTCGGCAACCGATGCCAATTAGCATTGGTTCAAGGAATGTATGGCCTTGACGAACACCGCAGGGGATTCCGTTGGGCGCCGGCCGGGATGGTCTAGAACAGGTCTTCCTGCAACACCAGAACCGCATCCAGGCGCGCCTCCATGGCCTGGATTCTACGCTGCAATTCGGGCGTGTCAAAAGCCGCGGCCGGTGCCGGCGCCGGCGGTTCGCCGCCGGGCGGCGGCGCCTTCTTCAGCGCCGTCAGTTCGTGCGCCAGATTGAGTGCCGTCATCACCGCCAGGCGCTCGCCGGTGCTGCGCGTCTTGGTGGCGATGTCGGCCATCTTGGCGTCGAGGAAGGCGACCGTCTCCAGCAGCGCGTCGCGTTCTTCCGGCGGGCAGGCGACGCTGTAGGAGCGGCCTTGCAGCTTGATGTCGAGGGTAGATACGCTTGTCATTGCTCGGGCAGCCTTTCCATCAGCGCTTCGAGCCGGACGCAGGTCGTATCGATTTTTTCGACGAGCGCCTGCTTTTCCTTTTCGAGGTCGGCGATGCGGCCGCGCAAGGAGCGGTTTTCGTCGCGCAAGGTCTGGCAATAGGCCACGACCTTGTCGACTTTCTGCTCGAAGCTGGAGATATCGGCATCCATGATGGGTCGCAAGTGTGCGAGAAAAGCCGTTTCAGGTCAAGCAATAAGGGAGCGATGTGAAGGTTGCGCCGTAACAGGACGACAGCGGCCGCAGCGCTCGCCCGGCCGCGCCCATGCTAGACTGCGCGCGCTGTCCACGGTGCCTGAACGCCTTCCCGGCGCTAGGGTGAAACGGGAAGCCGGTGCGCGCGAATCTCGCGCAATGCCGGCGCTGCCCCCGCAACGGTAAGGAAGTGCGAACGCATCAACACGCCACTGGAGCGATCCGGGAAGGCGATGCGTTAAGACTTCCGAGCCCGGAGACCGGCCGCGGACAACCAGTGGATGTGTCGCGGGGGTGCGATATGCCGGTGGCCTAGGCCTCATGCTCCCTCCCCGCCGCATCCGTCTCGCCACAGTGCTTGGCGTGCGGGGACGCACGCCGGAACGGGAGTCTTTCGCCATGCTGCGCCCGCTTGTTGCCGCCCTTCTCGCGGCCCTTCTCGCTCTTCCCTTCACCGCCGCCCAGGCCGACGAGGCGGCCATCGTCGTCACCGCCACGCGCCAGCCGATGCGCGCCAACGAACTGCTGAGCGACGTCACGGTCATCGAGCGCGCCGAAATCGAACGCGCCGGACAAGCCACGCTGTCCGACTTTCTGGCGACCCGGCCCGGCATCCAGCAGTCCGCCAACGGCAGCCCCGGCGCCAATGCCGCCGTGTTCCTGCGCGGCGGCAGCTCCGGTCATACCCTGGTGCTGGTCGACGGCCAGCGCATCGGCTCGGGCACCCTGGGGTCGTCGAGCCAAAGCGCGGTTGCCTGGTCGCGCCTGCCGCTGGCGCAGATCGAGCGCATCGAAATCCTGCGCGGACCGGCGTCCAGCCTCTACGGCTCGGACGCCATCGGCGGCGTGGTGCAGATCTTCACCCGCCGCGGCGAAGGGCCGCCACGCGTCGAGGCCGAGGCCGGCGTCGGCAGCTACGGCACCAGCGCCACCCAGGCCGGCGTCCACGGCGAACACGGTGGCTTGCGCTACAACCTCGCGGCCGCGCAATTCCGCAGCGCCGGCTTCAACAACATCGTCAACCGCGCCAATCGCGCCTACAACCCCGATGCCGACGGCTTCGCCATGGAAAGCCTGACCGCCAATCTCGCCTACGCCCTGGCGCCGGGACATGAGATCGGCCTCGACGCCTTCCAGAGCGACGGCCGCAATCGCTACGACAGCGGCGCCACGGCCGCCTCCGCCGCACGCCAGTACGAGAATGGCCTGACGGTGCAAAGCTACGCCGCCAGCTTGAAGAACCGGCTCGCCGACGGCTGGCACAGCACTTTCCGGCTCGGTCGCGCCAGCGACGACACCACCGCCTACGCCAATGCCGTCATGACCAACGTCGTGCGCACCGACCAGGACCAGGCAAGCTGGCAGCACGACCTGCGCCTCGGCGGCGGCAACCTGCTGCTGGCCTGGGAAAACCTGGAGCAGAAGATCGGCGGCACCAGCGCCTTCACGCTCAAGAACCGCAGCGTCAGATCCTGGCTCGCCGGCTGGAACGGCCGTCTCGGCGCCCATCGCCTCCAGGCCAATCTGCGCCGCGACGACAATTCCCAGTTCGGCGGCCGCAACACCGGCGCCCTCGCCTGGGGCTATCAACTGGACGCGCGCTGGCGCACCCATGCGTCCTACGGCACGGCCTTTCGCGCCCCGACCTTCAACGATCTCTACTACCCGCTCACCGCCGGCTTCGTCGGCAATCCGAACCTGAAGCCGGAAGCGGCGCAAAGCCGCGAAGTCGCGCTGCACTACGAGCGCGCGGGCCATCGCGCCGGCGTCACCTGGTACCTGAACCGCGTCACTGACCTGATCTCCTGGTCGGGCCTCACCTCACCGGTGAACATCGGCAGCGCCAGACTGGAAGGCATCACCGTCGCCACGGCGATGCGCATCGGCGCTATCGACGTCGACGGCAGCTTCGATCATCTCGACGCCAGAGACGAAACGAGCGGCAAGCGCCTCGGCCGCCGCGCCCGCAGCAGCGCCAACGCCGGCATCGGCCAGACCGTCGGCCCCTGGCAGTGGCGCGGCGAGGTCCAGATGGTCGGCAGCCGCTACGACGACGACGCCAACGCCAGACACCTCGGCGGCTACGGCCTCGTCAACCTCCAGGGCAGCTATGCCGTGGCGCGCGACTGGTCGCTGTTCGCCCGCGCCAACAACCTGTTCGGCAAGAAGTACGAACTGGCCGCCGATTTCGCGACGCCCGGCGCCAACCTTTTCGTCGGGCTGCGCTACGCCCCGCAGTAATATTCTGCCGCCATGCCGACGCCGCGCCGCGCCCTGCTCGTCCTGCTCCTGCTCCTGCTGCTGGCGGCGGCAAGTCTGCTGGCGGCGCTGCTGGCGGGCAGCTACGCGGTGGCCCCCGGCGTCGTCTTCGACGCGCTGCTGGGCAACGGCAGCGGCGTCGGCGCCGAGGTCGTCGTCAATCTGCGCCTGCCGCGCGCGCTCGGCGCCTTCGCCTGCGGCGGCCTGCTGGCGCTGGCCGGCGCGCTGATGCAAGTGCTGCTGTGGAACCCGCTCGCCGACCCCTACGTGCTCGGCATATCCGGCGGCGCCGGCGTCGGCGCGCTCGCCGCCATGCTGCTCGGCCTGCCGCTGATCTTCATCCACGGCGGCGCCTTCGCCGGCGCGCTCGCCGCCATGCTGCTGGTGTTCGGCCTCGCCCGCGGCGACAACAGTTGGACCCAGGCGCGGCTGCTGCTGACCGGCGTCATCGTCGCCGCCGGCTGCGGTGCCGCCGTCGCGCTGATCCTGTCCGTCGCCCCCGAACAGAAGCTGCACGGCATGCTGTTCTGGCTCATGGGCGACGCCGGCCAGATCGTTTCGCCCTGGCCGCCGCTGGCGGTGCTGGCGGCCGGGCTCGTCGCGGCGCTGCCCTTCGCCCGCGAAATGAACCTGCTCGCGCGCGGCGAAACCCTGGCCGCGACCCTGGGCGTCGCCGTGCCGCGCCTGCGGGCCGTGCTCTACGTGCTGGCCTCGCTGCTGACCGCCGCCGCCGTCACCAGCGCCGGCAGCATCGGCTTCATCGGCCTCGTCGTACCCCACCTGATGCGCTTGCTGCTCGGCACCGACCAGCGCCTGCTGCTGCCCGCCGCGGCAATTGCAGGCGGCATTCTGCTGCCTTTGGCCGACACCCTGGCGCGCACCGTGGTCGCGCCGCAGCAACTGCCGGTCGGCGTGCTCACCGCGCTGATCGGCGTGCCGGCCTTTCTGTTCCTGCTGACGCGCCAGCCGCGCGCGAGCGCCTGATGCTGACGACAGCAGCCCTCGACGTCTCGATCGGCAGCGTCGACGTTTGCCGTCGTCTCGATCTGTCGCTGGCCCGCGGCGAATCGCTGGCCATCCTCGGCCGCAACGGTGCCGGCAAGTCGACGCTGCTCGCCACGCTCGCCGGCCTGCGCCCGGCCCAGGGCGGCCGCATCGCCATCGCCGGCATCGAGCTGCCGGCGCGCGACGGCCGCGCGCTTGCCGCGCAGCGCGGCTACCTGGCCCAGCAGCAACACGACGCCTTCGCCACCGAAGTGCTCGAAGCCGTGCTCGCCGGCCGCCATCCGCACCTCTCGCGCTGGGAGTGGGAATCGGCCGGCGACCGCCGCATCGCCGAGCAGGCCCTGGCCACGGTCGGCCTCGCTGGCGTAGGCAGCCGCCCCTTGCATACGCTCTCCGGCGGCGAGCGTCAGCGCGTCGCGCTGGCGACGCTGCTGGCGCAGCAGCCGGGGCTCTATCTGCTCGACGAGCCCTTGACCCACCTCGACCTCAACCACCAGATCGCGACGCTGGAAATTCTCGCCGGACTCGTCCGCGACGGCGCCGCCGTCGTCGCCGTGCTGCACGATCCGAGCCTGGCGCTGCGCTATTTCGCGCGCGCACTGCTGCTGTTCGGCAGCGGCGAATCGCTGGCCGGGCCGGCGCCCGAGGTGCTGACGGCCGCCAATCTCTCGCGCCTCTACGGCCACCCGCTGCGCCGCTTCGACGGCGCCGGCCATCCCGTCTTCATACCGGAGTAAACCATGCCGCTGCGCTTCCTGTGTCTGCTCGCCGCCCTCTGCCAGCCGCTGTCGGCGCAAGCCGCGTGCCCAAGCATCGTCAGCCAGTCGCCCTACATCACGCGCGCGCTGGACTGGCTGGGGCTCGGCGCCTGCATCGTCGGCGTCAGCCGCTACGACACGCGCGATCGGCCGCAAACCGGCGGCGTCAACGATCCCGACCGCGACATGATCGAGCTGCTGGAGCCGCAACTCATGATCACCTCGACCTGGACCCGGCCCGACGTCTGGCAAGCCGCCACCCCGAAGGGCACGACGGCGCTGCGCGTCGGCGGCTTCCGCGGCATGGCCGAAGTCGAGGCCATGCTGCGCGACATCGGCCGCGCCGCCGGCATCGGCGACATCGACGCCCGCGTCGACAAGTTCGCCGCCGACTGGCGACGGGCGGCGGATCAGGTCGGCGGCCAGGGGCGGCGCGTGCTGCTGCTGTCGGCATGCAGCGCCGCGCCCTACTCCTTCGGCCGCGGCACCACGCTGTACGAGCTCTTCAGCCGCGCCGGCTTCGCGGTCGTCGCCGACCACGACAACATCCGCAACTTCCGCGTCGACGGCCCGCCCGACGAACTGCCGCAGTGGATCGCGGCGCAGCGTCCGGAACTGCTCTTCGCCTTCAAGAACAAGCGCGACGAGGCCTGCAACGCGGCCATCGTCAAACCCGGCATTCCCATCGTGCCGCTCGACGGCGAGCATTTCATGCACCCCGGCCCCGGCTTCCTCACCGCGCTGCGGGAATTGCGCGAGGCTCTGCCGCAATGACGACCCACGCCGACGACGCCGCTCGCCACAACGAACGCATGGCGCGCAAGAAGGCCGTCATCGACGGCCACATCGCCGCGGCGCAAACCGAGCGCGGCGTGCTGCTCGTGAACACCGGCAGCGGCAAGGGCAAATCCACCGCCGCCTTCGGCCTCGTCGCGCGCGCGCTCGGCCACGGCCTCAAGGTCGCCGTGATCCAGTTCGTCAAGAGCCGTTCCGACACCGGCGAGGAAGGCTTCTTCTGCCGCTTTCCCGACCTGCTTCATTGGCACGTCATGGGCGAAGGCTTCACCTGGGAGACCCAGGACAGCGGACGCGACGCCGCCGCTGCACAGGCCGCCTGGCAACAGGCGCTGACCTACCTCGCCGATCCGGCCGTCGGCCTCGTCGTGCTCGACGAAATCACCTATGCCTTCAAGTACGGCTGGCTCGATAGCGACGCCGCACTGGCCGCCTTCGCGGCGCGCCCGACCCACCAGCACGTCGTCCTCACCGGCCGCGCCGCGCCGCAAGCCCTGATCGACGCCGCCGATACCGTGACCGAGATGCGCCTCGTCAAGCACGCCTTCCAGGCCGGCGTGAAGGCGATGCCGGGGGTGGAGTTTTAATGCCTGCCTGCCCGGCACTGCTCATCGCTGCGCCCGCCTCCGGCCAGGGCAAGACCAGCATCGTCGCCGGCCTCGCGCGCCTGCATGCGCGAGCCGGCCGCCGCGTGCGCGTGTTCAAGTGCGGGCCGGACTTCATCGATACGATGGTGCATGCGGTCGCCAGCGGCGCCGAATGCGAAAACCTCGACCTCTGGATGTGCGGCGCAGACGATGCCGCCTGGCGCCTCTCCCGCGCCGCAAGCGCAGCCGATGTCGTCATCGTCGAAGGCGTCATGGGCTTGTTCGACGGCACGCCATCGGCCGCCGACATCGCCATTCGCTTCGGCCTGCCGGTGCTGGCCGTCATCGACGGCTCCGCCATGGCCGGCACCTTCGGCGCCATCGCCTTCGGCCTCGCGCGTTTCAGACCGGAATTGCCCTTCCACGGCGTCTTCGCCAACCGCGTCGGCAGCGCCGCGCACGCCGGCATGCTGCAAGCAGGGCTCCCCGCCGACATCGCCTGGCGCGGCCACCTGGCGCGCGACGAAACACTCGCCCTACCCGAACGCCATCTCGGCCTGGTGCTGGCCGAGGAACTACCCGACCTCGAAGCGCACCTCGACCGCATCGCCGATGCGCTCGCCGCAACAAAGCTCGCCGAGCTGCCGCCGCCGGTCGCCTTCGCCGCTGCACCCGCCCCGGCGCTGCCGCCGCTGCTCGCGGGCAAGCGCATCGCCGTCGCCCGCGACGCCGCCTTCGCCTTCCGCTACGCCGCGAATCTCGAAACCCTGCGCGATCTCGGCGCCGACCTCGAATTCTTCTCGCCGCTGGCGGGCGATGCGCTGCCCGCCTGCGACGCCGTCTGGCTGCCCGGCGGCTACCCGGAGCTGTATGCCGAAGTCCTAGCCGTCCGCCGCGATCTCTGGACCGCGCTCGCAGCGTACGTCGACGCCGGCCGCCCCTTGCTCGCCGAATGCGGCGGCATGATGGCGCTGTTCGAAGCCCTGGTCGACGCGCAAGGCCGCGCACACCGCATGGCCGGCCTGCTGCCCGGCAGCGTGCGCATGCAGCCGCGTCTCGCCGCGCTCGGTCACCAAGAGGCGGATCTGCCCGAAGGCCGGCTGCGCGGCCACACCTTCCACTACTCGCAAAGCGAAACGCCGCTCGCGCCGCTGCTGCGCGCGCAATACCCGAGCGGCCGCGAAGGCGAAGCGGTCTATCGCCGCAAGCGCCTGACCGCCAGCTACGTGCATTTCTACTTCCCTTCCAATCCGATCGCCGCCGCCGGACTCTTCCTATGAACGACTACCGCTACAGCGACGCCGACATCGCCGCCGTGCGCCGCGCCATCGAGGAACGCCGCGACGTGCGCCACTTCCGCCCCGACCCTCTGCCCGCCGGCCTGCTGGAGCGCCTGATAGCGGCCGCCAACCTCGCGCCCTCGGTCGGCTACATGCAGCCCTGGCGCTTTCTGCACATCCAGAACCGCGAACTGCGGCAGCGCATCCACGCCCTGGTCGACGTCGAGCGCGCGATCACCGCGCAGGCACTCGGCGAACGCGGCGCCGACTTCCTCAAGCTCAAGGTCGAAGGCATTCTCGACTGCACCGAAGTGCTGGTCGTCGCACTGCGCGACGGCCGCGAACGCCACGTCTTCGGCCGCCGCACCATGCCCGACATGGACCTCGCCTCGGTCGCCTGCGCCATCCAGAACATGTGGCTGCTCGCGCGCGCCGAAGGCATCGGCATCGGCTGGGTCTCGCTCTACGATCCACAGGAACTGGCGGCGCTGCTCGGCATGCCCGAAGGCGCCCGCCCCGTCGCCGTACTCTGCATCGGCCACGTCCGGGAATTTCTGCCGCGGCCGATGCTGGAAATCGAAGGCTGGGGGCAAAGGCGGACGATGGAGGACGTGCTGGCGGTAGACCGCTGGTAGCGCTGCAAAGATTGAAGCTGCGACCTTCGGAGAGATTCCCTACGCGACTCGAATCAGGTAGGCTGCGCACATGAATCGAACGGAAATCCTGCACCTGCTGACGCAGCACAAACCCGAACTTGCCAGGCGCTTCGGCGTCGTGCGGCTCGCCCTGTTCGGGTCGAACGTGCGCGATGCTGCGCGCGTCGATAGCGACGTCGACGTATTGGTGGGTTTCGACGGCCCGGCAACGTCGCAACGTTACTTTGGTGTGCAGTTCTATCTCGAAGATGTCCTCGGTCGCCCAGTGGATCTGGTGACAGACAAGGCGCTACGCGCCGAATTGCGTCCCTATGTCGAGAGGGAAGCGGTTCGTGTCTGATTCGATGGCGCGCGAGTGGCGCTTCTATATCGACGACATGATCGGTTTTGCCGAAGCTGTGCTCGCCTATACCGACGGTCTCAATCAGGAAAGCTTCGAGCAAAGTCGTCTCAACTATGATGCGACTCTGCGAAACCTGGAACTGATCGGCGAAGCCGCCAGCCATGTCCCCGAAGACGGGCGCCAGCTTGCGCCGGGGGTGCCTTGGCGCCAAGTCGTAGCCACACGCAACCGCTTGATCCATGGCTATCTGGGTATCGACAACGACACGCTCTGGAGCATCATCCGCGACGACGTGCCGCCGCTAGTGGAGAACCTGCAACGACTCAAGGCCCTGATCGGGACAAGCGCGCAGCGTTAGCCGGTCAATCCCTCAGCGCGGCCGCCGTCCCCGCGCCGTCTCCAAATGCTTGCACAGCATCTCCGCGCCGTCGAGCAATCGCGGCGTGTGGCGCTGGATGATTTCCGGCGGGATGAAGAACAGGTTGTTGCGCGCCACTGCCGTCATGGCGCGCCACTGGCGCCACAGGTCCAGCCATTCGGGACGCGCCTCGCCCATGCCGCTGGCGACGACGGCTTCGGGGTCGGCGGCGACGACGGCTTCGGCGCTGACTTTCGGCGCCATCGACGTCAGGCCGGCAAAAATGTTCTCGCCGCCGCAAAGGCGGATGGCGTCGGAAATGATCTGGCTGCCGCCGATGGTCGTCAGCGGCTGGTGCCAGACTTCATAGAAGGTGCGCACCGTCGGCCGGTTGCCGTAGC
This sequence comes from Rhodocyclales bacterium, assembly GCA_016214175.1. Lineage (GTDB taxonomy): Bacteria > Pseudomonadota > Gammaproteobacteria > Burkholderiales > Rhodocyclaceae > Nitricoxidireducens. Next base: position 10,826 of record JACRPB010000212.1, read on the forward strand.
GGGCGCGCAGCGCGGCAACGCGTTCGCGAAAGCCGCTCGCGGCGGCGCGCGCCGTGGCGCCGGTGCCCGTGGCCTCGCCCAGGCGCTCCAGACTCGCGGCGACGTCGTCGATGCGATTCGACTGCGTGAGCAGGACCGGGATGCCCAAGCCGCGCAGCTTGTCCATCTGCGCCTGGTTGTTGCCGGTCTGCCAGGCGACGACGAGGTCGGGGCGCAACGCGGCGACGGCTTCGAGGTCGATGCGCGAATAGCCGCCGATGCGCGGGATGGTCTTCGCGGCGACCGGATAGTCGCTGTAATCGACGGTGCCGACGATGCGCTCGCCGGCGCCGATGGCGAACAGGTTCTCCGTGACGTGCGGCGCCAGGCTGACGATGCGCTGCGCCGGCGCCGCCAGCGTTACCGTGCGGCCGGCGTCGTCGACGATCGTGATGGCGGCGGCAGCCGACAGGGCCGTCATCGCCGCGGCGGCGGCAAGCAGGTGGCGAAAGCGCAGCGTCATGGCAAGACCTCAATGGCTGACAGCGCCGCATCCAGGCGCGCCCATTCGGCCTCGGTGCCGGGCAGGCCGATGCGCAGGCCGGACGGGGCGTCGAAGCGGCGGATCAGGATGCCGCGCCCGGCCAGCGCGGCGAAGATTTCCGCCGCGCGCGGCGTTGCCAGGTAGCGGTACAGCGCCGTGCCGGCGGTCACGCCCCAGCCGTGCGCGCTCAGCATCTGCGCCAGACGGTCGGACGCCGCATGCAGGCGCGCGCGCTGCGCCGACTGCCAAGCGGCGTCGGCGAGGGCCGCACGCGCGGCGTCGCGCGCCGGATGTGCGATGGGCCAGGGGCCGATCAGCTCGGCCAACGGCGCCAGTACCGCCGGCGCGGCGACGGCAAAGCCGACGCGCGCACCGGCGAGACCGAAGAATTTGCCGAGCGAGCGCAGCACGATCAGGTTCGGCGCCGCCGCGCCGCCGGCCAGGGCAGCCAGCGCTGCGCCGCCGTCGGCATCGGCAAAGGCTTCGTCGACGATCAGCCAGCCGCCGCGCGCTTGCAGGCGGCGCGCGGCCGCGAGCAGGCGCTCACTGGCGAAGCGTTCGCCGGTGGGATTGTTGGGATTGCCGAGCATCACGGTGTCGCAGCTTGCCGCAACCGCTTCGAGTTCGTCTGCGGCGAACGAGCGCAAACGGTGTCCGGCCGCCTGCCAGGCCGCCGCGTATTCGCCGTAGCTCGGCGCCAGCACTGCCGCCGTGCCCGGCGGCCGCAGGCGCGGCAGCGCCATGATCGCGGCCTGGGAGCCGGGCAGCGGCAGCAAGGCGTCGCTGCCGTAATAGGCGGCGGCGACCGCGACGAGACCGTCGTCGTCCTCGGGCAGGCGCCGCCAGCTTGCGGTCGCGATCGGCGGCACCGGGTAGGCGTCCGGCGCAACGCCGGTCGAGAGATCGAGCCAGTCGGCGAGCGGAATGCCCCATTGCGCCGCGGCGGCGCGCAACTTGCCGCCGTGCTCAAGCATGGGCGGCTCCCGCGGCGGCGAGGCCGAACAGCGCCAGCCACAGCCATTGCCCGCGCTCGACCAGCGCCACGGCGCGCAGAATGTGCGCGGCGCCGGGAACGTCGCCCGTGCCGAGCGGCGGACGCTTTTCGAGCGCGCCGTGATAGACGGCCGCACCGCCAAGGCGGACGCCGAGCGCGCCGGCACCGGCCGCCATCACCGGCCCGGCGTTCGGGCTGCCCCAGGCCGCGGCTTGCGTGCGCCAGCAGGCGAAGGCGTCGGCGCTGCGGCCGAGCAGCGCATAGGTGAGCGCAGTCAGCCGCGCCGGGATGAAGTTCAGCACGTCGTCGATGCGCGCCGCCGCCCAGCCGAAATAAAGGCGGCGCGCATCGCGGTAGCCCCACATCGCATCGAGCGTGTTGGCCAGGCGAAACAGCAGCGCGCCGGCGCCGCCGGCGATGCAGAACCAGAACAGCGCGCCGAATACGGCGTCGTTGCCGTTCTCCAGCACCGATTCGACGCCGGCCTTGGCCACGCCCTCGGCGTCGAGCTGCGCCGTGTCGCGCGAAACGATCTGGCCCACCGCCGCGCGCGCCGCGGCCAAGTCGCCGGCCGCCAGCGGCGCGGCGATGGCGTGGCCGTGTTCGGCGAGCGCGCGCCCGCCCAACGCGAACCACAGCAGCAGCGCGTCGAACACGCCGGCGACCGGCGCGAGCGTGCAGACCAGACGTGCCACCATCACCGCCGGCAGAACGACGAGCGCCCACGCCAGCAGACCGCGCAGGCGATTGCCGAGCGCATGTCCGGGCGCCCCGGCGCGCAGCATCCGCTCCGCCGCGTCGGCGAGCCGGCCGAAGCCGACCAGCGGATGGAAGCGCCGCGGCTCGCCGAGCAGGCGATCGAGCAGCGCGCCGCCCAGGGCGGCGGCAGCGAGGGTCAGCGGGGACATGGGATAATCAAGCGATGAAGAAGACGCGCAATTTTACGCCAGCCCTGATGGTGCAAGGCTGCACCTCGGACGCCGGCAAGAGCGTGCTGGTGGCCGCGCTCTGCCGCATCCTGCATCGGCGCGGCGTGCGCGTGGCGCCGTTCAAGTCGCAGAACATGGCGCTCAATTCCGCGGTGACCGTCGACGGCGGCGAGATCGGCCGCGCCCAGGCGCTCCAGGCCTATGCCGCAGGCATTGCGCCGCGCATCGACTTCAATCCGGTATTGCTGAAGCCCAATACCGACCAGCGCGCGCAAGTGATCATCCACGGCAAGGCCATCGCCGATCTCGATGCGCGCGCCTATCACGACTACAAGGCGACGGCGATGGCGGCGGTGCTGGCGTCCTGGGCACGGCTCACCGCCGAGTTCGACTGCGTCATCGTCGAAGGCGCCGGCAGTCCGGCCGAGGTCAATCTGCGCGCACGCGACATCGCCAACATGGGTTTCGCCGAGGCCGTCGACATTCCGGTGGTCATCGTCGGCGACATCGATCGCGGCGGCGTGCTGGCCCATTTGTCGGGCACACTCGATCTGCTGGCGCCGACCGAGCGCGCGCGCGTGCAAGGCCTCGTCATCAACCGCTTCCGCGGCGACATCGGCCTGCTGCAACCGGGCCTGGATTGGCTCAGCCAGCACACCGGCAAGCCGGTGCTGGGCGTGCTGCCCTATCTGCACGGCCTCTTCCTCGACGCCGAGGATGCGCTCGAACGCCACGTCGAGCGCACGGGTGCGGCGAAGCTCCGCGTCGTCGCGCCGGTGTTCCCGCGCCTCTCGAACCATAGCGACCTCGCTCCGCTGCGCCTGCATCCCGAAGTCGATTTCCGCTGGGTCGGAGCGAGCCAGACGCCGCCGCCGGCCGACCTGGTCGTGCTGCCGGGTTCGAAGAGCGTCGCCGCCGATCTGGCCTGGCTGCGCGCACAAGGGTGGGAGCCGTATCTGCAACGCCACCTGCGCTACGGCGGCAAACTGATCGGGCTGTGCGGCGGCTACCAGATGCTCGGGCGCCGCCTGCACGATCCGGACGGCATCGAGGGCAGCGCCGGCAGCAGCGACGGCCTCGGTGTCCTCGACTGCGAAACCACCCTCGCAGCGGAGAAGCAGTTGCGGAACGTCAGCGGCCGCCTCGCCATCGACGACGCGCCGATGACGGGCTATGAAATCCACATGGGCGTCACAAGCGGCCCGGCGCTGGCGCGGCCGGCGGTACGGCTCGACGACGGCCGCGCCGATGGCGCGCTGTCGGAGGATGGGCAAGTCCTCGGCACTTACTGCCACGGCCTGTTCGAGCAGCCGCAAGCCTTGAGCGCGCTGCTCTCCTGGGCCGGCGCCGGCGAGGTGGCGACGGTCGATCTCGCCGCGCGGCGCGAAGCGGACGTCGAACGCCTAGCCGATGCCGTCGAAGCGGCGCTGGATCGCGAAACGATGCGGCGCCTGCTGCCGGGCTGGGCCTGACCGTTCAAAACTTCGGCGGTCCCGCCTTCTCGCAACCGTAGACGACCGCGGTTTCGCCGTTCTCGCCCTCGTTCCAGCTCCGGTAGGTGCCCTCGATGCGATCGAGCTCGTGCAGCACGACCCTGGCGGGGGCAACCTGGTTGTCGCCGTTCTTCTTGCCGCCGCCCGGCTTGGCGGTCTCGCCGCCGGTTTTCCAGGTGACGGCGGTGGCGCCGAAATTGGCAGGCTTGCCGTCTATGGTTTTCTGGGCCGTGTCGACGGCAAAGCTCTTCTTCTGCATTTGCGCGCTGCAAATCAGCGTGAAGCGCGGACCGGGCGGGGCCGGCGGCTGCTGGGCTTGCGCCGCCGCAGCGGCAACGGCGGCCAGCGCCAACAGGATCATGGGTTTCGCCACTGGGACCTCCCGACTCATGACAACAAGCGCCGCCGCGTCAGCGCCAGCGCGATCCAGAACGCCACGATTGCGATCGCCCCCAGCACGGCGACGTGCAGCCACACCGCATCCGGCGCCTGACCTTGCAGCAGCGGCCGGATCAGGTGCACGGCGTGCGTCAGCGGCAGAAACTGCGCCGCGCCCTGGAAGGCCGCCGGCAACTGGTCGACCGGGAAGAAGACGCCGGACAGCAGCGTCATCGGCGTCACCAGCAGCGTGAAGTAGTACATGAAGAAATCGTAGGACGGCGCGACGGCGGTGACGATGAGGCCCATCGCCGCGAAGCACAGCCCGGTGAGGAAAATCGCCGGCAGCGCCCACAGCGCCAGCGGCGAATGGACGAAGCCGAGCGCGGTGACGACGGCGAGTATCGCCGTACCCGAGAGCGTCGCCTTCGCCGCCGCCCACAGCAGTTCGCCGGCGACGACGTCGTCGAGCGACACCGGCGCGTTCATGATCGCCTCCCAGGTCTTCTGCACGTGCATGCGCGAGAAGCCCGAGTAAAGCGCCTCGAACGAGGCCGCGTTCATGGTCGATGCGCAGACCGTGCCGGCGGCGAGAAAGACGATGTAGGGCACGCCGCCCACCTGCGGCAGCAGGCCGCCGAGGCCGTAGCCGAGGCCGAACAGGTAGATCATGGGATCGGCCAGATTGCCCAGTACCGAGGGAATCGCCAGTTTCTTCCACACCAGGTAGTTGCGGCGCCAGACGGCGAAGGCGCGCACGGTGAGCTGCGGGCGAAACGGAACGGCGATCATGGTTTGGTCCGATACGCTTGGTCGGGTCGATTGGGGACATCCGGGTGACGCAGTTCGAGTCGGCCCTCTTTCACCATTGCCGTCAGGAAGCGGGTTTGCAGGTTTTCGGCGTCACGCCCAAGGCAGCGCCCGATTTGGGTCGCGGTTAGCCAGCGGTCGCGACACAGCGCGACGATGACGGCGCGCATCTCGGCGGGTGGTAGGCGTTTCTTCGCGCGCGCCGGTGCCGCAATGGCCAGCAGCGCCGCGTCGGCTCCGTTATGAAGGGAGTCACCGCCGCTATGAGGGGAGTCGCCGCCGCTATGAAGGGAGTCGCCGCCGCTATGAGGGGAGCCCACGGCTTCCAAATGGTAGTGCGCCCAGCGGCGCTGGCTTTCCTGACGCAGAAATCCGCCCTTGACCAGCCCGCGCAGCATCTTGGTAATGTCGGTCGGGTGCAGATCGGTCATTTCCTGCATCCGCGCGTTGGTGACCTCCCCTTCCAGATGCGCCGTCACCAGTGCCTGAACCTGGGTTTCCGTTAAGGCGCGGAAACGACTGCCAAAACGCCGTCCGAGCAGGTCGAGCGACTCCGGCGGCAACAGGCTGACCATAGGCAAGACCAAGCGTACTCGGTCGGGGCGCAAGGTTTCCTCGATGCGCGGCGAACGCCAATGCTGGGAGCGCCACCCGGCCCGAATCTTGTCCATGCCTGAGCCGGCCTTTTCCCCGCCGCCGATCAGTTGGAACATGGTTTGCAGCGTCTTGTTCCGGCATTCGCTGACGCCTCCCCGTCGCAACTGGCCGAGGGATACCAGCAGCGATCCTGGATTGGAGAGTTCAATGCGGTCAGCATACTTCTCGATGACCACGCCGCCCTGGCCCCGATAGTCGGCATGGATCAAGGCGTTGGCAACCGCCTCGCGCAAGGCCTCGTGCGCCATCGTGTCGTCCTTGCGCAACAAGGCCTTGGCGTCGAGTTGGAACGGCGTCTTGAGATCGGCGGCCAGGCGTTGTATCACTCTTTGGAAAAATTGAAACAGGTTGCCCGGCCACGTCCCGTCCGGAACGATGCGATCCGTCCATCTCACCGCGGGATCGTCCGAAAGACGCTCCCGATAATCGACATGGTAGTTCGGCACGGCGGCAGGATCGCGCAGGGCTTCGTCCCGGCCGAACATCAACAGTCCGGCGACGGTCAGCCCCTCGCGGCCGGTCGCGCGATCGCGCCGCCAGGCGTTGAGCTTGCGCAGCAAGCCCAGGTCGTCTTCGGAGAGCCAGGGATGATCGGGATCACGCGAGGCGAAGCGGTTGCGGAACTGGCGCAGCGAATCGCCGTCGAGATCGTCGAGCGTGAAATGCTCCAGGATCATGCTGTCGGCGGGCTCTTCCGACTGGTCGGCCAACATGCGGCGCACTTCGTCTTCCGAGCAGCGATAGTCGCCGTCCTCGGCACGGCGGAACGTCCCGCCCAAAGGGTTGGCGCCGAGGTAAACCGGCCGCTGCCGTCGCGTGGCCCGCGGCACATGAATGAACAACAGGGTCTTGCCATCGTGAGCGACGGTCTCGATGCCGGCCTCAGTCAGCAGATTGCAACTCACCTTTTGCCTGTCGTTGAGCTGTGCCCAGAGCAGCGATCGCAGCTTGCCGGCATCGGACAGGCCGTCGACGAAAAGCTTGCCTTCGCGCTCGGCGATACCCAGCACGACCGTTCCACCTTCGGTGTTGGCCATGGCGCTATAGGTTTCCCAAAAGCTCCCAGGCAGGCCGCCGCGCGCCGCCTTGTATTCCACGTCGGTGCTTTCGACCGGTACCAGCAATGGATCGAAGAGGTCGAGTTGACGCATCAGTCGCGCAGCTCCCGTCCCGTCAGTTTCAGGAACACGTCTTCGAGATTGGCCGGCCGGTGCAGGGTCCGCAGGCCGGGATGCTGCGCGAGATGGGCGAGCAGGGGCGCGGCGTCGGCGACGTAGCAGAACGCGGTTTCGCCGGAAATCTCGTGGCGCTGCGAAAACTGGCCGGCCGTCGCCTGTGCCCAGCCCGGCGCGTCCTCGCCATAGACCTCGACCACCTGCGGTTCGATCTGGCCGGCGATGAGCTCGCGCGGCGAGCCCTGGACCATGATGCGGCCTGCATCCATGATGGCGATGTGCTGGCAGAGGCGCTCGGCCTCGTCCATGAAGTGGGTGGTGAGCAGTATCGTCTTGCCGTCGGCCAAGAGGCGCTTCAGGCGTTCCCAGATCAGGTGGCGCGCCTGCGGATCGAGCCCGGTGGTCGGCTCGTCGAGGATCAGCAGATCGGGATCGTTGATCAGCGCGCGCGCCAGCGTCAGGCGCCGCTTCATGCCGCCGGAGAGCACGCGGATGCTGGTCTTCTCCTTGCCGGCGAGGCCGGCGAATTCGAGCAGGCGCGGAATGCGCGCGCGGATCAGCGCATCGCCGATGCCGAAGTAGCGGCCGTAGACGAGCAGGTTTTCGGCACAGTTGAAATCCGGGTCGAGATTGTCGAACTGCGGCACGACGCCGACGCGGGCGCGCGCCTCGCGCGCGCGCGCTGGCACCGGTTCGCCGGCCAGCGTGATGCTGCCGGAATCGGGCGCGGTGAGACCGAGGCAGCAGCGCAGCGTCGTCGTCTTGCCGGCGCCGTTGGGGCCGAGCAGGCCGAAGCACTCGCCCGGCTTCAGCGCGAATGACACCCCGGCGACGACTTCGCGGCCGGCGTAGGACTTGCGCAGCGAATCGACGCTCAGGGGCGCCATGCGGCCTCGACGATGCGGCGGATCAGGTGCAGCTTGCGGTGGAAGAAATGGTCGGCGCCGGGGATGACACTGACCGCAATTTCCAGCGGCTCCGCCCATTTCAGCACGTTGGCCAGCGGCACCGTCGTGTCTTCGGCGCCGTGGATGACGATGGTATCGGGCGCCACGGCCGCCGTCGCGTACTGGCGATCGCCCTCGATGAAGCCGGCCGCGGTGCCGACCAGCACCAGGCGTTGCGCCGGCGTGCCGTCCTCGGCGAGCCGCTGCGCCAGCCGCGCCGTAACGTAAGCGCCGAAAGAAAATCCGGCGAGATAGGCCGGCAACGCGCGGCCGAAACGCGCACGCGCATAGTCGTACACCGCACGCAGGTCGTCGGTCTCGGCGTTGCCGCGATCATGCGCGCCTTCCGAAGCGCCGACGCCGCGAAAATTCGGCCGCAGCGTGGCGCAGCCGAGATCGCGCAGGGCGCGCGCCAGCGTCGTCACCACCTTGTTGTCGGCGGTACCGCCCATCAGCGGGTGCGGATGGGCGATCAGCGCGATGCCGGCGATTTCCTCGGGCGCCTCGATGAAAGTTTCGATCTTGCCGGTCGGACCGTCGAGCAGGACGCGCTCGTGACGACTCATACTCTGAGGCGCTCCACGATCTCGCCCTTTTGCAGATGGCGGTCGATGATTTCGTCGATGTCTTCCTGGTCGACGTAGGTGTACCAGACGCCTTCCGGATAGATCACCAGCACCGGCCCCTGGTCGCAGCGGTCCATGCAGCCGGCCGAGTTGATGCGCACCAGGCCGGGCTTGTTGAGGCCCAGCGCCTTGACGCGATCCTTGGCGTAGCCGCGCAGCTTGTCGGCGCCGAGGGCGTTGCAGCACGATTCGCCGGGCGCGCGCTGGTTGGTGCAGAAGAAGACGTGGTATTTGTAAAAGCTCATTGGGCGGCCTCCTGTAATGCGGCGATTCTATCTTTCCGGCGCCGGGTATTTGAGCGCGTTCTTGACGATCTTGTCGCGCGCGGCGGCGACGAGGTCGATGTCGAGCGCGTCGGCGAGTTCGACCAGATAGATCAGGGTGTCGGCGACCTCGTCGCGGATTGCGGCAAGCTTCTCGGGCGATGGCCGCAAGCTCTCCTCGGGCGTCGCCCACTGGAAGTGCTCGACCAGTTCGGCGGCCTCGACGATCATGGCCATGGCCAGGTTCTTCGGCGTGTGGAAGGGCTGCCAGGCGCGGGCGGCGGCGAAGTCGCGCAACGCGTCGCGCAGGGTGGCGAGGTCGACGATGGGTGGGGTCATGATTTTCTTTCGGTACGCAGCAGCATCAGCCAAGGCAGCGCCAGATAGGGCCACAGCGTGGACGCCAGCTTGGTCAGGCCGTGAAAATTGAGGAACTGGCCGGGGTTCCAGGTTTGCCAGGTATTGGCGGAATAGGGATTGTCGGGCGCCAGATTGACCAGCACCGTCGCCAGCAGCAGCGCCAGCGCCGCCAGCGCCTGCTGCAAACGCGCCGGCAGCAGAGTGGCGAGGATCCAGAGCGCGCCGCCGGCGCCGAGGCCGGTGGCGGCGCCGGGCGTGGCCCAGGCGAAGCCGTGGGCGGTGCCCAGCGTCAGCGCCAGGACGAAGGACTTCGTCGCCAGGGCCAGCAGCAGCAGGCCGAAAATAGGCACATAGAGCGGACGCCGTTCGAGGCGCGTCGCCAGCAGCAGCACGGCCAGGGTGTCGGCGCAGACGATGGCGGCCTCGATGTTGGCGAAGCGTCCCGCGCTGTAGGGCAGTACCGCCGGCAGGCCGAGGTACCCGCGGATGTCGCCGTTGCCGAACAGCAGCGTCTCGGGCGTGAGTTGCGTCAGCAGCCACAGGCCCAGCAGTAGCAGGCCGGCATCGCCCATGGCACCTTGCAGCAGCGCGCGGTGGCGCAAGGCATGCAGACGGCCGCCGTCGAGCAGCAGGCCGCCCCAGCGCGCGCCGGCCAGCGCGCCGAGCAGGGTGCCGAGCGTATTGCAGGCCAGATCGAGGTTGGAGGGGACGCGGCTGGGCAGGTAATTCTGCAGCGTTTCCATGATCAGACTGAGGCCGGCGCCGCACAGCGTCGCCAACAGCACCGCGCCGAAGCGGCCGAGGCGCGGCTGCAGCACCGGCACCCAGAGGAAACCCAGCGGCAGATAGGCGGCAACGTTGAGCGCGAGGTCGAAACCCGTGCTGTAGCGCGGCCAGCCGGCAGCGAAAAAAGCGAGGACATCGACGCCGGAATTGCGCCAGTCGGCGAATGGATGCAAGCTGGCATAGACCGCCAGCAGGGTATAGGCGGCGGCGAGATAACGGCTGAGCGGAGACGCCGCCGGCTGCAAGTTTCAGATGCCGCCGGAGGGAGTCGCC
>JACRPB010000213.1 GCA_016214175.1 Rhodocyclales bacterium
CGCGGTGTTGATGGCGATGAAGGGCGCATCCTTGCGCGGGCTGTGGCGATGCAGAGCGCGCGCCACGAGTTCCTTGCCGGTGCCCGATTCGCCGTTGATGAGCACGGTGGCATGCGACTGCGAGAGGCGGCCGATGGCGCGGAAAACTTCCTGCATCGACGGCGCCTGGCCGAGGATTTCCGGCGTCAGCGCTTCCGTCGCGGTGACGGCGCCCGTTTGCGGCGACTGTTCGAGCGCGCGGCGCACCAGATCGACGGCCTGGTCGACGTCGAAGGGCTTCGGCAGATATTCGAAGGCGCCGCCCTGGAAGGCCGCCACCGCCGAATCGAGGTCCGAGTAGGCGGTCATGATGATCACCGGCAGCTCGGGAAAATTGGTCTTGACGAGCTTCAGCAGATCGAGCCCCGAGGTGCCCGGCATGCGGATGTCGGAGACCAGCGCGCGCGGCGCCTCGCCGTTGTCGAACGCAGCCAGGGCCTCGTCGGCCGAGCCGAAGCTCTTGCAGGGAATGTCCTCGCGCGCCAGCGCTTTTTCCAGCACCCAGCGGATGGAGCGGTCGTCGTCGATGATCCAGACGGGTTTCATGATTTGTCCTGCTCCTTCCCGCTTGCCAGCGGCAGGCGGATGGTGAAACACGTACGGCCGGGGCGCGACTCGACTTCGATCGTGCCCTGGTGCTGTTGAATGAAGCTTTGCGCCAGCGTGAGTCCGAGGCCGCTGCCGCCTTCGCGGCCAGAGACCAGAGGATAGAAGATTTTGTCGCGGATATCTTCGGCAATGCCGGGACCGTTGTCGATCACCTGCAGTTCGAGCGCCAGCGGATGGCGGCGCTTGGCCATGGTCACCTGGCGGTTGGCGCGCGTGCGGAAGATGATTTCGCCCTGGCCGGCCCCGCCGCCGGGCCGCCCCGAGGCGGGGCTAGCCTGCGAACCTGAGCCGCGCAGCGGCGAACCGCCGTCACCCCCTTCCCTGGGAAGGGGAGCGGAGGGAAGGGTGCCTACAATGGCCTGCGCGGCGTTGCGCGCGATATTGAGGATGGCCTGGATCAATTGCTCGCGGTCGCCGGTGACGTCGGGCAGCGAGGTGTCGTAGTCGCGCCGCACGCGCACGCCGGCATACTCGGCGTGGATCAGGCGCCGCACGCGTTCGAGAATCTCGTGGATGCTGACCTGCGCCGGATGCATGGCGCGATGCGAGGACAGCAGGCGCTGCATCAGGTCTTGCAGGCGGTCGGCTTCCTTGATGATGACCTGGGTGTATTCGCGCAGCGCCGGCGCGTTGTCGAGCATGCCGAGCTCGCGCTCCAGCAGTTGCGCCGAGCCGCGGATGCCGCCGAGCGGATTCTTGATCTCGTGCGCGAGGTTGCGGATCAGATCGCGATTGGCCTGCTGCTGCATCGCCGCGCGCTCTTCGCGCGAGGCGCGCAACTGGTGGTCGATGAGGCGGAATTCGAGCAGCAGCCGCGCACCCTTGGCCTCGATGGCGGTCACGGTACAGTCGAGATGCAGAGCTTCGGCGTCGGGACGCGACACCAGGATGTCATGTCCGGTGTAGCTCCAGTTGTTCTTCAGCGCGCTGTCGACGGCGCCGGCCAGTACCGTCGAGGCGCCCAGCAGTTGTTCCATGGGCCGCCCGAGCCAGGCGCGCTCGGCGACGGCGAGCAGGTTTTCGGCCGCCGGATTGAGGTGGCGGATCAGTTGCCGGTCGTCGAGCAGGATCACCGCCGACGACAGCAGGTCGAGGCCGGAAAATGCCGATGGCTTGAGAGGCTTGGCGGTCATGCCCGTCAGTCGAGCAAGAACCAAGCCTACCGCAGGTTGGAAATTTCTTTCCGCAGCGACTCGATGTTGCGTTCGTGCAGTTGCACGCTGTCGCGATAAGGTTTCAGGCGCTCCTGCACCTTGGCGCCATTGATGCCGCCGCCGACGTTGCGCTCGTTCGGCTCGACGCGGGCTTCCTGATCGGCGAGGGTCCTCTTCGCATCGTCGGCTTGCTTCTGCTCGGTGGCGAGTTCCTGTTCGAGGATGGCGCGGCGGTCGTTGTCGCGCGCCTTCTGCTGGTCGGAGTTGACGCGCGGAAATTCGGCATTGGTCGCCCGCTGCGGCTTTGGCGGCGGCGCGAAGGTGGATATCGGCTGATCGCGCGACAGCACCGTGCAGTTCTTCGCGGCGTTCTTCTGGTTGGTGTAGAGCACCTGGCCGGCCTCGTCGGTGCATTTGTACAGCGTGTCGGCCTCTACGGCCGCAGACAGCAGCATGAATGCGGGAAGCAGGCGAAGTTTCATGGCAGGACCTCAGTCGTCGATGCGGCGAGTGTATGTCAAAGAGAAACTAAAATGAAGGTTCCGCAACGGCCGGCGGCAGCGGCGGATGGGGACAAAAAAAGACGGAGCCGCAGCTCCGTCCTCGCATCGACTTGCCGGCGGCGTGGCCGCCGGCTGCGCCGTTCGTCAGATGCTGTAGTACATCTCGTACTCGAGCGGATGGGTGGTCATGCGGAAACGCGTGACTTCTTCCATCTTGAGTTCGATGTAGGCATCGATCATGTCCTTGCTGAAAACGCCGCCGCGGGTCAGGAACTCGTGGTCGTTGGCGAGGTATTCAAGGGACTGTTCGAGGCTGGAGCAGACGGTCGGGATCTTCGCGTCTTCTTCCGGCGGCAGGTCGTAGAGGTTCTTGTCGGCGGGATCGCCGGGGTGGATCTTGTTCTGCACGCCGTCGAGGCCGGCCATCATCATGGCGGTGAAGGCCAGGTAGGGGTTCGCGCCCGGATCCGGGAAGCGCACTTCGATGCGGCGCGCCTTGTCGGACTGGACGTAGGGCACGCGAATGGAAGCGGAGCGGTTGCGGGCCGAGTAGGCCAGCTTGACCGGGGCTTCGAAGCCCGGCACCAGACGCTTGTAGGAGTTGGTGAGCGGGTTGGTGATGGCGTTCAGCGCGCGCGCATGCTTGATGATGCCGCCGATGTAGTAGAGCGCGAAGTCGGACAGGCCGGCATAGCCGTTGCCGGCGAACAGGTTCTTGCCGTCCTTCCAGATCGACTGGTGCACGTGCATGCCGGAACCGTTGTCGCCGACGATGGGCTTGGGCATGAAGGTCTTCGACGCCGCAGGCTTCGAGCGCCAGGCACATGGCGGCGCGGATGTCGTTGAGGCTATCGACGGGAGGCACGGGGAAGTAGCCGCCCTTGACGTTGGGACGGTGACCGACGTTGCCGCCTTCGACCTTCTCGGCGGAGGCCCAGGCGGCCTCTTCGGAGAACACCTTGCAGTAGGCGCCGGACATGTCGACTTTCCACTCGACGCTGTCGAAGATGAAGAATTCGGGTTCCGGACCGAAGTAGGCGGTGTCGCCCAGGCCGGAGGACTTGAGGTAAGCCTCGGCGCGCTTGGCCAGGGAACGCGGATCGCGGTCGTAGCCCTTGCCGTCGGAAGGCTCGACGACGTCGCAGGTCAGGATCAGCGTGGTCTCGTCCATGAAGGGATCGATGTAGGCCGTGGCCGCATCCGGCATCAGCAGCATGTCGGAGGCCTGGATGCCCTTCCAGCCGGCGATCGACGAGCCGTCGAAGGCGTGCCCGTCTTCGAACTTCTCAAGGCCGAAGGCGGAAACCGGGACGCCCACGTGCTGTTCCTTGCCGCGAGTGTCGGTGAAACGGAAGTCGACGAAACGGACTTCCTTCTCCTGAACCAACTTGATCACATCTTGGGGCGTCATGAAATGCTCTCCTAACAGATAAATCGTAGATCGCCGGCGGGGCCGGATCGGAAAATGGTCGCGGGGAGGATTTAGCAGGTTGCATGCCACCTGCCCTTGCGAGAAAACGGGATTGTGCCACAAAGAACAGGGCAAAATGCCGGGCAGATCAATGCACCGTTATAGTGCCGGCCGCGTCGCAATTGCCCCACTTTGGTGCCAGTCGGCAATAAAGGTCGACGGCGCTGAACAGGGGATCGTCTTCCAGGCGCTCCGCCAGGCGTTGATGGATGCTCGCCAGGCGCGCCGCGTCGTCCATCAGCCCTGGGACCAGGCTGGCCTCGGCTTCGACATTGCGGCCGAGGTAATGGAGCGTCACGCCGCCGAGCTCGTGCGGCGCGACGCCGAGCAGGGCCGCCAGGTGGGCGACGAGTTCCTCGCGCGCGGGCAGTTCGCCGCCGCGGCTGTCGGCCAGCATGTCGTCCTCGGGATCCACGTGGACCAGCAGGTCGAGGACGTCCGCGTGCTTGCGCAACACGGCGAGCCGCGCCAATTCGCCGATGCGGTGGCCCTCGGACACCGAGATGCGCGGATCGACCTGGATGTGGGCGTCGATGAGCACCTTCTGCGCCATGCGCCGCGTGCGCAGATCGTGCACGCCGACGACGCCGGGCGCCGCGCGCAGCGTGTCGCGAATCGCCGCCAGTTCCTGCTCCGACAGGCCTTCGTCCATCAGTTCGCGCAGCGCGTCCCAGGCGAAGACCCAGCCCATGCGCAGGATCATGAAGCCGACGATGACCGCCGCCACCGGATCGAGCCAGCGCACGCCGAGCAGGCTGCCGCCGATGCCGGCCGCGGCTACCAGCGAGGATGCCGCATCGGAGCGCGCATGCCAGGCATTGGCGACGAGCATCGGCGACCGCAGCGCCTCGCCGACGCGCAGCATGTAGCGGAACAGCATCTCCTTGGCGCCTATCGTCGCCAGCGCGGTCCAGAACGCCAGCGGCGCCACCGCCGGCAGGGCGTCGAGCTGCTGCAAGCGCCCGGCCGCATACCAGAGGATCGCCGCGCCGGTCCCCGCCAGGATCAGCCCCAGCGCCAGCGACGCCGCCGTTTCGACGCGCTGGTGGCCGTAGGGATGACCTTCGTCGGCGGGGTGGCGGCTGTGGAAGTTCGCCACCAGCACCAGCAGGTCGGCCACCAGATCGGACAACGAATGGAAGCCGTCCGCCACCAGGCTTTGCGCGTGGGCGAGCAGGCCGACGCCGATCTGTACCAGCGTCAGTACGAGGTTGACGCCGATGCTGACCCAGGTGACCTTGCGCGCTTCCTCGAAGCGGGATTCGTCTATCGGCGTGAGCGTGGAAATCGGCAGGTTTTCGTGTTCCATGAACGGGGCGGGGCGGAGCGGGACGAGTCCCGCATGATAGCCGCCTATCCGCGCCGGCGGCGGCGGCGCGCGGTCCCGGTGGTAACATCTCGCCCTGCTTACACCGCCTCCGCTCCGGCGCCGGCATCGCCCCGCCGCGGAACCTCACCGCCCCCACTCCGATCAGAACCGCATGCAAGTCGCCGCTATCAGTTTCGACCAGTTCAATGCCCTCGCCGACGCCGACGCGCAGGAACGAATCCGTGCCGCGCGCGCCGCGCTCGGCGCGCGCGCCGTGCTGCTGTGCCACCACTACCAGCGCGCCGACGTCTACCGCCACGCCGACATCACCGGCGATTCCTTGAAGTTGTCGCGCCTCGCCGCGGGTACCTCCGCCGAATACATCGTTTTCTGCGGCGTGCATTTCATGGCCGAGGTCGCCGACATCCTGTCGCGCCCGGAACAGATTTCCATCCTGCCCGACCTCGCCGCCGGCTGCTCGATGGCCGACATGGCGAACCGCGCCAAGGTCGAGCGCTGCTGGCGCGAACTGGCCTCTGTGCTCGATCCCGACGAACACGTCACGCCCGTCACCTATATCAACTCCGCCGCGGATCTGAAGGCCTTCTGCGGCGAGCACGGCGGCATCGTGTGCACCTCGTCGAACGCGCCGAAAATCCTGCAATGGTCGTTCGCGCAGCGCGAGAAGGTGTTGTTCTTCCCCGACCAGCACCTCGGTCGCTGGAGCGGCCACAAGATGGGCATCCCCATGGACGAGATGGTGGTCTGGAATCCCGATCTCGAACTCGGCGGCCTCACAACCGAGCAGATCCGCAAGGCCAAGATCATCCTCTGGTACGGCTACTGTTCCGTGCACCAGATGTTCCAGCCGCGCCAGATCGAACGCTTCCGCCAGCAACATCCGGACGGCTTCGTCATTTCGCACCCCGAGTGCAGCTTCGAGGTGTGCCGGAATTCCGACTACGTCGGCTCCACCGAGACCATCCTCAGAACCGTCAAGGAAGGCGCGCCCAACACGCGCTGGCTGGTCGGCACCGAGCTCAATCTCGTCGAGCGCCTGGCCGAGGAAGTGAAGGCCGAAGGCAAGACCGTGCAGTTCATGGCAGACACCGTCTGCATGTGCTCGACCATGCAGCGCATCGATCCGCAGCACCTGGCCTGGACTCTGGAAAATCTCGCCGCCGGCAACATCGTCAATCGCATCGCCGTACCGGCACACGAGGCGGCGTTGGCGAAGGTGGCGCTGGAGAGGATGTTGGCGGCGTCCTGAGCACCGCGCCGGCAGCGCTCTAGCGCGCCGCACGCAACGTCAGCGTCACCCCGTCGGCACCGGGCTTGACCTTGACGGCCGCACTCGCAATGTCCCCCGGCTGCGGCAGCGCGTTGCCGCTCTTCGACACGCGCGCCGAGACCAGGGCCGCGCCCGCGGCCGAGAGCGTGCGTCCCGGCATCATTGCGTCGCCGTCGTCCAGACGGAAAGCAAGCGGGAAGGCCGCCGCGGTGAAGCGCTTCACCGCCAGCGGCGGGCCGCCGCCCTCGGGTGCCCTGGCGACGACGAAGACGGTGTCGCCGGGCGCCACCTTGTCCTTCAGCGCCGGGTCGAGGGTCACCGTGCCGGCGATGCCCGCAGTCGCCGCTTCCGCCGCCGCCGGCGCGGCGGGCCGCTTGCCGGACATCAGCGCCGTCGCCTCGTCGATGTTGGCGGCGGCGAGCTTGGCGTCCATCGAGTCCGGTGCGGCGGCGGCCTTCATGCGCTTCCAGTATTCGATGGCGCCCTTATAGTCGGCGCGCTCGAAGGCGGCGCTGCCGGCGAGCGCCAGCGCCTTCGCGTGCTTGGGATCGGCGGCCAGCGCCTGCTGCACGATGCGGCGCGCCGCGTCGTCCCAGCGGCGCTCGTGCGCCATGACGTGCGCATCGGCCCAGTCGGCCAGCGTCGCCGCGTCGAGCTTTTGCAACTCCGCCGCCTTGGCGTAGGCGGCGGCGGCCTCGCGGTGCTGGCGCAGCTCGCCGTAGGTGCGGGCGAGCAGCAGCCAGCCTTCGCCGTTGGCCGGGTCCTTGGCCATTTTTTCGGCCAGGCGCTTCGACATGACCTGGAGGTCGCCGCCGGCATTGGCCGGCGGCTGGACGTCGTCGGGCAAGTTCGGCCGGAACCGGCTGAGCGGCGGCGGCTCCGGCGGACTGTCCGCAGGCGCGCCGAGCAGGCCGTACAGGGCGACGGCGAGCGCCGCCACCAGCGCCGGCACCGCCCAGCGCAAATGGCGGCGCCGCGCGCGCTTTTCGTCCGCCGCCGTCGCCAGCAGCGCCTGGTGCAGGTCTGCTTCGCGGCGCGCGAATTCCTCTGCGCCGACGCTGCCGGCGGCGCGCGCCAGCAGCAGTTCCTTCAACGCCGCCGCGGCGGCAGCATCGGCGCGGCGCCCGAACGGCAGCACGCCGCCGAGGACGAGCACGACGACCGCAAGGATGGCGGCGATAACGGCGGCGACTATCGTCATGGGTCGATCTCCCGAAAGTAGCGGTAAAGAAAGCCGACCGAGAGCAGCATCAGCACGAAGGGCGCAAGCCAGAGCAACAGCGTGTCGAGCCGTGAGGCCGGACGGTAGCGCACCGACTCGCCGTAGCGGGCGACCATGAAGCCAACCACCTGCTCATCGCTCATGCCCTGGGCGATCAGGTCGCGGATCTTGCGGCGCAGATCGGCTGCCAGTTCCGAATTCGATTCGGCCAGCGACTGGTTCCGGCAGACGACGCAATGCAGATCCTCGGCCACCGCCAGCGCGCGCAGCTCGACGGCGTCGACCGCCGCGGCGGCACCCGACCCGGCGGCGAACGACGCCGCCGCCAGCCCGACGCACACCGTTGCCGCCGTGCGCGTCCACCCCGCGCCGCGACGGCGCCGGACGCCCAGGCGCCCCACTTCAGCGGAAGTCGTAGCGCAATCCGCTGTAGACATAGCTGCGCTGAGTTCGATCCGCCTGAGTTTCGCTCTTCGACCGCGCCACTTCGTAGCCGGTTTCGATCTCCAGATAGAGCTGGTTGCGCCACTCGTAGGTGAGTTTTGCGCTCGGGCTCAGGCGCTGCTGGGTGCCGCCGGCGTTGTCCTTCTGCGTGTAGTAGCGGAGGCTCGCGTCGAAGCGCCAATGCTCGGCGAAGGGCAAGACGTAATTGCCGCCCAGCGCCACGCCGGAAAAGGTCGGGGCCGAAATCAGGCTGACGCTGCCGACGCCGACGGCGTTGGAGAAGAACAGGTTGTTGCCGACGCCCTGGAAGGTCAGGACGTGGTTGTTGCCCGAGCCTTGCTGCTCGGCGGTGTTGTACACGCAGGTCTCGTTCACCGGATCGACGACGCCGAGGCAAGTCCCGATCACCGCCAGCGGCAGCGTCGCCACCACCGCCTGCGTGGCGGAGATCGACGACAGCCGGTAGTCGGCGCCTATCTGCCAGTTTTCCGACAGCGCGCGGGTCAGTCCGAGCGCGATCATGTTGGACTTGGCCGTCAGCGCTGTCGCCTGGTCGCGCAATTGCCGCAGCCCTTGCAGCGCCACCAGGTCTTGCAGCGTCAGCCCCGGCGCGCCGGGCAAGGCGTTGGTCAGCGCGAACGAGGGCGCGCGCCGGTGGTCGAGCACGAAGAAGTAGTTGTTGCCGGCGGCGTCGAGATAGTTGCCCTGCAGCGTCGCGATGTTGATGCCCTTGTAGAGCACGTCGTAATCGACGCTGCCGTAGGCGGTGGCGTGGCCGTCGAAATAGCGCGTTTCGGCGCCGAGGGCGCGCCGGTTGGCATTGCCGTCGAGCTTCTGCTCGACGGCGTAGACGGTGAGGCCCGGCGTTCCGGTCTCCGGCAGCAGGTCGATGCTGGCGCCGGCAAAAATCTTCTTGTAGGGCGAGCCGAACTCCACAGCGTCGCCGACGACGACGTTGCCGCGCCATTTCGGACTGACGTTGTAGCCGACCTGCACGCCGTCGAAGCGTTCCATGACGCCGAGGCCGTTCGGATTCTGGCGCCCGGCGCGCACGTAATAGCCGGCATGGCGATCGTTGTGGTCGACGTAGGCCGAATAGACGCGGTTGTAGCTGCGCGTCGGCGTCAGGAAGTTGCGGTTGTTGGTATCGCGAAATACGATGCGCGTGTCGCTGAAGGCGTCGCGGCGGCGCGCGTTGGCGTTCACCGAGGTGATCAGCGAGTTCTGGTCGACCAGCGACAGGGTGTCGCGGATGATGGCGACCTGGCCCGGCGGCGCCGGCAGGTCGGTCTGGATCTGGGAGTTGCCGAGATAGTGGTAGGCGGCAAGATTGCCGAAGATCGTCCATTCGGCCGGCCCGGCTTCCTTCGGCAGCGGCCGCGCCCTGGCGCGCCCTGGGGCTTCCGCCGCCGGCAGCGCGGCGAGGTGATCGCGGACGCGCGCGACGGCGGCGCCGTTCGGGAACAGCTTGAGGTACAGCTCGTATTCGGCGCGCGCCTTGGCGATTTCGCCGTTGCGTTCGCGCGCCTCGCCGATCAGGGCCTGGGCCACCTCGCTCAGGCTGTTGGCGGGCAGACCCAGCACGCGGTTGAGGCGGTTGATGGCCGTCGTCAAGTCGTTGGCGGCCATGGCGCGGCGCGCTTCGTCGAGGCTGGCGACGGCGAGCGCCTCGACCTCGCCCGGCGCAAGCTGCGGCGGCAGCACCGGCGCCTCGGCGGTCGGCGGCGCGACCGGCGCCGCCGGAACGGCCTCGGGCGCCACCGGTGCCGCCGCGGCAGGCGCCGGCAGCAGCGGCACGACGATGATGATGCTGCGGCCGTCGGCACACG
>JACRPB010000214.1 GCA_016214175.1 Rhodocyclales bacterium
CCGGTGGAGTTCCACCCCTACAAGGAAGACGATGCCCGCTTGCAGATCCGGAGCCTCGCAAAGATTCGCGCCGAACGCGACAACGCCGCGGTGACGGCGGCGCTGGAGCGCATCCGCAGCGATGCCGCCGCCGGCGTCAATGTAATGCCCGCGCTCGTGGCCGCAGTCAAGGCCTACGCCAGCGTCGGCGAAATGACCAAGGAACTTGTCAAAGTATTCGGACGCTATCAGGAACCGATCCGTTTTTGAGGAATCAACATGACCGAACTCGAACGCTACGTCGCGCCGACCACTTTGGCCGCCGCCATCGACTGCCTCAAGGACGGCGAGGTCACCATCCTCGCCGGCGGCACCGACCTCACGCCGCAGACGCGCGCCGGCCGCATGCGCATCAAGCGCACGCTGATGAACATCCGCCGCATCCCCGAACTCAAGGGCATCGCCCTCGACGGCGGCGCGATCCGCATCGGCGCCTTGACCACCATCACCGAGATCATGGACAGCGCACTGATCGCCAAGCACCTGCCGGTGCTGGTCGAAACCTGCCGCCATTTCGCCAGCGACCAGATCCGCAACGCCGGCACACTCGGCGGCAATCTGTGCAACGCCTCGCCGGCCGGCGACACCGCGATTCCGCTGCTGGTGCTCGGCGCCAGCGTCGAACTGGCCTCGAAGCCCGAAGACAAGATCTACCGCCGCAGCATTCCGCTCTCCGAATTCTTCGTCGGCCCCGGCCAGACGCGGCGCTCGCTGTGCGAACTCTTGACCGCGGTGACCGTGCCGCTACCCGCGCCCGGCCACGTCGCGCGCTTCCACAAGTTCGGTACCCGCGTCGGACTTGACATCTCGACCGTCTCGATCGGCATCGGCGGCACGCTCAAGGACGGCGCGCTCGCCGCCGCGCGCGTCGCCTTCGGCGCGGTCGCCGCGACGCCGCTGCGCGCCGCGCAGACCGAGGCCGCGCTCGAAGGCCAGCGCCTCGACGCTGCCGCCATCGCCCGCATCGCCGCCGTCGCGCGCGACGAAGTCCATCCGATCGACGACGTGCGCGCCACGGCCTGGTATCGCAAAGAACTGATCCACAACATGACCAAAAGGATGCTCGAAAATGTCGCCCAAGCATGACATCGAATTTGCCCTCAACGGTATCCGCCAGCGGGTGACGGTGCCGGCCACGATGAACACGCTCGAAATGCTGCGCGACGTGCTCGGACTCACCGGCACCAAGTACGGCTGCGGCGAGGGCGAGTGCGGCGCCTGCACGATCCAGGTCGACGGCGTGTCGATGAATTCCTGCCTCATGTTCGCCGTCGATTGCGACGGCCGCGAGCTGACCACCATCGAGGGCCTCGCCAACGATACGCGCGCCGACGCCCTGCGCGCCTCCTTCGTCGAGCACGGCGCGGTGCAGTGCGGCTTCTGCACGCCGGGCATGGTGATGCAGGCCGACCACCTGCTGCACAAGCATCCCGAGCCCGATGCCGAAACCATCAAGGCCGGCATCGAGGGCAACATCTGCCGCTGCACCGGCTACAAGAAGATCGTCGACGCCATCGCCTGCGTCGGCTGCACCAACAAGTGAGGTCGCCGTCATGAACGTCGTCGCCAAGAAGCCCCGCACCATTCCCGAGTCGTCGCTGATCGGCACGCGCATCCCGAAAATGGACGCGCCGGAAAAAGCCAGCGGCCGCACCCGCTACATCCACGACATCAATCTTTCCGGCCAGCTCTACGGCAAGATCCTGCGCTCGGCGCGCGTTCATGCGCGCATCGTCGCCATCGACACGTCGGCGGCCAAGGCGCTGCCCGGCGTGCATGTGGTGCTGACCGCCGCCGACGTGCCCGACCAGCGGCCGATCGGCGTCGCCCGCGACCACTTCCCGTTGAAGGGCGACCGCGTGCGCAGCCAGCGCGACGAAATCGCCGCCGTCGCCGCCGAATCGGAAGAGATCGCCGCCGCCGCGCTGAAGCTGATCAAGGTCGTCTACGAAGACCTGCCGGTGATCGCCGATCCCGAAGACGCGATTAAGCCCGGCGCACCGCTGCTGCACCCGGCGCCCGCAGGCGCGCAACCCGCCGGCGCCACCGTCGCCCATCGCGGCAAGGCCGACAACATCGCCATGCGCTTCGACTACGCCCACGGCGACGTCGTCCAGGGCGAGGCCGAGTCCGACGTCGTGATCGAGGACACCTTCAAGCTGCACTACGTCACCCATTGCTGCATGGGCGTCTCGGGCATGATCGCCGAGTTCGACGCCTCCGGCAGTCTGCTGATGTATTCGAACACCCAGGTGCCCTTCCTGCACAAGCGCGAGTTCGCCGAATACCTGAACATGGACCCGGCGCGCGTGCGCATCATCCAGCCGCCGATCGGCGGCGGCTTCGGCTCCAAGCTCGACATCTACCCGTTCGAGGTCATCTGCCTGTTCCTCGCGCGCGCCGCTAGGCGCCCGGTCAAGCTCGTGTTCAGCCGCGAAGAGGAATTCCTCGCTTCGCCGACGCGCCAGCCGGTGCTACTGACGCTGCGCTCGGGCTGCAAGAAGGACGGCACGCTGACCTTCCGCCAGGTGCATACGCTGCACGACAACGGCGCCTACACCTCGTGGGGCGCGACGACGCCCTTCGTCATGATGCAGACCTTCTCGTCGCTCTACCGCGTGCCGCATTGCGACTACCACACGGTGGCCGTCTACACGAACAATCCCTATGCCGGCTCCTTCCGCGGCTACGGCAACTTGCAAGCCACTTTCGCCATCGAGCAGCAGATGGACGAAATGGCCGCCGCCATCGGCATGGACCCGCTCGCCTTCCGGCTCAAGAACGCGCAGCACACCGGCGAAGTCACCGGCCAGGGCATGGAATTCAAGAGCTGCGGCTTCACCGACTGCCTGAACACGGCCGCGCAGCGCAGCGATTTCTCGCGCAAGTTCGCGGACAACGCCGCCGAGCGCAACCAGCCCGGCCACCTCAAGCGCGGCATCGGCATGGCCTCGATGCTGCACGTCGGCGGCGGCGCCAAGATCTATCCTTCCGACGGCTGCGGCACCATCCTCAAGATGGACGACTTCGCCAACGTGACGCTCATCACCGGCGCCTCGGAAATCGGCCAGGGCTCGGAAACCGTGCTCTCGCAACTGGTGTGCGAGGAACTCGGCCTGCCGATCTCGGCCCTGACCGTGGTCAACAACGACACGGCGATCACGCCCTGGGACGTCGGCGTGCATGCCAGCCGCACCACGTTCATCGCTGGCAATTCGGCCATCGGCGCGGCGAAGAAGGCGAAGACCAAGATCCTCGCCGTGGCGGCGCAGAAGTTCGGCTGCACGGCCGAGGAGTTGGACCTGCGCGGCGGCTGCGTCATCAAAGCCGCCGACGGCGAAGTCGTGACCGAGCTGTCGAAGCTGATCCGCAACCTGCATTTTTCGGACAAGGCCGAACTGGTGATGACCACCTTCTACTACGAGCCGCCGAGCGTGCACCAGGGCAAGGACTACAAGGGCGACGTCTCCGCCGCCTACGCCTGGGCGACGCAGGTGGTCGAGGTCGAGGTGGACACCGACACCGGCATCGTGCGCATGCTCAAGGTCACCGGCGCCCACGACGTCGGCCGCGTGCTCAACCGGCTCGGCATCGAAGGTCAGGTCGAGGGCGGCATCGTCATGGGCCAGGGCTATGCGCTGACCGAGAACCTGATGATAGAAAACGGCGTCATGAAGAACCCGAACTTCCGCGACTACAAGCTGATCACCGCGCCCGAGATTCCCGAAATGGACGTCAGCTTCATCGAATCGATGGACGGCGAAGGCCCGCAAGGCGCCAAAGGCATCGGCGAAGCGCCGGCGATCTGCATCGCCGCCGCCACCGCCAACGCCATCGCCAACGCCACCGGCGTGCGTCTCTACGATCTGCCCTTCACGCCCGAGCGCGTGTATCGCGCCTTGCACGGCCAGACGCCTAAGCTCTACTGGAAGCCATGGGTGCCGGCAGCATGAAACGCCGCACCGTCCTCTCGATGGAGCAGGCGCTGTCCCTGCCCTATGCCACGCTGCGCTTCGCCCAGCTCGGCTGGCGCGTAATCCGCATCGAGTCCACGCCGAGCGGCGGCGGGTTGCCCGGCGACCCCAACCGCTACATCGGCGGCACGGTCGTCGACGACGACCGCCGCACCTACTTCATCGCCCCCAACGTCGGCAAGGAAGCGATCGCGATCAACCTCAAGGAGCCTTCTGGTCAGGCGCTGTTGCGCAAGCTGATCGTCGATCTCGACGTCGACGTCTTCTGCTGCAACACCGTGCCGCGCCGCTACCAACAACTCGGCATCGACTACGAGACGCTGGCCGCCGCCAAGCCCGACCTGATCTGGGCCGGCATCTCGGCCATGGGACCGGAGTATCCGGACGCGCCCGGCTACGACCCGGTGATCCAGGCCATGGCCGGCTACATGGAGCTCACCGGCGCCGCCGACGGCCCGCCGACCCTGGCCGGCGTGCCCGTCATCGACCTCAAGGCCGGCGACGAGGTCTACGCCAACGTGATGCTTGCGCTGGCCGAGCGCGCCGAGACCGGCAAGGGCTCGCGCATCGACGTCTCGATGCTGCAGGCTGCGGCCTCGTGGCTGCTCACCACCCTGCCCCTGCTCGACTTCGACTGCCAGCCGAACGAGATCACGCGCTGCGGCAACGAGCACCGCAAGTTCATCCCGACCAACGTCTATCCGACGCAGGACGGCTACATCTACATGGCCATCGGCAGCGACGTGCAATGGAAGCGCCTGAGCGAGATTCCGGGCTTCGCCGCCATTGCCAACCCGGTGCGCGCGACCAATGCCGGCCGCCACCAGGAACGCGAGGCCATCCACCGCGACATGGCGGCGGTGACGCGCACGATGCTCACCGCCGACGTTGCCGCCGCCTTCCGCGCGGCGACCATCCCCCACGCCCGGATCAACGACATCCCCGCGGTGCGCGGGCTGGAGGCGATCCGCAGCCGGCTGACGACGACGCGCAAGCCCAATGGCGACGCCGTGCGCATGCAGCCGATGGCGGTCGACCTGCCGGGCGTGAGCACCGAATTGAGCTTCCCCGCCAAGTACGGGCAAGACACCCTGGCGATCATGAAAGAGGCAGGAGTTAACGCGGAGGATTGCGCAAAGCTGAAAGAACAAGGCATCATCGCCGGCTGAAGCGCAGTTCGTCGCACACGGCAACACCTTAACGGCAACATCAAGGAGGAGACACCATGCAAGCAAGCAAGCTTCTGTTGGCCCTGTCGGGCCTGGCGCTGGCGGTAGCGATGCCGGTACAGGCGCAGGTCAAGATCGGCGTCATCGCATCATCCACCGGCCCCACGGCCTTCGTCGGCATTCCGCAGAAGAACGCGGTCGCGCTGCTGCCGCAAAAGGCAGGCAACCTGAGCATCGAATACATCACCCTCGACGACGCCAGCGATCCGACGCAAAGCGTGCAACTGACCAAGAAGCTGCTGTCCGAAAGCAAGATCGACGCACTGATCGGCCCCTCGGGTTCGCCCAACGCCATGGGCGTGCTGCAATTCATGGCCGAGGCCCGCACGCCGATGCTGGCGCCGGTGGGCACGCCGGCCGTGGTGCTGCCGATGGACGAGAAGAAGACCTGGGTGTTCAAGACCCACCCCAACGACGACGTCATCAGCAACGGCCTCATCGCGGCGATGAAGAAGCGCGGCGTCAAGACCATCGGCTTCATCGGCTACAACGACCCCTACGGCGAAAGCTGGTACAAGGTGTTCGGCCCGATGGCGCAGAAGGCCGGCATCGAGGTTGTCGCCAACGAGCGCTACAACCGCCAGGACCAGAGCGTCACCGGCCAGGTCGCCAAGCTGATGACGGCCAAGCCGGAAGCGGTGCTGGTCGCCGGCGTCGCAGCCGGCGCCGCCCTGCCCCATGTCCAGTTGGTCGACGCCGGCTACAAGGGCACGATCTACCACACCCACGGTTCCGCCTCCGGCGCCTTCGTCCAGATCGGCGGCAAGAAGGTCGAAGGGGCGTTCGTGGTCGGGCCGTCGCTGCTGGTGCTCGACGAGATCGCCGACAACAATCCGACGAAGAAAGTGGCGCTCGAGTTCGCCACCGCCTACGAAAAGCAGTTCGGCGCCCGCCCGCCGATCTTCGGCGCCGGCGTCTATGACGCCGGCCTGATGCTCGCGCGCGCGATCCCCGAAGCCGCCAAGAAAGGCCAGCCCGGCAGCGCCGAGTTCCGCGCCGCCCTGCGCGACGCCCTCGAAAGCACAAAGGAAATGACCATGTCG
>JACRPB010000215.1 GCA_016214175.1 Rhodocyclales bacterium
CTGGTTCCTGCTGTTCAAGGCCAAGGCCACCAACGCCTACGGCGAAGACTACATGGTCGAGACCAAGGAAATGCTGAACGACTACCCGCCCTACGGGCAGGCCGCCGTTCCCGCCTCCTGCTTGCGCAACCACCTGATGCTGAAGGCAATGAAGGAAGGTCGCGGCCCGATCTACATGGACACCGTCACCGCCCTGGCCAAGCTGCGCGAAACGCTGAGCCCGAAGGAAGTCAAGCACCTCGAAGCCGAGGCCTGGGAAGACTTCCTCGACATGTGTATCGGCCAGTGCGGCGTCTGGGTCGGCGAGAACATCGAGCCCGAGAAGAAGATGTCCGAACTGATGCCGACCGAGCCCTACCTGCTCGGCTCGCACTCCGGCTGCTGCGGTATCTGGGTGTCCGGCCCGACCGACGTCGGCGCTCCGACCGACGAAGGGCTGCCCGGCGTGCCCGACCATCTGCCGAAGGGCTGGAACTGGGGCTATCGCTCTATGACCACGGTCAAGGGCCTGTTCACCGCCGGCGACGGCGTCGGCGCCTCGGGCCACAAGTTCTCCTCCGGCTCCCACGCCGAAGGCCGCATGGCCGCCAAGGCGATGGTCAAGTTCGCGGTCGACAACAAGGACTACCAGGTCGAACTCGACACCTCCGTCGAGCAACTGGCCGAGGACATCTACAAGCCGGTGCGCAACTTCCTCGAGTTCAAGGACTACTCCACCGCGATCGACGTCAACCCCAACTACATCACGCCCAAGATGCTGCAGTTCCGTCTGCAGAAGATCATGGACGAGTACGTTGCCGGCGTTGCCACCTACTACAACACCAACGACAAGATGTTGGAAGTTGCCGAAGGCAAGCTCGAGATGCTGAAGGAAGACGCGCAGAAGATGCGCGCCAAGGACCTGCACGAACTGCTGCGCGCTTGGGAAAACTACCACCGCATCCTGACGGCCGAAGCCCACATGAAGCACATCCAGTTCCGCGAAGAAAGCCGCTACCCCGGTTTCTACTATCGCACCGACAAGAACTTCGTCGACGAAGAGAACTGGCACTGCTTCGTGAATTCGGTGTACAACAAGGAAACCAAGAAGTGGACCTGCTTCAAGCGCAAGCACGTCGACCTGGTGGACAAGTCGACTGATACACTCAGGCCGGGGGTCGCGAGACCTCCGGCCTGTTGCATTCTGGTAGCCCGCATATCCCCGCCGTCAAAAGGTCTTTCCATGTCCAAGCCCGATCTTCCCTTCCAGAGTCCCGTCGTTCCCAACATGGTCGAGGGCTCGCACATCCTCCAGTTTTCCTGCCGCAAGGGCATCGGCTGCTGGAACGCCTGCTGTTCCAACATCGACATTTCGCTGACGCCCTACGACATCCTGCGCCTGAAGCAAAAGCTGGAACTGTCGTCGGCCGAGTTCCTGACCAAGTACACCGTGCCTTACGAGATGGAGAAGGACGATATCGCCGGCGTCAAGTTCCGGCCCGTCGAGGGCGGCACCGCCTGCCAGTTCATGCGGCCCGAGGGTTGCAGCGTCTATGAGGACCGTCCGACGGCCTGCCGCTACTATCCGGTGGCGCTGGTGTCGATGCGCAAGCAGGACGAGTATGTCGACAAGGATTCCTACGCCATCGTCAAGGAAGACCACTGTCAGGGCCACGCCGAGGCGCGCCGCCTCACCATCGACGAGTATCGCCGGGAGCAGGGCGTCGACGTCTATGACGAGCTGGCGCGCGGCTGGCGGCAACTGATCCTGAAGAAGAAGTCTTCCGGGCCTTCTGTCGGCAAGCCGTCGCTGAAAAGCCGCCAGCTCTTCTTCATGGCCTGCTACGACCTCGACCAGTTCCGCGCCTTCGTCGCCAGCGATGCCTTCGGCCAGCTATTCGCGCTGCCGCTGGATGAGCGCGAACAGATCGTCGGCGACGACGTTGCGTTGATGACGTTCGGCTTCCGCTTTTTGCGCCAGGTGCTGTTCGGCGAGGAATCGATCCCCCTCAACGACGCCGTCGCCAAGGCGCGCGCCGAGAAAGTGCGCGAAAAGCGCATGCAGGAAGAGCGCGCGGCCGCCGAACGCCTGGCCCGCGCCGAAGACGGCGACTACCCGTTCGAAGACCAGTAGGGCCTGCGCGTCGTCGGCGCGCGCTGCGTCCTCCGGCCGCTAGAACAACTCGATATCGCCGCGGTCGACTTCCTTGGCCGCGAGCCTGCCGCTCTCCACCAGATTCTCGTACACGGCCGCCTGGTTGCGGCCGTGCTGCTTGACGTAGTAGAGCGCCTCGTCGGCGCGATCGATGGCGTCCGGCGGCGTATCGGTCGCCAAGAGCCGGGTGACGCCGATGCTGATCGTCGCATGGCCGACGCGGCTGAACGGATGCGCCTCGACGTTGCGGCGAAAACGCTCGAAGACATTGACGACGTGATCGAGGCGAGTCGGCTGCAGCACGACGACGAACTCTTCGCCGCCGAAGCGGAACAACTGGTCGGCGAGGCGGAAGGACTTGTGCATCAATTGCGCCAGGACCACCAGCACCTCGTCGCCGATGAGGTGGCCGTGGGTGTCGTTGACCGCCTTGAAGTGGTCGATGTCGCAGACCGCCAGCCAATGCGGAGCATCGTCGTCGCCGTGCCGGCGTCGCGGCAGGCCCGCCGCCGATTCTTCGGCATCGGCCATCGCCTTGCCCAGCACTTCGAACAAATGCTTGTCGAAGGTCTTGCGGTTGGCGAGTCCGGTGAGCGTGTCGGTCTCGCCGTAGTCGAGCAGGGCGATGTGCTTGCCGAAGAATTCGGTCAGCCCCATCAACGCCACCCGCTCTTCGACCGGGGAGTCTTCCGGCAGCGTGATGTCGATCAGGTAGAGCAGATTCTTGTTCTGGGCGATGGGGAATACCAGGCGTTGCACGCCCGCCGCGCAATTGTCCAGAACCAGGCCCAGGTCGCGGCGACAGCGCAGCAGCAGGGGATCCCGTTCGATCGGCGTACAGAAGCGCTGATCGGGCAGATAGGCGTTGCGGCAGTACTTTTCGTTGTCGACGATGCCGGCGCAGTCGAAGACGACGGCAGTGTCGTCGTCGGCATAACAGCGGTGTACGGTCAGCGCGAGCGGGTTGAACATGTCCGCCACGGCGTCGACCAGTTCGGAATTGATTTCCGTGCGGTCCCGCCGCGAGGACATGCGCAGGATATGTCCGAGCAGTTGCAGCGAGGCCTGCATGTCAGCGCGCGTCGCGCGAACGTTCAGCGGCGTCGCTCAGGCCGAACCAGCCGCTGTTGGCGAAGCGCTCGGGGAAGCGCGAGGCGAACCAGGCGAAAATGCCGTACTTGATCAGCTTGCCCGCCAGCATGGCGACGAAGATCGTCGGCAAATCGTGCTGGGCCATGCCGAAGAACAGCAGGGCCGGCGTCTGCGGCAGCGGCGAAGCGGCGATCAGGAACAATGCCAGGTGGCCGTAGCCGGCGACCCAGGCCATGGTGCGCAGCCAGGACTCGTTCGTCGCCAGCTCGGGGAAGTGGCTGTAGACCTGGTTCCAGCCCAGATGGTGGAAGGCGGCGACCAGTAGCGCGGCGCCGAGGGCGCTGCCGAGCGCGGACGCCGCGGCGAGCGGCAGCCAGCGCCGTGGCGCCAGCAATGCCGCCGGCACGACGACCGCCGTGACCGGATAGGCTGCGCTCAAGGTGCCGACCAACGAAAGGGCCAGGCAGACAGCCGGCAAACCATGCCCGCTCGCCGCCTCTCTAATCAGGCGTTGCAGCAGGCGATCGAGTTTGCTCGGTATCAGCTTCAAGGCGTCGGTGGCCGCGTTTGTCGTCAAGGCATGGCATGCAGTGTAAGGCCTTTTCGCGACCGGTGCCGGCGATGCGCGAGGCGGCGCGGCGGCGGCTGCGGGCGGCCGTGGGCAGGCTAAACTAGCGCCTGCCATTTCGAATCGAGGCGCCATGAAAACACCGGAAGGAATTTCGCCGCAACTGGCCGGCATCGCCGACGAGCCGTATTACCACGCCGGCGGCGACGAAGTCGCGCTGTTCGAAGCCGCGCATCGGCGCAAGCTGCCGGTGCTGCTGAAAGGGCCCACCGGCTGCGGCAAGACGCGCTTCGTCGAGTACATGGCCTGGAAGCTGGCGCGGCCGCTGGTGACGGTCGCCTGCCACGACGATCTGGCGACGGCCGACCTCGTCGGCCGCTACCTGCTGATCGGCGACGAGACCGTCTGGCTCGACGGTCCGCTCACCGCTGCGGCACGCGCTGGTGCGATCTGCTATCTCGACGAGATCGTCGAAGCGCGCAAGGACACCACGGTCGCCATCCATCCGCTGGCCGACACGCGGCGCGTGCTGCCGGTCGAGAAGCGCGGCGAACTGGTGCATGCCGCCGACGGCTTCACGCTCGTCGTCTCCTACAATCCCGGCTACCAAAGCGTGTTGAAGGAGTTGAAGCAGAGCACGCGCCAGCGCTTCGTCGCCATCGATTTCGATTACCCGCCGGCTGCGATCGAGGCCGAAATCGTCGCGCGCGAGACCGGCGTCGACGCGGCGACCGCGGCGCGGCTGGTGCGCGTCGCCGAAATGACGCGCAACCTCAAGGGCCAGGGCCTCGACGAAGGCGCCAGCACGCGCCTCTTGGTGCATGCCGGCCACTTGATGCGCGAGGGCGTGGCGGCGCGCGCGGCGTGCAGCGCCGCCATCGGCCGCGCGCTCGGCGACGATGCGGAAATGGCGGCCGCCATCGATGACCTCATCGCCGCGGTTTTCTGAGGACGCTCCCCGTCTCGGCGCCGACGCGCTGAAGGCGCGGCTCGCCGACATCTTCTATCTCGACGTCGTCAGCGGCCGCAACTACGAGCGCCTGTTCGACGCGCTGGCGCTGCAGCCGCGCGCGAAGCAGGAGTTCGCGCTGCACTGGGGCAAGGTGGCGGCGCGCAGCGACGTCGAAATCGGCTACCTGGCGATCCAGCTCGCGCCGGCGGCGCTGAAGGCGCTGACGACGGCGCAGGCCGAGCGCTGGGTGATCGCCGCGCTCGACGCTTACGACCGCGAGGGCTTGCGCGCTGCCGTGGCGGCCCTGCGCGACATCGCCGCCGTCGCGCGCGAAACCGGCGTGCTGCACATCGACAGCGTGGAGGCGCGCCTCACGCGCTTTCTGCAGGGCCTGTCGGGGCGGCCGCTGCGCATCGCCGGCGGCGATGCCGGCGCCTGGACCGATACCGCCACCATGCACCTGCCGCGCGCCGTCGCCGGCGTCGGCGCCTTCGACCGCCACAAGGCGCTGGCGGCGCTGCTCTGGGCGCAGACGCGCTACGGCAGCTTCCGCGACGATCTCGAAGCCGTGCTCGCCGCGCAGGGCGACGCGGCGCGCGCGGCGGCCTGGCTGGCGCTGCTCGAAACGCTGCGCCTCGCCGCGCGCCTGACGCGCGAACTGCCGGGCCTGGCGCAGGCGCTGCAAGCGCTGCTGGCGCAAATGCCGCCGATGCCGGACGCCGCGCACAGCGACCTCGCACGCACGACGGCGACGCTGGACGACAGCCTCGCCTGGCTGCCGCGCCTGATGCCGCAGGCGCCGCCGGCCGATGCGCCGTTCGGCGCCTTGCGCCCCGCGCTGGCCTTGCAGGTGCGCGCGTCGCGCGTCGCGCAGGACACGCTGGTGTTGCGCAAGGCCGTCGCCGGACTGATGGCGGCCATGGGCAAGGGCGGCGGCGGCGAGAGCGAGATTGCGCTACAAATCGACGCCGCCGCCGGCGAGATGACGATCGACGGCGAAGTGGTCGCGCTGCCGCCGGACGGCGCCGCCGCCGCGCAGTCGCTGCAGCTCGATCTCGGCGCGATTCCGCCCGAATGCCTGACGCCGGCGGGACCGGGCGAATGGCAGCCGACGCAGCGCCGCGGCGACGGCCCGCTGGCGACGCTGGAAACCCAGGCCGACGCCGTCTATGACGAGTGGGACTACAACCGCCGCAGCTATCGCCGCGACTGGTGCCACGTCTTCCTGCGCGAAGTGCCGGCGGGCGACGCCGATTACGTGGCGAACGTGAAGCGCCGCCATGCGCCGCTGATCCGCCGCATCCGGCGCCGCTTCGAAGCCCTGCGCGGCGAGGAGCGCGTGCTGCGGCGCCAGGCCGACGGGCCGGAGATCGATCTCGACGCGCTGGTGGCGGCCATCGCCGACCGCCGCGGCGGCGCCGAGGCCAGCGAGCGCGTTTTCATGCGCCGCCAGCGCGACGAACGAGCGCTGGCGGCGATGTTCATGGTCGACATGAGCGGCTCGACCTCGGGCTGGGTGAACGAGGCCGAGCGCGAAGCCCTGGTGATGCTGTGCGAAGCGCTGGAGGCGCTCGGCGACCGCTATGCGATCTGGGGTTTCTCGGGCTGGACGCGTACGCGCTGCGAGCTCTACCGCATCAAGGATTTCGCGGACCGCTACGATGAAGCGGTCTGTCGCCGCATCGCCGCCGTCGAGGCCAAGGACTACACGCGCATGGGACCGCCCATTCGCCACCTGACGCAGTTGCTGCTGCGCCAGCCGGCACGGCACCGCTTGCTGGTCACGCTCTCGGACGGCCGTCCCGACGACTTCGGCGACGAGTATCGCGGCCACTACGGCATTGAGGACACGCGCCAGGCGCTGGTCGAGGCACGCCAACAGGGCGTGCGCAGCTACTGCGTCACCATCGACCGCCACGGCGCCGACTACCTGAAGCACATGTACGGCGCCGCCAGCTACACGGTGCTCGACGACGTCCGGAAGCTGCCGCTTCAGGTCGCCGAAATCTACCGCAAGCTGGCGACCTGAAGCCCGGGTGCTTGTCGCTTACGCGGCGAGCGCGGCCTCGATCTCGGCGAAGGTCTTGGCGACTTCGAAAGCCTGCAAGGGCATGCCGAGCTGGCGGCCGATCTGGGTGATGGAGAAAATGCCGCGGATCTGTTCTTCGCCGGTGAGCGTATCGTTATCCACCACGGGCGCGTGCTGGCGACCGACGTTCTTCAGCGTGGCGACGATGTGGCCGACTTCGGCGCGCAGCACGTCGGCCAGCGGCAGCACCTCGATGTTGCTGCGCGGCGTCATGCAGTCCTTGACGCGCAAGTCGCCGTGCTTGCCGCCGTGTTCCTGGATCATTTTGATCGGGCGCTCGCCCATCGTGTCGCGGGCGGTGGCGAGGCCGAGGGCTTCGCCGTCGGGCTCGACGACGAAAAGCAGGCGCACGCCGCGCGACACCATGGCGTGGGTGGCCTGCGAGAGCAGGACGTCGGGAGAAATCGTCACGGCAGAGACGTTGCGCATGTCGGTCATCACCTCGATCGCCGGCGAGTCGACCTGCACGGCCTTGTAGGCGATGAGACGCTGGTAGCCCGCCCCCGTCTTCAAGCGGCGAAACGGGAGGGGTTTGTAAACGGCTCTTTCCATGGTGTCGTCTACTCTTTGGGTTTTTGTATGAGACAAACATTACCGAAAAAAAAGGCCGGTGGATTCC
>JACRPB010000240.1 GCA_016214175.1 Rhodocyclales bacterium
GCCGCCAAGGCCTCGGCCAGATATTCGAGTTGCTTTGCCAGCATGTTGCCGGACTCGATGTCGGGCACCAGCAGGATGTCGGCCTGGCCGGCGACCAGCGCCTTGATGCCCTTGGTGCGTGCGGCGACGACGGAAATCGCATTGTCGAAGGCGAGCGGGCCGTCGAGGATGCCGCCGCGGATCTGACCGCGGTCGGCCATTTCGCACAGCGCGGCGGCATCCAGCGTCGACGGCATTTTCGGGTTGACCGTTTCGACGGCGGCAAGTATCGCCACCTTCGGCTCGGCGATGTGCAGGATCAGCGCCAGATCGATGGCGTTCTGCACGATGTCGACCTTTTCTTCGAGGGTCGGCGCGACATTGACCGCGGCGTCGGTGATCAGCAGGGGGCGCGGATAAGTCGGCACGTCCATGACGAAGACATGGCTGATGCGGCGTTCGGTGCGCAAGCCGCTGGTCTTGTCGATGACGGCGCTCATCAGTTCGTCGGTGTGCAGCGAGCCCTTCATCAGGGCTTCCACCTCGCCGCTGCGGGCGAGCGCCACCGCCGCTTCGGCGGCGGCATGGCTATGCGGAACGTCGATGAGGCGGCAGTCGTGCAAGTCGAGATCGTGCTGCGCGGCGAGGGCGCGGATCTTGTCGGCCGGCCCGATCAGCGTCGGCAGGATCAAACCGCGGTCGCGCGCCAGCAAGGCGCCCTTGAGCGACTCGGCATCGCAGGGATGGGCGATGCCCATGGCGATCGCCGCCAGGCCCTCGGTGATGCCGAGCAAGTGGTCGTAGCGCGACTTCCGCGTCTCGGTGAGCTTGAGTTCGGGCAGCGCGACTTTCGCCCGGCGCACCTTCTCGGTCGGCGCCAGAACTTCGGTGGTGCCGTGGATCACGTCCTGGCCTTCCTGATTCGAGCATTGGCAGTCGAACAGGATGTGGTGGTTGTGGTCGAACTTGCGCTGGCAGGTGACCTTCACCGTCAGCGTGTCGCCGACGCGCACGGCGCGGGAGAAGTGCAGCGTCTGGTCGACATAGACGGTGCCGGGCCCCGGAAACTGGGTACCGAGCACGTTGGAAATGAGCATGCCGCCCCACATGCCGTGGGCGACCACCTCGCGGAAGCTCGACGAACGGGCGTATTCGGGGTCGACGTGGGTCGGATTGATGTCGCCCGACATCACGGCGAACATCTGGATGTCGTCGGGGCGCAGCGTGCGCACCAGGGTCACCGATGCGCCGACGGCGATTTCGTCGTAGGTCTTGTTCTCGATGGTTTCGCTGAGGTCGTTCATCGCGGCGCTCCCCGCTAGGCAGGCACGCTATTCTGCCGCGCCGCATGATGCGGTGCAACAGAAAACGCGGGCCGAATGGTCAGAACAACTCGATCTTTTTTTCCACCGCCGCTGCCGGGCGGATCAAGGTGCGCTCGTAATCCTGCTCGGCCTTCGCCACTTCCGTCGCCGTCGCCTGGGTGGTCGGAATGCGCCGACAGAAGGCGTCGCCGGTTTCGGGCACGAACACCACCTTGCGCGACCAGGGGCCGCTGAAGTCGGAGGCAATCAGGGGAATGCCTTCGCGTTCGAGCCATTCCTGGGCAAACTGGGCATTGCGCTCGCCGATGGCCATGCGGATCGAACTGACGATGGTGCCGCCGCCGAAGGCCTTGGCGACGAGGCGGCTCTTGTTGGCGCCCTTGCTGTACAGACCGTTGGCCAGCACCTCCATGGCGTAGTCGCCGTTGAGGATGACGTCGGTGTCGGCGTTGGCCGAACTGGTCTTGCTCGGGAGCAGAAAATGGTTCATGCCGCCGAGCTTCAGCTTCGGATCGAAGAGGCAGACCGCGACGCAGGAGCCGAGCAGCGTGGCGATCGGTTTTTCAGTCTCGATCGCCCAGCCGCCCGGATTGATGTTGCGGGCGATGCGCTCGAAGTCTTTGCCGGTCAGTTGGGGGGCTGGGCTCACGGATTCTTGGTGGCGGGTTTGACGGGTACGGAAGTGTACTCGCAAGGACGTCCATTTTACGCTGGGTACGGCTCGCGCCGACGGTCTCGGCATGGTCGCATGAAATCCGGCGCCTGTCCCGATCGCGGCGTGTTTGAAGGTATTATTGCGCCATGGACAAACGCGCCGTCTACAAATCTTTTGCTGCGGATGCGGCGAAAGGCGAGTTGGCATTTCCCACCAGTGCTCAGGTGGCGATGCGGGTGCGGCGGGCTCTCGATGATCCCGACTGTCATATCGATACCGCGGCCAAGCTGGTCCAGGCCGAGCCGCTGCTGTCGGCACGCGTCGTCGCCATTTCCAATTCGGTCGCCTTCAATCGCGTCGGGCGCGAGATCACCGACGTGCGCACCGCCGTGGCCCGTCTCGGCTTCCGCACCGTGCGGGCGCTGGCCACGGCCCTGGTGACGCGCCAGTTGGCGGGCGAGCCGAAGGCGCAGGCCGAGCAGGCATTGGCGGCGCAGTTGTGGGAGCACACGGCCCACGTCGCCTCGCTGGCCCACGTCATCGCCCGTCGCGTGACGCGGCTGGATCCGGAGACTGCCTTGTTCGCCGGCATCATCCACGAAGTCGGCGGCTTCTACTTGCTGTCGCGCGCCAAGGATTTCCCCGGTCTGCTGGAAGGCGAGATGAACGACTGGTTCGAGTTCGGCGAGATCGAAATCGGCCGCGCTCTGCTCAAGGTGTTGTCCGTGCCGGAACCGGTCGTCGCGGCGATCGAAGCCTATTGGGACGGCTACCTGGCGATGCCGCCGACCACCCTGGCCGACACTCTGCTGCTGGCCGAAGAACTGTCGCCGATTCCTTCGCCGCTGCACCGGCTCGGCGGCAAGATGCGCGGCGAAGGCATGACCGGCAACCTCGACATGGTGATCGGCGAAACCTCATTGACCAGCATCCTCGAAGAATCCGAAGAAGAAGTCGGTTCGCTGACCGGCGCCTTGCAGTTCTAATCGGGCTGTCCGGCAACGAGCCAGTCGGCGGCCCAAGCGAGCGCGGCTTCGAGATTCCGCTGCGCCGCGGCGCCCAGGCCCTCGCCCAGTTCGTAACGCTCGCCGCTTATGGCCAGGAGCCAGGTCGGCGGCGGGTCGCCATCCTCGAGTTCGACATAGACCTGGAGCACGGCCTGCGGCGTCATGGCGTGGGTCGTGAAACTCGCATCCTTGGCTGCCGCAATGCGCTCGACGGCAAAGGGAGGCGCCGCCTCCAGGCTGGCATCGACGAACAGGATGCGGTCGCGGCCATAGAGGTCTAGCGCATGCTCGACCTGGAGCTGGAAATCGGTCAGGCAGTCGACGCCGGGCAGTTGCAGCGCTTCGATGCGCTCGACGAACAGCGGCCCCAGCGCGTCGTCGCCGCGACTGGGATTGCCCCAGCCGAAAACCAGGATGCGCCCCGTCACCGGCAGAACGTTCCGTCGCTGCCCTTGGCGAGGCGGCTGGCGACCGTGCCGTCCGCTGCGACCAACTCGACCTCCAGCGGCATCTGCCCCAGCGCATGGGTCGCGCAGGAGAGGCAGGGATCGAAGCAGCGGATCGCCACCTCGATGTGGTTGAGCAGGCCTTCGGTGACCTCGTTGCCGTCCAGGTATTGTCGGGCGACCTGCCGGATCGCCTCGTTCATCGGCTGGTTGTTGTGCGTGGTCGATACGATCAGATTGGCGCGGATCACCTGGTCGTCTTCATTGACGCGGTAATGGTGGATCAAGGTGCCGCGCGGCGCTTCGATGACGCCGACGCCGCGTTCCTGGCGCTCGCCTTTGGCCATCAGGTCGCTGCCGAGGATGTCGTCGTCGTGGAGCAGATCCTTGATGCTCTCGGCGGCATGCAGCATTTCGATCATGCGTGCCCAGTGATAGCCGAGGGTTGCACCGGCAACGCTGCCGCCGTCGTAGGCGAGGAACTCGACGCGTTCCTTGTCGGCGAGCGGCGTCGGGATGAAGTCGCAGTTGGCGACGCGCGCCAGCGGACCGACGCGATACCAACCCGCCTCTTCGCCGAGGCTCTTGAAGAACGGAAACTTCATGTAGGACCAGGACTTGACGCCCTCGGTGATGACGTCCCAATAGCGCGCATAGTCGAAGTGGTCGAACAGCGTCTTGCCGTCCATGTCGCGGGCGCGCAGGCCGCCGTGGTAGAGATCCATGGCGCCGTCGGCGCGGATCAGGCTCATGCTGTGCGAGCGGAAGCGGCCGAAGGCGTTGTACGCCGCGAGGTTCTGCGCGAACAGTCCCTTGATGATCTGCACCGCCTCGCGGCTCCAGGTCACCATCTGGTAGATGTCCTTCAGCAGCAGATCGCGCTCGGCAACGCTGAGCGACTTGTTGACGCCGCCAGGTACGGTACCGGTGCCATGCACGCGTTTGCCGGCGGTCAGGCGGATCACTTCCTGGCCGTACTTGCGCAGCAGCACCCCTTTCTTCGCCACCTCGGGCGCGGCGGCGATGACGCCGACGACATTGCGCGTGGCGACGTCCGCGCCGAAGCCGAACAAGAGGTCGGGCGAAGCGAGATGAAAGAAATGCAGCGCATGGGATTGCAGGATCTGGCCGTAGTGCATCAGGCGGCGCAGCTTTTCGGCCGTCGGCGTCAGCTTCGCGCCGAGGATCATGTCCAGCGCCTTGGAGGCGGCGAGGTGGTGCGAGACCGGACAGATGCCGCACAGGCGTTGCACCATCACCGGGACTTCCCAGTAGGGGCGGCCCTGGATGAAGCGCTCGAA
The DNA here is from genome assembly GCA_016214175.1 of Rhodocyclales bacterium. Classification (GTDB taxonomy): domain Bacteria; phylum Pseudomonadota; class Gammaproteobacteria; order Burkholderiales; family Rhodocyclaceae; genus Nitricoxidireducens. The sequence goes on from JACRPB010000240.1 coordinate 4,714, forward strand.
GCCGCGGAATTCGACGATGTGCAGGCGCACCTGATGCACCTTGTTGTTTTCGTCGAGCAGCAGTGTGACCTTGCCGTGGCCTTCGACGCGCGACACCGGCTCGATGGCGACGCGCCTCAGGTTTTCGGGATGGACGGCGGTTTCAAGTTCGAGGCTCATGTCAGTCCTCAGTCGTAGTGGAGCAGGCCGTGACCCAGATGGGGCGTGCAGCCGGCGATGAGATCGGTGAGGAACTTCCAGATGGCGTCGGCCGGCGGCGGGCAGCCGGGCAGGAAGTAGTCGATCTTCACCACCTCGTGGATCGGGTGCACCTGATTGAGCGGCAGCGGCAGTTCCGGATCGTTGGGAATGCTGCTGCCCTGCGAGAGGCCGACCTCGGTGTGGTAGACCTCTTCGAGGATGTCGCGCAGGTCGAGATGATTGCGCTGCGCCGGCAGGCCGCCATTCACGGCGCAGGCGCCGACGGCGACGAGGATCTTGCAGTTCTTGCGGAATTCGCGCAGTACATGCACGTTCTCCGCGTTGCAGACGCCGCCCTCAATGAGGCCGACGTCGCAGGGTCCGCAATGCTTGATGTCGGTGATCGGCGAACGGTCGAACTCGACCAGGTCGAGCAGCGTGAGGATGCGCTCGTCGATGTCGAGGATCGACATGTGGCAGCCGAAGCAGCCGGCGAGACTGGTGGTGGCGATGCGGATCTTGGGTTTGACGGCCGCTGCGTTCATTTGCCTTCTCCCTGGCCGCTCGACGCCGGCGCCACGGGGACAAACTCCGCGACGTGCGCCGAAATCGGTTTTTCGTCGAAGCGGCGCTGGCCGATCGGCACGCTGAAGCCGCGGCGCTTCGGCAGGATGACGCCGACCGGGCAGACCTGCGCCGCCTTGTCGCCGAGTGCGAAGTCGGTGTCGGCCAGCTTGCCGGACTCCGCGTTGACGATCAGGTGCTTCTTGAGGCCGCGCCCGGAGAGCGCGAAAACGTTCTTGCCGTCGACTTCGGCGCTGGCGCGGATGCACAACTCGCAGAGTATGCAGCGGTTGAAGTCGAGCAGCACGTCGGGATGCGAGGCGTCGACCGGACGGTCGGGGTAGAAATGCGTGAAGTGCGGCGTCATCACTTCGAGTTCGTAGCCGAGCGCCTGCAATTTGCAGTGACCGCTCTTCTCGCACGACGGGCAGAAGTGGTTGCCCTCGACCAGCAGCATTTGCAGCAGCATGCGGCGCTTGTCGCGGATTTCCGGTGTGTTGCTTTCCACCTCCATGCCGGCGGCGGCGGGCAGCGTGCAGGAGGTGGCCGGGCGGCCGTTGACCTTCACGGTGCACAGCTTGCAACTGCCGTGCGGCTTGAATTCGGGGTGGTAGCACAGGTGCGGGATGAAGACGTGGGCGCCGGCATCGTCGCGGCCGGTCATTTGCCGCGCCTGCGACAAGGCGGCGTCGAGGTCGAAAGCCGGTTCGAATTCCAGCGATTTCAGGCGCCGCTGATAGGCCGGGCGGAATTTTTCCAGGGTGTCGAACAGCGGATTGCAGGCCGTGTGGCCGAGGCCGCAATGGGCGGCCATTTTCAACAAGTGGTTGAGGCCGTAGATCTCGTTGAGGTCGTATTGCGTGCCGTGGCCTTGCGCGATCTTGTCCATCAGGTTCTTCAGGAGCGAAGTGCCGACGCGGCAGGGCGTGCAGAAGCCGCAGGACTCGTGGGCGAAGAAATGCGTGAAGTTGCGCGCCACCTCGAACATGTCGCGGCGCTGGTCGAAAATCATGAAGGCGCCGGCGATCGGGATGTCCTCGAAGGCGATGCGGCGGTCGAACTCGTTGTCGGCGATGCAGACGCCGGACGGCCCCGAGACCTGCACCGCCTGCGTGTCGCGCGCGCCGCAGTCGGTCAGGATTTCGCGCACGCTGACGCCAAACGGATACTCGTAGATGCCGGGGCGCTCGCAGTCGCCGGAAACCGAAACCAGCTTGGTGCCGGCCGACTTGGCGGTGCCGATGGTGCGGTACCAGTCGCCGCCCTTGGCCGCGATCAGCGCCGCGGCGGCGAAGGTTTCGACGTTGTTCACCACCGTCGGCTGGTTGAGAAAGCCGTGGGTGACCGGGTAGGGCGGACGGTTGCGCGGCACGCCGCGCTTGCCTTCCAGCGATTCGATCAGCGCCGACTCCTCGCCGCAGACATAGGCGCCGGCGCCGAGATGGACCTCGATGTCGAAGTCGAACTTGGCCTGGCCGCCGAGCTTCGTGCCGAGCAGGCCTTGCTGGCGGCGGCGGGCGAGCACGGCGTTGAGCGGTTCCAGCAGGTAGCGGTACTCGCCGCGCAGATAGACGTAGCCCTTGGCGGCGCCGATGACGTAGGCCGCCACCGTCATGCCTTCGAAGACGAGGTCGGGTTGGCGCGTCAGCAGTACGCGGTCCTTGAAGGTGCCGGGTTCGCCCTCGTCGGCATTGCAGACGACGTAGCGCGTTGCGCCGGGCGCGTGGCGGCAGGCCTCCCACTTGACGCCGGTGGTGAAGCCGGCGCCGCCGCGGCCGCGCAGGTTGGATTTCTTGATTTCGTCCAGCGTCGCCGACGGACCTTGCATGTGCGCATGCACGCCTTCGCGCCACG